>JAUSDC010000202.1 GCA_030650845.1 Candidatus Methanoperedens sp.
TGATAAGTATGGAGTCATGGAGGTTATGGATGATGGTGCTTCTGACAAAGAAATTAATTTGCAGAACAAAGACAGTGCAGTCAGTCTATCACAGAATTCAGTAACTGACATCATGGGCAACATGAAGTTCAGTGTAGCAGATAGCACAACTGTAAGGTTCTTCCCAATGGTTGAATACCAGATCGTTGGAGAAGGTGGAGTAGTAACACCAAGCGGTACACCAGGCGTAACAGCAGGTGTAACACCTGGGAAGACTCCAGCAACCAACGTAACTGTGACCACACCACCTGTGACAGAAACAACTGCAGCAGCAGCAGTAACAACTGCAGCAGCAGCAGCAACAACCAAGAAGACAGAGCCAGGCTTTGAAGCAATCTTTGCAATCGCAGGATTACTCGCAGTAGCCTTCCTCGTCCTCAGACAGAGAAAATAAATAATATCAAATGAAGGGAGAAATCCCTTCAACCTTTTTTTTTTAAAATCAAGATAATTCAGAATACTTTTAGCGCTATTACAACCACATGGTCTGAATGAAAAGGCTCTAAATTCATCGTCCCAATAACTTTGAAAAGCCCCCCAAGCTTTGTTATCTCGATACGGCTCACTTCGTCTGTATTTTTAATAGAATCGATGCTCTTTGTTTTTATAATCAGGACAAGACAGCCCCTCTTCTTAAGAAAAAGTTCTGCGTTCCTGATCATTATCTCTGCCTGCTCCCGCTGTGCAACATCCTGATAGATCATGTCAACCTCAGTGACCATGTTCCTGTATGCATCTGGATGCCTGGCATCTGCAAGTATCGGGATGAGATTCTTCCTGGGTGTGCTGGTTCTTATAAGGTCTTTCATTGCACGGGGTGAAAATTCAACAGCAAAGACCGTCCCCTCTGACACAATATCGGAAACATGGCTTACCGTAGTCCCGTTGGAAGCGCCCAGATACAGCACAGCAGAATCCTTTTTTAAAGGTATTTTGGCGCCTTTAATTATAAGGGCTGCAAGCTTGCTGTGATAAGGATCCCAGATGCGGTATTCTGCATTCCTGACTTTTATGGTCTTTTCACCCTGCACCCCGACAAGAGCTTTTGTGACTAATCTTTTTGAACCATCCTTGGTAAAAAAAGAAAAAACATTGTTCAGCCCAGTTTGTATTAGATTATTATCTTCCATCATAATATATGAGCGGAAGTAAAAAATCAACCATAGAGGACGCAGAGTGCACAGAGCATTTTAGATTTTCTCTGAGTCCTGGTATGAAAAAAATAGCAACGAACACAACGAACTCGACGAACTCACGCCACCTGAGTTCGTTTTAGTTCGTACTAGTTCGTTGTTTTTTTCATGTTCATCTATGTACCGAAGGTTCATAGCTGACTCTGTGGTCTCTTATTTTTCTAACTCTCCTTTATCAACCGTGCAATATCATCACCGACGTCAGAAGTGGTATTAGAACCTCCAAGGTCATATGTCTTAACTTCCCCGGTCACAAGGTTCTGCTCAATCGCCCTTACTATCGCGGATGAAGCTTCTTTTTCATCTATCTGGTCAAGCAGTAGCGCTCCTGCCCAGATAGTAGCGATCGGGTTCACTTTGTTCAATCCTTTATATTTCGGCGCGCTTCCGTGTATAGGTTCGAACATGCTTGTGCCTTCAGGATTTATATTCCCACCTGGAGCAAGACCAAGACCGCCCTGGATCATTGCGCCAAGGTCTGTGATAATGTCCCCGAACATGTTAGGCGCCACAACTGTGTCGAACCATTCGGGATTCTTCACGAACCACATGGTTATTGCGTCCACGAAATTGAAATCAGTCTTTACATCAGGATATTCGCTGCCGATCGAGGTGAACTCCTCTCTCCAGAAGCCATAGATATCTGAAAGGACGTTGGCTTTATCAACTGAGGACAGGTGCTTTTTCCTCTGCTGTGCAAGCTCGAAAGCATATCGTATGACTCTGCGTGTACCTTCTTTGCTGATAAGACCAAGCTGGTAACCGATCTCATCACTGTCTGAACTGATATCCAGCCCGAATTTCACATTGTAGAGGTTGCGCGCGACTTCAAGCGTTTTTTTGCTTTTGCCCTTCTTAGCGCGTCCACCGATGCCGATATAGAAATCTTCCGTATTCTCACGAACCACAACAAAATCAATGTCCTTTGCTGTCTTGTCTTTGAGCGGGGTCCAGACACCTTCCAGCAGTTTAACAGGTCTAAGGTTGACATATTCGTCAAGATAAAAGCGTATGGTAAGAAGGATGCCTTTTTCCAGAACGCCTGGCTTTATTCTCTCATCGCCTATGGAGCCAAAATATATTGCTTTGTATTTGGAGAGTTCCTTGAGAGTATCTTCAGAGATGAGTTCTCCTGTTTCAAGGTAGTGGTCTGCACCATGCGGGTATTCGATCCAGTCTATGTCAAAACCAAACCTTTCGCCTGCAGCTTCAAGCGCCTTGCGCCCTTCTTTTATGATCTCTGGACCTATCCCGTCGCCGGGGATAACCGGGATTTTGTATTGTGTCATGTGTTTTCCTCTTGAATGATATTCCCCTTAGAATTCCTGTGAGGTTATTAAATTAACTAAACACCCTCTTCAGTCCTGGTCTTATCCAGTAGCTTTTCCATCTGAATCATGAACTTTCTGGCCGTACGCTTCCCCAGATCATGATATCCGTGAAATCAAATTTGCGCACTTTATTTATCTGCGTCGATTTCATTCGTCAGCATCTGTATGTGCAAAGGGATCTGGTAGATCAATGCACGCTGACAAAATCCGATCATTTATATCTTCAATCTCGTCCCACATTGACTTAATTTTCTGAGTAAACTTTTCCACCACGATATCCTCGCCGCAACACAAAATCACGACCCCACCATCTTTGTCATTAAAAACCACACCAGATAGACCCAAGAATTGCCCTGTATATTCAACAGCAGATATAAACCTGGTATTCTGTACATTGCCGGTAACGGATATGTTGTGGCATTTGACTGGCATAATGCTTTTCTATCTCATAACTACTTATGTTTTTTCCTTCGGAGTCTTACCTCTTTATTTCATCGACTGGCATAAAACTTTTTATAAAGTGCCCAGACCCGGACTTGAACCGGGGACATCCGCGTCTTCAGCGCGGCGCTCTCCCAGGCTGAGCTATCTGGGCACACAGGGGACGTATCATCGTCGGCATCGTATATCTATCCTTCGGAAACAGCCGCCTGACACCGTGGGATGATGTCCGAAATAAGGTTAAGGATAGAAATAGGTTTCGATTATCCCAAGCCTTAATATAAATAAGACGCATAAAGCCAGAGAAGGTGACTGAATGGACGAATTTTTGGTCAAGCTCCAGAAACTAAAGTCCGGGATATTCAGCCGGATGAAGCTGCTATTCTTACTTGATATGGTCGCCATTTTCAGCATATTTTTCTCAATTTTTATTATCATTAACATGGAATATTTCCTGAACAAGACCACTTTCTACATTCCATTCCCGGTCAGTTTCATTCCTCCTGCGCTAGCATTGTTCATTGGTGCAGGCATCGCTTTTTTGCTTCACAGAAAAGACAGGAAAATAAACCTGTATCTATTGATTGAAAAAAAATTCTCAGAACTGAAAGAGAAACTCAGGACAGCTTATGATAACAGGGATGAGAGCAACATAATCCTGGATGCTCTGAAAAGCGAGGTGTCGGAGGGGCTTGATAAAGTATCCTCGGAAAAAATCCTGACAACTGGAAATCTGATCTCAAGACTTGTTATTACTATTATTTTCCTTTCAGGGACACTTATTATTGCTCAGAATCCGGGGACATATGCGATACCAGTGCAAACAATTGAAGATATTGGAAAAACGATAACAGGCAATGGCAACAACGATATACAGGAAGAGACTGGAAACCCGGAAGAATTCGGAAAAGCAGGTGGGATTGAGACCAAGCCAAAAATCGCCACTATTGAAGGTAAGAACATAGACCTGACGATTTTCCCTGGCTATGAACAGGGTTATGAACTGAAAGATGTAAGCCAGACCCAGAACCAGTTCATAAAATCAGCAGCATTCCCTGTGGACATTCTGGGTTCCAATGTATCTGATGGAGGATACAGCCTCCTCATGAAAAAAACAGAAACAGAAAAGCAACTTATCAATAAATATGCGGTTGAAAGGAGTCAGATCTAAAAAATAGAGGTATAATAATGAGTAATGAGACATATACAAGCTCAAACAGGATATTCAAAGAACTATTCGAAGAAATAGGGAAAGTCATAGTGGGGCAGCGCGAAGCTGTGGAGCAGATTCTTATTGCGATCATGTGCAATAGCCATGCGCTCGTTGAAAGCAATCCAGGATTGGCAAAGACACTCACGATCAGCACGGTTTCAAAGGCGCTTGACCTGAAATTCAGCAGGATACAGTGTACTCCTGACCTGATGCCTTCTGATATAACGGGAACTTATATCATAGAAGATATTGGCGGGAAAAAACAGTTCCGTTTCGAAGCCGGACCTGTGTTCGCAAATATCGTGCTCGCGGATGAGATAAACAGGGCTTCGCCCAAGACGCAGAGCGCAATGCTTGAGGCGATGCAGGAAAAGCAGGTCACTGTGGGCAATAAGACCTATCCATTGGACAAGCCCTTCTTTGTGCTTGCCACACAGAACCCGATCGAAATGGAAGGAACATACCCATTACCTGAAGCGCAACTGGACAGGTTCCTTCTCAAGATACTGATGGACTATCCCAATCCAGAGGAAGAGAACGAGATCGTGAACCGATATACCAAGAACATCATTCCTTCGGTGGACAAGGTGATATCCAAGAACGAGGTGCTTGATCTTCAGAAGCTCACGCGCGATGTGCCGATCGCAGAGGATATAAAGAGCAGAGCTATTAGTATCGTTATTGAGACACGGGCAAAGAATGAGAATATCGAGTACGGGGCATCCCCGCGCGCTTCGATAGGTATAATCCTTGCAGCAAAAGCCAGGGCGTTAATGAAAGGGCGGAATTATGTGAGTGAAGAGGATATCGATGCAATGGCATATCCTGTGCTTCGACACCGCGTCATACTCACATTTGAGTCAGAGCGAAAAGGAATGACAACTGACCAGGTGGTTGCCGATATTCTGAAATCCATGAAATAGATAATGGTTTATTTGAAAAATTTTATAAGGAATCAATGTATGCGAATGACTGTTAAGGCTAAGAAAGATAATAAGCCACAGATAAACGCAGATGAACGCAGATTTATTGAATCTGGAATTCAGCGTACATTTGGTGATGATATTGATAGTAATTTAATTAATTCACCGCAAAGAACGCAAAGTTCGCAAAGATTTTATATGCATTTATTGTCAGAGTTTGGAAATAAGCAACAGCAGCGACTTAGAACACGGATGACACGGATCAAACGGATTTTCACGGATACCTTATATCCGTGCGTATCCGTGCAATCCGTGTCATCCGTGTTCCAAAGATAAATCAGAAAAGTGAAATCATATGATAGACACATCGTTCTTCAAGGAACTTGACCGCTTCTCGTTCATGGTGCGTAAGCGCGTATCCACTGCCTACAGCGGTAGCCGTCGCTCAATATTGAAAGGCAGGGGAATGGAGCCTGTAAGTTACAGGGAGTACACGCAGGGGGATGATTTCAAGATCATAGACTGGAAAGTTTACGGGCGCACAGAGAAGCTCTTTGTTAAGGAATTCGAGGAAGAAAAAAGTCTCACAACGCATATCCTGCTTGATACCAGCAAGAGCATGGACTTTCGCAATAAGTTCGAGTATGCTGCTATGCTGGCGCTTGGATTTGCATATCTTGTTACGAAAGATAACGAGAAGTTCGCAGTGTCCACTTTCGCTGAGGAGATAAATATCACAAAACCAAAGCGAGGAAGGCGTTATCTCTCCCAGACCATCGATCTTCTCAACAGCACTGAGCTTTCTGGAAAGACAAGGTTTGATTACTGCATGGAAAAATATGCAAGCATCATTAAATCAAGGTCTCTTGTTATTGTAATTTCGGATTTCATGGCGGATGCAAGCGCTATCAAGAATGCGATTTTCAGGTTAGGGGATAATGAACTTGTGCTCATCCAGGTGCTTGATCCTGTGGAAAAAAACCTTGAACTTGGCGGCGAAGCACGGTTGATAGATCTTGAAACCGATCAGAAACTTGATATCTATGCAAGCCCGCGACTTAGAACTGAATACCAGAAGCGCCTCGCTGACCATATCGCAAAGATAAAAGAGCCAGGCATTCAGGTAGGGGCTGATTTCCACACGGTTACAACTGATATTCCGGTCTTTGAAGCCATATTCCAGGTCATAAACAAGAGAGAAGCTGCTGAAAAGGTGAAATAATGGCTGATCTACTGACCTCGCTCCTCACCAATCCTGTGCAGTTCGCAAACCAGATCGGGCTTTACGCGCTTCTGTCAATTATTCCACTGATAATCATATATTTACTGCGTCCAAGACCCCTTAAGATAAAAATTCCTTCGCTCATGTTCCTGCTGGACATTGAAAAGAAAAAGCGGCTTAACGTATTTAGAAAATTCCTGAAAGATCCCCTGTTCCTTATCCAGCTTTTTGTCCTGATACTCACCTCGCTTGCGGTTGCAGAACCCTTTATTATTGCGAATGAAGAATTGGGAGGAGGCCACACGGTTATTATCCTTGACGCCTCTGCAAGCATGCAGGCTGATGGGAGGTTTGAAAAAGCAGTGGTAGAGGCAAATAAATTCCTGAGCGCAAAGAACACCGTGATCCTTGCTGAGAATGTACCTGTTATGGCTGTTAAAGAAGTCCCGTCCGGGAGTGCATCAGATACCATGAAAAAATTAAAAGCAAAAGCCACGACTGCCGACATTTCTGGTGCCATGATGCTTGGGCGAAAGATGCTTCCTGAGGGAGGAAGGATGGTTGTGGTTTCTGATTTTTCAAGCTGGACTGGAGAAGATCCTGCAGTAACAAAGAGCCTTGCGCATGCTAATGGGATCAATGTTGATTTTGTAACGGTGACAGGGCAAACTGACAATGTCGGGATAGTGGGCGGCTGGTTCGAAGGGAGCGATTACAAAGTCGTTGTCCGCAATTTCAATAAAGCCGGTCAGTCAGTGAAACTTGAGGCTGCCACAAATGGCGCGAACGTACTTTCAACAAGTCGTGACTTTAAGCCAGAGTCGAGCGAATACTTCACAATAAGCTCCCTGAATGCAGGGGAGACAAAAATTTCCATTGATTCAAAAGATGCACTCGGGGTTGACAACGATGCCTATGTAATAATACCGGTGTCTATCAAAAAGGACATCCTTTATGTTACTAACAATTCAAAAGTTCCTTCTATAATTGCGTTGAAGCTTGCGCCTTTTGTATCTGTCCAGAGAACGGACACGGGGAGTATTCCTGCGCTGTCGCCGTATCCAATAGTAATGGAGAGCGGCTCACTTTCCACTGAAAATGAAAAGAGCCTTTCAGATCATGTAAAAGCTGGTAAGAATGCAGTCATGATAGCATCCCCGGAACTTGTTAATATGGACATGCTGCCCGTCGAACTGGGTGAGATCTCAGGTGAAACTTCTCTAAACGTTGTGCGGGGAAGCAGAATAACAGAGGATATCGGGATCGATAAGATAAAGGTCAAGAAACATTTCAAAGCAACTCTTAAAAGAGGTGCTATTACGCTTGTGGAAGGCGGGGATAAATCTCCGATGCTCGCTTACTGGAAATACGGGAAGGGGATAGTGATATATTCAGGTCTTGCCGACCCTGCAGGTGATAATTTCTTTGACCCGCTCAATACAAAGATATGGAACGATTTCCATGCGTTGCCAGAATACCCGCTTTTCTGGAAGCAGATGCTTGAGTGGATAACTGGAAGCCTTGACGTTAATGAATATAATGCAAGGACTGGACAGTACATCAGGTTGCCAGTGCGTGAGACTGTAAAAACGCCAAGTGAGAACATAACAACAGACCTCGTGCTGCTTGATGAGGTCGGGGTCTATGGTCTTCCTGATAAAGAGGTGGCAGTGAACCTGTACGATGAAAAAGAATCAAACCTTGCGGGTGGCGGGATCATAGCTCAGCCATCTGAAACGAAGGAGATATCATATAATACACAGATAGTCCGCGCCCCGAAGAACCTTGATATCTATCTTATTATTATTGCAATTATTCTTGTTATAATGGAGCTTTATTATCTGCGCTGGAGAGGTGAGCTGTAATGGATTTCCCTCCTCAGTTCGCAAGTCCTCTTATTTTACTTTTGATAAGTCCGGTTGTTCTTGGAGGATTGTACGCTATAAGGCGAGGCGTTTCAAAATACCTTATTCTCTCGCGCGTGATAATACTCAGCCTTTTGATAATAGCGCTTGCTTCACCTTTTACCATGGGTATAACCACAGTGAAGGATGATGCCCCCAGGATCACGGTGCTCACTGACCAGACTATGAGCATGGACCTGTTCAAGAAGGATACGGGTCAGATAATATATGAAGCCATAAAATCAAAGACTCCCACTACGTTTAAGAAGTTCGCGGGCATGACCTCGCCTGTGGGTGACGAGGTGATAGGTGCGTCTGAAAATAACAATATCGTGCTTGTGAGCGATGGGAATGCAAATTATGGAAAAGATCTCTCTGATGCTATAACGTTTGTCTCAAAGAGCGGAACGCGTGTGTTCGCTGTTAATCAAAAACTGCTGCACAATGATATGAGCGTTGAGATAGCAGGCGCCAAGAATCTTATCCTCGGGAACGAGAACACGTTCAATATCGTTGTAAGACAGGCCGGGAATAACGCGCGTTACAGGCTTGATGTAAAAATAGATGATAAACCAGTGAGCCTGCCTGAGAGCAGTAATGTTGTCCAGACTGAAAAATTAAAGACGATCCAGTTCTCATATATCTTCACGACACTGGGAACGCACAGGGTAGAGGCTGTAATAACACCACAAAGCGATGACTGGTTCCCAACGAACAATAAATTCTATAAAGCGGTATATGTTGTGCCAAAACCAAAAGCGCTTGTGATAAGCGATGATACTGGCTCATCATTATATCAAATAGTAGAAAGCCTGTATGCTGTTGACCGAGTAAGCTCTATTCCAGATGATCTGTCAAAATACAGGGTTGTAATAATAGATAATATGGGCGCAGGAATGCTCGGCGCTGTTTCTCTCAAGAATTATGTAGCAGGCGGAGGCGGGCTTGTTGTGGTAGGAGGGGATGCCTCGTATGATAAGGGGAATTACAATAATTCGCCAGTAGAAGCCATGCTGCCTATAATTTCAAGGGCTGCTGAGTACAAGGGTGGTAGGAATATTGTTATTGTTATAGATGCTTCAGGATCGATGTTCTCATCGGATGCAACGACAGGCATCTCTGCCATTGGTTTAATTGATGCAAATGCCATAAATATTGTCCGGAAGATATCACGTGATAGTAATGTCGGGATTGTGACATTTGGTGCTAACATAAGTAGTTCACCCCTTTTGACGATGAGCAAAGAGGTCAATAGGGCTGCACTTGAAAGTTTTATTAGAGAAATAACTCCAAGTTCACTTACTGACCCGACTGACCTTGATAGAGGTCTCCTTTCCGCCGAGGAGTTATTGAACTCTGTAAGTGGTACCAAAGAAGTGATAGTATTTTCAGATGGCATTATTGATCCGGACAGTGCCATATCTGACTTTGAAAAAATAAAAGCCGCAGCATTGGAACTGAAAAGCATGAATATAAAAATGCATTTTTTTCAGATACTCTTGTCATATGAAACAAAAAAGGAACCGGGAAAACTTTATAATGAACTTGCGATTGTAGCTGGAGCCGACTCAGCAATCGTCTTGAACCCAGATGAACGAGCGAGTGTAGTAATAGGAATTGAGGCTGAGCCTGAACCGACAACTACAGAGACTCCCGAAGTAACCTATGAATATCCCATCGCAGCCCTCGAATCAAACCACTTCATCACAAAATACGTTAACATCACAGCCTCAGTAACAGGATACAACGACGTGACTCCAAAATTGGGTGCAGACCGTCTTGTAGTAACAACAAAGGGAAAGCCTATCATCACAACATGGGGCTTCGGCCTGGGAAGAGTAGTCGCATTCACCACTGACAACGGCGCAGGCATGACGATGTGGGCGCCCGCTGTATATAGCGGCGAGAACTCCCGCCTGGTATCAGGGATGATCAACTGGGCAATAGGTGATCCGCGCGGAAAGGAAGGGGTGGTGGTGCAGGCTGAGGATATCTGGGGCGGGACTCCGGGCAGGGTCATAGTTAGATCTAACACGGTGCCGCAGGTGCAGTTTGATAAAAAGGATATTGCTCTATCAAGCACTGGACCAACGACCTATGAGACCACGATAAATCCGGATAAAGAGGGTTTCCACGACCTCTCTGGATACGGAATAGCTGTGAACTATCCCATAGAATACAGGGATGTCGGGTTTAACGATGAGCTTAAGACCATCATCGAATCCAACGGTGGGCGCGTGTATGAAGAGGATGGGGTGGAAGGTCTGCTCTTCATGGATATAAAGGAGAAGGCTACAAGGACAGTGGAGGCGCCGCAGAGTGAAAAGGAGCCTTTCCTGCTGGCTGCTCTGATACTGTTCCTGGCTGAAGTGATAATCAGGAGGATCAAGGACTACAGGAAGGATAGACCGAAGATCGAGGATAACCTGCCAAGAGCTGAACCTGTGGAGGCGGCGGCTGAAGGGACGGAGTGAGAATGTTGAGAGGCTTTTCTCACATATATTAGACCGAATACAACCAAAAATCTGTGAGAATCGTTGTAAATCTGTGTCTGAAAAACGTCCCGAAGACACTGATTTCACAGATTTCACTGATTATAAGTTGTAATCTGTCACTTAGATAAAACCAAAGTATATAAGTAACCTCAATTAACTATATAGTTAAGCTATATAAACACCTAAAGTTACCTTCACAATCATGCGCGGAAAAGTAAGAAATAGAATACTCAGAGTTCTCACAAATAATCCTGGTGGGGATATGAGTAAATATAAAATTGCCAGACTGACTTGCGCAACTTATCCATGGGTGCGGAAATTTCTCTTGAACCTGGAGGAAATGAGGCTGGTAAAGGGTACAAGAGTACTTGATTACCCTGCACTTTTACGCTACTGGCAGTCAGTTAATATCAAGCGCAAATACAGAGAGTATATGGTCAAAGAACCTTTGAAACTTCTCAAAAGTAGTAAATTACCCTACGCATTGACCACATACAAGGCAGAAAACCTCATCCAGAATTATTTGTTTCCAAGCAGGATAGATGTTTATATAAAAGAAGAAGACTGGAAACAGTGGCATGATATGATCTCAAGAAAAGGACTGGTAGGTAAAGGAAATATGAGGCTATTACTTGCGGATGAGCATGTTTTTTATAAGTCATTTGAAAGGAATGGTTTAAAAATAGTTTCTACGCCACAGTTGATCATTGACCTGATGATCGAGGGGGGCGTATGTGTTGAGGCTGCAGAACTGCTTATAAAGAAGGTATTGAAAAATGTATGAACCTCATGAAATAGACATTTCTTATAAATACCTTAAAACAGTGGTTGTCAGACTTGAAGAACCAATTTGTCTGATAGGCGGATGGGCGGTTTACCATAACGTAAATAAGAATTTTAAGAAAGCAACTGGCAGAGATTACATAGGGTCAAGGGACATTGACCTTGGGTTTCATTTTGAAAAGGATTGGAGCGAGAAAGATCTGCATGAGTCCACATTTGCTAAATCTCTTCAAACTATTGAGGAAGATCTTGGCTTCATGCCTGTAGGATTCAGATACTTAAAGGAGTTTCACATAGAAACCGAACAGGAACTGAGCGTAGAAGAAGTGAAAACAACGCCACAGTATTTCATATTTCCATTATACATAGACCCGGTTGTTGACATCATACATCCAAAATTTTATGATGTTTTTCATTTCAACCCTATAGATGAACCAATGATTGAAATGGTGTTCAGAAATAAAGCCAATAGGACAATAGAAAAATCATTCGGAAAAAATCTCTGGCTTCCAAAACCCCATGTTTTGTTAGCAACAAAATTAAACTCGGTTATCGGTCGGGATAAAGAACATAAAAGATTGAAAGATATTGCAGACATTTTCGCTCTTCTCTGGTTTTCCGATGTTGAAATTCGGGATATCAAATCGAACCTGCTTGAGTTCTATGATAGAGGAAATATCAAAAAGATCATTGGTTCTATTTCAAAACAAGAAATAATGAATGTCGCTTCTATTACTGGTTTTAATTGGGAAGAAGTTGAAAGAATATTATTGGAACTCACAAGATAAACAATACCATAAAAAAGATAATACTTAAAAAATAAAAAAAATAGTTAAAAGCTCTCGCTCTTAACTCGTCAGCACGATCTCTATGCTGATATCTTTGGGCACCTGAATGCGCATCAACTGGCGCAAAGCCCTTTCATCAGCATCAAGGTCGATAAGCCTTTTATGAACGCGCATCTCCCAGTGATCCCATGTCGAGCTCCCTTCGCCGTCAGGAGCTTTCCTGGTCGGCACTACCAGTCTTTTGGTAGGAAGTGGAACTGGACCTGAGATGCTAACACCGGTCTTTGAAGCGATATCTCTGACCTGGGCACAAATCCCGTCAAGAGTAGAGGGACTTGTCCCTGATAAACGTATCCTTGCTTTTTGAGCCATATATACACCGTTTTAAAAAGGTAAGGGATTAAATGCGGAGCTTAATGTCCTGGACCATGCCTGCTGCAATGGTCATACCCATATCTCGGATCGCAAAGCGACCAAGCTGCGGGATCTCTTTTACCTTTTCGATACACAGTGGTTTCATAGGCTTGATAACAACGATGGCTGCATCGCCAGCTTTTATGAAATCAGGGTTCTCAGCAGCTACCTGACCTGATTTGGGGTCAAGCTTCTTCAGGATTGCCGTGATCATGCCTGCGCACTGAGCGGTATGGCAGTGAATAACAGGTGTGTATCCTGCTGCGATAGCGGATGGGTGTTGCAGAACAACGATCTGCGCTGTGAACTCATCAGCAACGCTTGGCGGTTTGTCTGTATGACCACAAACATCGCCGCGTCTGATATCCTTCTTCTCAACGCCTCTCACGTTCCAGCCGATATTGTCGCCAGGAACGGCCTCTTTAACTTCCTGGTGATGCATCTCGATGGATTTGACTTCACCGACTGCCTTTGCTGGCATGAATATGATCTTGTCGCCTGCTTTCATCTTACCTGTTTCGACACGCCCTACTGGAACAGTGCCGATACCTGAGATGGTATATGAGTCCTGAACAGGGATTCGAAGCGGTAATGTGACTGGTTTCTCAGGGACTTTCAGCGTGTCAAGCGCAGCCAGAAGTGTTGGTCCTGTGTACCATTTGGTGTTCTCGCTTGGTTTTGAGAGGTTATCTCCCTTGAATGCAGATGTCGGGATGAAGAGAATCTCGTCAGGCTTAAAACCTACCATCTTAAGGAGTGTGGAAAGCTCAGCTTTTACAGATTCAAATTTTGCTTTGTCGTAATTGACCTCATCCATCTTGTTAATAGCAATGATCAATTGGTTGATACCGAGGGTTCTTGAAAGGAACACGTGTTCTTTGGTCTGTGACTGAACACCATCTTTACCAGAGCATACAAGTATAGCTGCATCTGCCTGGGAAGCGCCCGTGATCATGTTCTTGACAAAGTCCCTGTGTCCTGGACAGTCCACGATGGTAAAATAGTATTTTGCGGTATCAAATCTCTGATGTGCAACATCAATGGTAATACCTCTGTCCCTCTCTTCCTTGAGAGAGTCCATTACCCATGCAAATACGAAGGATTCTTTGCCTTTCGCTTTTGCTTCTTCTTTATACTTTTCGATTATGTGCGGTGGCACAGCGCCAGTTTCAAACAATAATCGTCCTACGAGGGTTGATTTCCCGTGGTCGATATGCCCGATAACTGCTAAATTTAAATGTGGTTTCTCTGCCATGATATTTCTCCTATAATTCTTTTGAAGTAATGTTTTGTGTCCGTATTGTTGTTTTGGTTTTTAAACCTTCCGTTAACCCCTCATTGAAATGCGGGGACTCACAGTATCTCTTAATCAATGAAATCACTCGGTTTTGGCATTTCGAGTTTAAGTCCTTTCCTCTTCCTGATATCCATTACTACATCGTTGAGAATGTTGCCAGGAATTGTTTCAAACCCTGCAAATTCCGTGCTCCACATTGCTCTACCTTCTGTCGCTGACCTCAAGTCACCGGCAAAACCGAACAATTGTGCCACAGGGGCTTTTGCTTCGATAATAGTGGTATCGCCTTCTGATTGCATATCAAGAATAGAACCGCGTCTTCCCTGCATCTCTCGCATTGCTCCTCCCATCTGTTCCTGGGGCACATGGATGAACACTTTCTGGAAAGGTTCAAGCAATGTTGCTCCTGCCATGAGTATTGCAGCCTGAGTAGCCTGTCTTGATGCAGGTATAACCTGTGCAGGTCCTCTGTGTATGGAGTCTTCATGGAGTTTTGCATCCATCAATTTGACTTTCACACCCATTACAGGTTCCCTCGTAAGCGGTCCTGCCTTCATGACCTCTTCAAAACCTTCAAGTATGAGTTCCATTGTTTCGTTCAGGTACTGGATACCTTTTGTCATATCAATAAACATATTGGATTCATAGATATGGGTTATTCCTTTTGCTTCATCTTTGGTCATCCCTGCTTTCATCAGGATATCCCTTCTCTCCACTTCCGGCTGCCTCATCGAAATTCCATTGCTTTTAATAAGTTCGATGACCTCAGGCGTCAGGGGTTCTACCTCGATATAAAACCTGTTATGGTGGTTGGGGGACTTCCCTTCAACTGGTCCGGCATGCGATGAAACTGTTTCCCTGTAAACCACAAGCGGTTTTGAGGTAGTAATATCTACATGCTTATCGCGTTTTATTCTACCTGCCACAACTTCAAGATGCAGTTCGCCCATTCCTGCAAGCAGGTGTTCCCCGGTTTCCTGGTTGATCATTACTTTGAGCGTGGGATCTTCCTTTGCGACCTGTCGCAGCACTTCAACGAGCTTGGGCAGGTCTTTCATGTGTTTTGCTTCCACAGCTACTGTCACTACAGGTTCACTGACATGCCTGATGCTCTCGAATGGCGTCATATTCTTGTCAGTTGATGCGGTCGATCCTACTATCGCATCACCAAGACCTGTCAGTGCAACTATATTCCCGGCAGGGATCTTTTCCACTTCGATGCGTTCTGCTCCCATGAAAATACCTACAGACTGTATCCTGTTCGCATTGGGCATTCCTGAGATGAATATTTCCTTGCCCCGCTCAAGTGTGCCAGAGAAAAGTCTTCCGCTGGCAACCTCGCCCGCATGTGGATCAGTCGTGATATCCGTTATCATAAGAGCTACTTTGCCATTTCGGTCAACATTTGTCATAGATTTACCGATCTCGCTTTCCTTATCCCCATGCCAGATGACCTTTATACGTTCTTTCTGGGCATCCACCGGGCTTGGCAGGAATTTTATAATCATTTCGTTCATGACTTCATGAAGCGGGCATTTCTTTGCAAGTTCATCTTGCTTATCGGCCTGGCAATATTCTATAATTTCCTTGAAAGTGATGCCTGTCTTTTTCATGTACGGGATGCTTATCGCCCAGTTATTAAGAGCCGAACCGAAAGCTACCTTACCGATCACGGGATCAAGTTTCAATCTGTCATATTCATCCGGTTTCAGACCCTTAACGATCTTATTGACTTTATCTATCACAAGACCAAGTCTCATCTGCATATCCTGCGGAGTGAGCTTGATCTCATTTATGAGCCTGTCCACTTTATTAATAAAAAGTATCGGCTTGACATTCTCTCTGAGTGCCTGTCGAAGAACGGTCTCGGTCTGTGGCATTGGTCCTTCCACTGCGTCCACAAGAACAACAGCACCGTCCACCGCGCGCATTGCTCGCGTGACGTCACCGCCAAAGTCAACGTGACCTGGTGTATCTATGAGGTTGATAAGGTATTCCTTGCCATCAAACTCATGCACCATCGAAACCGTTGCAGAATCGATGGTAATTCCTCGTTTCTGTTCTTCTTCATCAAAGTCCATGAATAACTGCTCGCCTGCCAGTTCTTGAGAAATCATGCCAGCGCCAGCGAGTAGATTATCAGAAAATGTTGTTTTGCCGTGGTCGATATGCGCTACTGTGCCAATATTCCGGATGAACTCCGGTTGATCCATCAGCACTACAACGCGCTCAACCATTTTCTTTCGTCTGCCCATTATAAATTACCTCTTTTATTGTAAATTTTTGATTCACTATTATTCTAACCTATATAAACACTTTGAAAACCAGGAAAACGGCATGGGGCGTCAAAATAGTGGCATTTTCAGCCCCTCTGCAACCGTTCTACTATATGTTTCTTCTTTTCTATCGCCTGCGCCGCAGCTATGTCCACAGCTTTCTTCATTTTCTCAAAATCTCCTGGTGTCTTTTCCCCCACAAGCTTTTTAATGGGGGTATAAGCAGATTCCCTGAACTGTGGTGTAAAGTCATGGCTTTTCCCGCCAATAATAAGTTCTGCGCCTTCACCCTTAGAGATCTTTCCAACAATATCAGCAGCAACTCCATTATTCCGTATGCATGATAATATTACATCGGCATGTTCAGGCGGCGCAATGATCAACAACGAATCAAGCGACACGCCCAGATAATCTATTTCAAGCTTATCAAGCATTTCAAGGACTTTCCTGTTCACAAGGGCGCGAAGCTTCTCTTCCTCAAAGATGAGTTTAACTCCTGCGGTTCTTGCGATCTCTTTCGCATCCCCACGCACACCTCCGTTCGTAACATCTGTCATAGCA
Source organism: Candidatus Methanoperedens sp. (assembly GCA_030650845.1). Classification (GTDB taxonomy): domain Archaea; phylum Halobacteriota; class Methanosarcinia; order Methanosarcinales; family Methanoperedenaceae; genus Methanoperedens. Next base: position 16,881 of record JAUSDC010000202.1, read on the forward strand.
TGTATCTTTTCGATAAGTCCTGCTTTCAGAAGCGCTTCGCAGGCATCGATGAACTTAAGATTAATTGTCTCATCCACAACGTTATGCATCCCGTAATAGAGCGCCGTGGTCGATACGGTTCCACCGCCAGCGCCCTCGGTCATTATAATGATATCTCCGGGCGCTGCCTGAATGCGTGCTGTTAGATCCTCTGCAATACCTACAGCGCCCACCCCGCCCGTCATCCGCCCACCGATGACCATATCGCCCCCGATGCGCAGCGTGCTGCCTGTTATCAGGGGTATGCCTGTCAGCTCTGAGACTGTGGTTATGCCTGCGATATGGTCGAATATCTTTGCCACATCGCCATCATCTGCCACATGGATGTCAGAAAGCATAGCCACAGGGCGCGCCCCCATAACGTATATGTCCCGCAGCGCAGCGCGTGCGACGTGAAAACCGGCAAGAAAGGGAAAGTCAGAAAGACGCGAATGCATACCGTCTATAGTTACCACAACATATTGTCCACCTGCGCGCACAACACCAGAATCATCCAGATGTGAAGAATCAACCACTGCTGATGTTCTTCCAATTACTTCGGCTATCTTTTCATGTGTATAGAAATCTCCCAGGCCCCTTGAACCAACTCCGAATTCACCCATGGTGACACCTGACGTTGTCGGGGAAAGTAACTCACCGTCTGGCTTAAGTGTGGCTTTTGCTTCTACTATAATTGCGCCCGCGATCTCCAGAGCATGTTTTCTCGATATCTTCTTTATCTCAAGTATCCTGTCTGCAAGCTTTTCATTAAGATCCTTATCGTTTCGCAGGATACCGCGCTTTGCATATCCTTCAAGGTCCATAGCTCTCCACGAAATTTTTCAGCATTTTAAGGCCAATAGTGCCGCTTTTTTCAGGGTGGAACTGAGTGCCAACCACATTTCCTGCCTCGTTGGTTACGACAGAAGAGAACTCTAACCCATAATCGCACAGAGCAGCCTGATATTGTCCTGCTGTGTCAACATAATATGAATGCACAAAATATACAAATGAGCCGTTCTTTATTCCTTTAAGCAGCGGGATTTCTTTTCGGATGATCAGTGAGTTCCATCCCATGTGAGGGACTTTTAGTTCAGATGCAGGGAAGCGCACAACTCTTCCAGGGATTATATCTATGCCACTATATATGCCGCCTTCTTCACTTTCAGAAGCGAGCATCTGCATGCCAAGGCATATTCCCAGAAGTGGTTTACCCTCATTGACAGCATCCTTTACCACGCGCGAAAGTGTGGAAAAATGCATCATAGCATCGCGAAATGCACCGACTCCTGGAAGTATCAGTGCATCGGCACGGTCGATGGATGCGGGGTCATTTGAGATCTCTGCTTCTGCGCCAACGTATTGCAGGGCTTTCTCAATGCTTCGCAGGTTGCCGAGTCCGTAGTCGATGATCATGAGTTTCATATTGTATTTTTTAACGTTTAGAACATTTATTAAATTATGTATTCTATCACACCAAAGCAAAACCATTATACAATAACCTGCTGTTCTTAAGTCTTGTGAAAATCGCAGTCACAAAACTCAGGGAAAAGTCAGAAGGCATCCACGAACTCTTCAGGCGTTATGGTCATGAAGCGCTCATAATCTCCACAATGGTCGCTGCTGATCCCAAAGACCCTGAACCTCTGACCAGCCTGGCAGAGATGGCATCAAAAGGAACTATTGACATCCTGATATTCACAAGCGCCTTGGGAGTGGATAAGCTATTTCAGAGAGCAAACCCCGCGCAGAAGGTCAGGATAGTGAGCGTGGGACCAAAGACCGCAAAAAAGGTCGAAGAGTATGGATTTAAAAGCCAAGTAATAGCTAAATTCTCATCTGAACACTTCGCGCAGTACCTCGGGGATATAAGAGGAAAGACTCTGGGCATAGCGCGCGCAGATGTGCCGAATCCTGAATTGATAAGATCGCTGGAATCGGGGGGCGCCACAGTGGTGGAAGCACCCGCTTATCGGCTTGGGCCTGCAGGCACAATATTTGATGATATATTGGATGATGCCGATGCTGTAATCTTTACAAGTGCAAAGTCTTTTGAGTATTCACGATTTCAGCTCAAGAACCACAAAAAACTGAAAGTGGTTGCCATCGGAGAAAAAACAGCAATTGCTATGAGAAATCTGCATCTTGAACCTGATATGGTTGGAGATGGAACGCTTGAGAGCTGCCTTATTGTTCTTGGCAGGAAATGACATTAATGGCTGATTTAGAAAAAATATGAATTGAGGAACACCATGAGAACATTTACAGAACTTGACAAAAAGATCCTGGCAAAACTTGCACCAGAATTTGAAGGAACGACTGGGCCTGCGCCAGGGCATGATTATAAGTTCATACTTTTACCCGTATCGCACAAGTTATCGGAATCTCCGGAAGATTTCGCTGCAAGGATAAATAAATTGACAGACGATGAACTGGGATATATCATAGACCTGATATTAACAGGGGAAGAAGATTCTCGATCGCTTGCTGAAGGTGATTACGACGCTCTTGTTGAAGTGATGGAGAAAAGACTTCCCAAAAGGGTGGATGAACTGAAGAACAGATGATGATAAGGAGCAAGGATTGAGCGGATGACAAAATCAATTATTTCAGATAGACTTTTAAATCCATAAAGATATAATATCCAGGGTGTAAGGCGATATAATCACAGGGAAAAATAAATGGATCAAGGAGACAAAAAAATAAGATCAATAATACTCGCAGGTGGTTCAGGAACACGCCTCTGGCCGCTCTCGCGCGAGCAGTATCCAAAGCAGTTTTTGAAATTCGGCAAAACTTCCCTTTTTCAAGACACACTGATAAGATGCCTGCAAATCTCGGACATTAAAGAGATATTCGTTGTTACCAACGACTCCCAGAAATTTTTCGTATCAGGACAGATAAAAGAGCTAGGATACGATATTCCTGTTAAGAATATACTTATTGAACCTACGGGAAAAAACACACTTCCTGCCATCTGCTTTGGAATGAAAGAAATTGAGAAAAGATATGGTTGCTCAATAGTGGGCATTTTTCCGTCAGACCACATTCTCGAAAAAGCTGCCATGAATATCATAGCAGGTGCGGGTTCGTTGGCATCTGAAAGTCTTGTGACCTTTGGTATAACGCCCAGGTCGCCGCATACAGGTTACGGATACATAAAACCTGGCGAGGCGATGGGAAATGGATACAGGGTACTTGAGTTCAGGGAAAAACCTGAACAAGCACAGGCTATAAAATATGTAAAAGAAGGATGTTTCTGGAACAGCGGTATGTTCCTGTTCAACACAGATCTATTTTTCTCTGAACTTAAAACACATGCCTATGATGTTTTTAAGGCGTTTGAGGCATCAGATAACATAAATGCTATTTATGATGTCATTCCTTCTATCTCCATAGACTATGGGATAATGGAAAAATCATCACGTGTGGCTGTTGTAAAGCTGGATGAGAACTGGAGTGACCTGGGGAACTTCGATGCCATGTATGATGAGCTTCCGAAAGACAGCTCAGGGAATGTGGTTTACGGCTGTGATAACGTTTCTATTGGATCCACCGATAATCTCATCTACTCAAAACCCAAAAAACTTGTCTCGCTTATTGATGTCAGCGGGATGGTCGTGGTGGATACACCGGATGCACTGCTCGTATGCCCCAGAAGCAGCAGCCAGAAGGTGAAAGACCTTGTTTCCGTACTTAAGAAAAATGACGATGAGCGGGCATACCTTCACCAGACGGTGTACAGACCATGGGGCTCATACACCATCCTTGAAAGCTCGGAAAGGCATAAGATAAAAAATATAATGGTCATGCCTGAAAAGAGATTGAGCCTTCAGCTTCATCACCACAGGAGCGAGCACTGGGTGGTCGTAAAAGGCATGGCACAGGTGCAGGTAGATGGGAAGGAGTTCTTTTTAAGCCCTGGAGAAAGCACATTCATAAAAGGCGGCATAAAGCACAGGCTGTCCAATCCAGGAAAGATACCGCTTGAGATAATCGAGGTGCAGCTTGGCGATTCAGTGGCTGAGGATGATATAGTTCGATTTGATGATGAATATGGAAGGGTGAAACATTGAAAGTTATTATTCCTGCAGCAGGGGCAGGAAAGCGCCTGTTCCCGCATACATTCACAAAACCAAAACCCATGGTGTATATTGCAGGCAAGCCCATAATCGGGCATATTCTTGACAGATTGAAGGATGTGAAACCCGAAGAGATAATAATGGTCGTGGGCTACAGGAAAGAACAGATAATGTCGTATGTGGATGAGAATTATACGGATATATTCAAAATAAAATATGTTGACCAGCCTGAACAACTTGGTCTGGGACATTCTATTTATGTGGCAAGGGATGAGATTGGTGATTCAGAAATAATGATAGCTCTTGGTGACATGATCTTCAAGGCAGGATATTTTGAGTTTTATGCTCATTATTTAAATAACGGTGACTGTTCAGGATCTATCGGTGTGCGTGAAGTGGATGACCCTAAAAAATACGGTATTGTGGAACTCGAAGGAAAATATATCAAGAGGATGGAAGAAAAGCCCTCCCACCCGCGCTCAAACCTGGGTATTGCTGGTGTATATTTCATCAAGGAAACAAAGATTCTGCTCTCGATACTGGATGAAATGATGAAAAAAGACACGCGCACACGCGGGGAATACCAGCTTACGGATGCGCTTCAGGAGATGGTGAAAAGGGGATACAGGCTCAAGACATTCCCGGTATCGAGCTGGTACGATTGCGGGCATCAAGAATCTCTGCTTGAGACAAACCGTGTGCTTCTGGATGAGAAACAGGATATAGATCCTGTATTCAAGCTGAAGGACTCGGTGATCATCCAGCCAGTGGCGATAGGTGAAAACGTAACTATCATTAATTCAGTCATCGGACCTCATGCTTCTATTGCAGAGGATTCAATTATTGAAAGCAGCATAATCTCTGACAGTGTCATAGGTTCTCGGTCTCATATATCAAAGGTCAATCTCCAGAGTTCAATAGTGGGAGATGAGGCAAGCGTGCATGGAAAACACAATTCTCTTAATATAGGTGATCTATCATCAATAGAATTCTGAATATGAAAACAATAGTAACAGGCGGCGCTGGATTCCTGGGGTCACACCTTTGCGACCTGCTCCTGGAAAAAGGTCACGAAGTCATCTGCATAGATAATCTGGTCACTGGCAATACCCGCAATATCGAGCATATTAATTCTGACAGTTTCACATACCTGAAACATGACATCACAAAACCCATCTATTTTGGAGATAAGATAGATTACATATTCCATCTTGCAAGTCCTGCGTCCCCGATAGATTACCTGGAGCTGCCTATCCAGACATTAAAGGTGGGCGCGCTTGGAACATATAATATGCTTGGCCTTGCAAAGGAAAAAAAGGCACGATTCCTGCTTGCGTCTACTTCTGAAGTTTACGGTGACCCTCTTGTTAATCCGCAAACTGAGGAATACTGGGGCAATGTGAATCCTATAGGTCCGCGGGGTGTTTACGATGAAGCTAAACGCTATGCTGAGGCCATTACCATGGCATACCACAGGTATCATGGAATCGATACAAGGATCGTTCGTATATTCAATACTTATGGTCCGAGGATGCGCCTGAATGATGGGCGAGTTGTCCCGAATTTTATCGGGCAGGCGCTGCGGGGTGAAGACCTCACTGTGTACGGGGATGGCTCGCAGACGCGAAGTTTCTGCTATGTGAGCGATGAGATAGAAGGGATATACCGGCTGATGATGTCGGAATATTCGTTACCTGTTAATATCGGAAATCCGGAGGAGCATACCATACTTGAGTTCGCAAAGATTATTATCAAGATGGTTGGAAGAGGTTCGAAGATCGTTTTTAAGGAGTTGCCGGTTGATGATCCTAAACAAAGGAGACCGGATATTACGAAAGCACGGGAGCTGCTTGGGTGGGAACCGAAAGTTTCGCTGGAGAAGGGGTTGAAGCAAACAATAGGATACTTCAGGGAGATTTTGAGGTAAAGTAAATAAATGAAAATATTGATATCCAGATAAAGAAGAATATATGAATTCAGAAGCAATTAGGTGATAAAATGAATAAAAAAGCTCTCATAACAGGAATCACAGGGCAGGACGGCTCATATCTTGCTGAACTGCTTCTTGAAAAAGGCTATGATGTTTACGGGATTGTAAGAAGACTCAGCACCCCCAACATCTCAAGAATTGATCATATTTCTGATAAAATAAGTCTTGTTGAAGGGGATTTAACAGACCAGTCATCACTTAACTGCGCTATGAAGGAGATCCAGCCGGATGAGGTGTATAATCTTGCAGCCCAATCTTTTGTAGGTACTTCATGGAACCAGCCAGTTCTAACCGGTGATGTAACCGGTATGGGTGCGGTTCGATTGCTTGAAAGCGTGCGCCATTTTTGTAGAGATGCAAAAGTATATCAAGCTTCATCAAGTGAGATGTTCGGCAAGGTGCAGGAAATGCCACAGAACGAGAATACCAAATTCTATCCTCGAAGCCCGTATGGTTGTGCCAAGGTCTATGCTTATTGGATGTGCATTAATTACAGGGAGAGCTATAACATGCATGTGTCAAATGGCATTCTTTTCAATCATGAATCTCCCCGAAGGGGGATGGAGTTCGTTACACGCAAAATCACAGACGGGGTGGCGCGGATATATCACGGCTTATCTAAAGAACTCAAGTTGGGGAATCTCGATGCGAAGAGGGACTGGGGTTATGCAGGGGATTATGTTATTGCAATGTGGCAGATGCTTCAGCAGGAAACGCCAGATGATTATGTAATTGCTACCGGGGAATCTCACTCTGTGCGTGAGTTTGTGGAGCTTGCTTTCAGGGAAGTTGGGTTAAACTGGGAGGACCATATTAAAGTCGATCCAAAGCTTTTCAGGCCAGCAGAGGTGGAGTACCTGACAGGAGATTATTCTAAAGCGAAGAGGGTGTTTGGATGGGAACCGGAAGTTAAGTTTGAAGAACTGGTTAAGATGATGATAAAGGCGGATGTTGAGAGATTATCCAGAAGATAAATATAAGTTCATTAAGGAAATGGGTCGATTAAATTGAAATATTTTGTTACAGGCGGCGCTGGATTCATTGGTAGTAATCTTGCAGACAGACTATTGAATAATGGAAATGATGTAATTGTATATGATAATTTTTCTACCGGGTTTCCAGAATTTCTAAATGATGCCGGGAAATTTAAAACTTTCAGGGTGGTTCGAGGAGATCTTCTAGATATTGAATTTCTAACAAGGTCTATGTCTGGCTGCGATTTTGTTTTCCATCTGGCAGCGAATGCAGATGTTCGCTTTGGAACAGAACATCCGGATAAAGACTTAAAACAAAATACAATTGCCACTTTTAATGTGCTTGAAGCAATGCGGTTAAATGGAATAAAAAAAATTGCATTCTCTTCAACCGGTTCCGTATATGGGGAGGCCGCTGTTATTCCAACTCCTGAAGATGCGCCATTCCCTGTCCAGACATCCTTTTATGGAGCTTCAAAATTGGCTTGCGAAGGTTTGATACAGGCATATTGCGAAGGATTTGGTTTTCAATCCTGGATTTTCCGCTTTGTCTCGATCCTGGGTGAAAGATATACTCATGGGCACGTCTTTGATTTTTATAAGAAATTATTAAAGACACCCGGTAGACTTGATGTTCTTGGGAACGGCAAACAGAGAAAATCGTATTTGTATGTTCAGGATTGTATAGATGCGATATTATTTGCGATTGAAAAATCAGGTGAGAAGGTCAACATATTCAATCTGGGAACAGATGAGTATTGCGAAGTCAATAACTCAATCGGATGGATATGCAGTAGTCTTAATGTTGCTCCCAAATTGGTTTACTCAGGAGGAGCGCGAGGATGGATCGGTGACAATCCTTTTATTTTCCTGGATTGTTCGAAGATACGAATACTGGGTTGGAAACCTAAATATACAATAAAAGAAGGTATAATAAAAACATTAAGTTACCTCGAAGAAAATAAATGGGTACTCGATAGACAATGAAAATTTGCGTATTTGGTTTATGGCACCTTGGTTCTGTAATTGCTTCATGCCTGGCGCAGAAAGGTTTTGAAGTCGTTGGGCTTGATCCGGATTCAGATAGAATTAATCATCTAAAAAAGGGGATGCCGCCGATATTTGAACCTGGATTAGAGCAGGCTATTAAAAAAAGCCTATCAAGTAAAAAACTTATTTTTACTACTGATGAGAAAACTGCGCTGAACAAGACCAATATAATATGGGTGGCATTTGACACACCGGTGGATGAAAAAGACAGAGCAGACGTTGATCATGTTATAGATCAAGCCAAGAAACTATTCGAACATGTGGAATCAGGAATGATAGTATTGATCTCATCACAATTACCTGTTGGGTCCACAAGGCAATTAGAGGATGACTTTTTAAAACAATATCCGGAAAAAAAAGTAATTTTTGCATATTCCCCGGAAAATTTAAGACTGGGTAAAGCGATTGAATCTTTCACAAAACCTGAACGGATCGTGGTCGGTTTACGGAATAATGAGGGAAAAGAAAAACTCGAAGCGATATTCAAACTTTTTTGTGATAATATAGAGTGGATGTCGGTGGAGTCTGCGGAAATGACAAAACATGGTTTAAATGCATTTCTGGCAACATCTATAACCTTTATCAATGAAATCGCTGTCCTGTGTGAAAAAGTAGGGGCTGATGCACGCGAAGTGGAAAGAGGATTGAAGAGCGATCCACGCATAGGCATGAGATCATATCTTAAAGCCGGCGCCGCTTTTGCAGGAGGGACATTGGCAAGAGATGTTGTTTTTTTGGATACTATAGGCAGATCACTCTCCATATCAACACCGCTGATCACAGCAGTCAACATAAGTAATCAAGGACATAAGATGTGGGCTTTGAACAGGTTAAGAATGGAACTGGGTGATTTAAATGGCAAAACTGTTGTTGTTCTCGGATTAACCTATAAACCCGGAACAGACACCTTACGAAGGTCAAGTTCAATTGAGCTGTGTGAAAATCTCGTAAGAAAAGGTGTAATCGTAAAGTGCCACGATCCATCTCTTAAAAAACTACCGCCGGAATATCATGGAAAGTTTATTTTTTCGTCTTCGATCATAGATGCTTTAAAAGGGGCGCAGGCGCTGGTCGTGGCAACAGAATGGCCAGATTATAAAAAATTATCTATTGATGATATTCTACAAAATATGCAAAAACCCATTGTGATCGATGCAAACAGGTTCTTGGAGAAAAATATAGGCGAGGATCAACGGATCTGTTATTTTGCTGTTGGTCGCCCGTAAAAACAGAGGTATTCAAAATGCAATTAAAAGGAAAGAATGCGGTTATTACCGGATCAAATCAAGGATTTGGGAAAGCTATCGCGCAAGAGTTTATAGCCCAGGGGGCAAATGTTTTGATCTGTGCCCGTAATGATAATCTTCTTGAATCTACGAGATTAGAACTTTCAAAAAAAGCTGCAGGATATCAGAAAATATATGCATGCCATGTTGATGTTATGGATCCTAAAAGTTTAGATCAGCTTTATGAAACTGCTCTTGAAAAATTTGATAAGATCGATATCCTGGTCAATAATGCTGGAGTCTATGGCCCAAAAGGCGCTATTGAAGAAATCGATTGGGATGAATGGGCGCAGGCTATAAAGATCAATCTTTTGGGTACCGTCCTGGCGTGCAAAATTTTTATACCGCATTTTAAGAATAATGGGTATGGCAAAATAATCAACCTCTCAGGGGGAGGAGCTACTGCACCGCTGCCTAGAATAAGTGCTTACGCTGCCTCGAAAGCAGCTGTAGTCAGGTTCACGGAAACACTTTCTGAAGAATTAAAAGGAACAGGTGTCGAAGTTAATTGCATTGCTCCGGGCGCTTTAAATACAAGGTTACTTGACGAGGTTTTAGAGGCAGGCATGGAAAAAGTTGGAAAAACTTTTTATGAACGATCTCTGGCTCAAAAACAACAGGGTGGGACGCCACTTGTCAAAGGTGCGCAATTGTGTGTATTTTTAGCATCAGATAAAAGCAACGGCATCACAGGCAAATTGATAAGCGCTGTCTGGGATCCATGGAGTGAACTACCTGAACATCTTGACGATCTGAAAAATAGCGATGTGTACACGTTAAGGCGAATAATACCAAAAGATCGCGGCATGGACTGGGGGGACGTTTAATATGAATGTTGGAATTGTAGGCTGTGGTTTAATTGGCCATAAAAGAGCATCATCTTTAGGTAATAATATACTGAAGGCGGTTGCAGATGTAACGCTTGAACGTGCAGAAAAATTGGCTTCTTGTTATAAAGATGTGAAGACATTTTCGGACTGGAAAGATCTTGTTGAACTTGATGATATTGACATAGTGATCGTTTCAACAACAAATAACTGGCTTGCTCCCATTACGCTCAAAGCGGTTGAATCGGGTAAGCATGTTCTTGTGGAAAAACCAGGCGCCTGTCATTTTAAGGAACTTGATCCGGTAATAGAAGCTGCCAGAAAGAACAGGGCCAGAGTCAAAGTTGGGTTTAACCTGCGCTGCCATCCTTCATTATTAAAGGCTCGTGAAATAATCGATTCCGGGATACTTGGGAAATTGATGTTTATCCGGGGACGCTACGGTCACGGGGGACGCCCTGGTTATGAAAAAGAATGGCGTTCGGATCCAGCCGTTTCAGGTGGAGGAGAATTGATAGACCAGGGAGTACATCTTATAGATCTTTCGAGATGGTTCCTTGGGGATTTCCCAATTGTTTCAGGTTCTGTCCACACTTATTTCTGGGATATGCCTGTCGAAGATAACGGTTTCCTTCATCTTGAAACCTCATCTGGAAACGCAGCATGGTTACATGTAAGTTGTACTGAATGGAAAAACATGTTCTCATTCGAAATATACGGTGAACATGGAAAGCTGCAAGTCGATGGGCTTGGAGGCAGCTATGGAACAGAAAGATTAGCATTTTACCGTATGTTACCCCAGATGGGACCACCGGAAACAACAATATGGGAATATCCTGCCAATGATATGTCCTGGAAAATAGAATTTGAGGAATTTATAAAAGCAATTGAGAGCAATAGTGAGATGCAACCGGGTCTTAAGGATGCCCGCGCGGCTTTAGAGATCGTTTCGAAAATATATGAGGAGTCCAAAAAATGATAATTACACGCAGTCCACTACGAATTTCACTTGGCGGCGGGGGTACGGATCTACCATCGTACTACAGGGAACACGAAGGGTTCCTGATCGCTGCAGCTATTGATAAGTATGTGTACATTACATTGCATGAAACATTTGTAGATGAAATGATCATAAAATACTCCAAGATGGAACGTGTTTCCTCGATCGACGAAATCCAGCATCCCATTATACGCGAGGCATTGAGATTAGTGGGAATAAAAAACCTTAACATTGAATTATCCAGTATGGCAGACATTCCATCTGGAACAGGCTTGGGTTCTTCTGGAAGTTTCACCTGTGCTTTATTGAAGGCTTTGCAAACATATAAAAAAAATTTGGTGCATCCAAATGAAATTGCAGAGCAAGCTTGTCATATTGAAATCGACATGCTGAAAGAACCAATTGGTAAACAGGACCAGTATATATCAGCATATGGAGGTATCAACTGTTTTGAATTTTGTAAAAATGATACAGTAAGAGCTAAACCTCTTAAAATTTCGGATGAAACCCTCTATAGCCTTGAAGATAATCTCCTGTTATTTTTCACAGGGTACTCAAGGTCTGCATCTGAAGTTCTTAAAGAACAGGACACTAAAACTAAGAAAAATGATCCATCAATGATCGACAATCTACACTATGTAAAGGAACTTGGATACAAGAGCCAGGCCGCATTTGAATCCGGTGATCTTGAAGAATTTGCTGAATTGATGAATGTCCATTGGGAACACAAGAAACAACGCTCCAATTCGATGAGTAACAATAAGATCAATGAATGGTATGACATAGCTTTGAAAAATGGTGCACTTGGCGGTAAACTCATCGGTGCAGGTGGAGGGGGATTTCTTATGTTCTATACCAATGAAAACATGAAGCTGCGGCATGCAATGGCGCACGAAGGCTTGAAAGAAGTCCGCTTTAAATTTGACTTTGAGGGAAGTAAAGTGGTGGCACAGTCATGATGCCGCCTGTGGTTATTCTTACAGGTGGATTGGCAACTCGACTTTATCCAGCGACCTTAAAGATCCCAAAATCCCTCATCGAAGTGGCAGGAAAACCTTTCATTTTTCACCAATTAGCTCTATTAAAGAAACAGGGTGTTGGTACTGTCGTATTATGTGTGGGAAAGTTTGGAGAGATGATACAGGATTACGTTGGCGATGGGCATGAATGGAGTTTAAAAGTGGAATATTCTTTTGACGGCGAAACACTACTTGGAACTGGCGGGGCGATCAAAAAGGCCATTCCACTTCTTCCAGAAATATTCTTTGTTTTATATGGCGATTCCTATCTTGATGTTGATTTAAAGCCAATCCTGGAGAGGTTTGAATGTGAAGGAAAACCGGCTTTGATGACTGTTTATCATAATAATAATAAATGGGATAGAAGTAACATTCTATTCAAGAATGGCCGGATTGTAAAATATGATAAAAAAAATGCAATTCCTGAGATGGAGCATCTTGACTTTGGAATAAATATCTTGAGAAAATCTGTTTTTAATGATTGGCCGGATGGGACACCCTTTGATATGTCAGAGGTATTTATTAAACTCATAGAAAAAGGCGAAGTGTCGGCTTTTGAAGTTTTCAAACGCTTTTATGAAATTGGGTCTATCAAGGGTATAAAAGAAACTGAGGAATATTTAAATACTAAACACCAAAATTATGGTAATACGTGATTGATATGGAACAGGAAGATTATATTAAAACCTATTTTAAAGACTGCATTGAAATTATAGATCGGATCGATAGGGAACAAATAACAAAAACTTCTGCGATCCTAAAAAAGATCCAGCTAAGACAGGGCAGGCTGTTCATACTTGGCGTAGGCGGAAGCGCAGGCAATGCATCTCATGCTGTTAATGATTTTCGAAAAATTGCAGGTATAGAATCCTATGCTCCCACAGATAACGTTTCTGAACTTACGGCAAGGGTCAATGATGACGGTTGGGAAACGGTGTTTGTAAACTGGCTCAAAGGCAGCCGGTTGAACTCAAAAGATGGCATCCTTGTGTTCTCAGTTGGCGGAGGGAATGCCGAAAAAAACGTGAGCGTTAACCTTGTCAGAGCATTACAATATTCAAAAGATGTTGGTGCAAGTATTATTGGGATCGTAGGACGTGACGGTGGGTACACTGCAAAAGTAGCAGATGCCTGCGTTATAATCCCTCCAGTGAACAATGAAACCATTACGCCTCAGACTGAAGCATTCCAGGCAGTCGTCTGGCATTTACTCGTTTCCAGTCCTGATATGAAAAAATATGAAATGAAATGGGAGAGCACTAAATAACAGGTACTTTGAAATGGTAGAGGCAGTTTTTCTGGACAGGGATGGCGTTCTTAATGAACTTGTATTAAATTCAGCAACGAGAGAGTATGAGCCTCCTCATAGAATAGAGGATATGAAACTTTTTCCGTATGTAATTGAATGCCTTGGAAAACTTCAAGGGGCGGGGTACGATCTGTTTCTTGTTTCCAACCAGCCGGATGTTGCTAAAGGAAAAACTACGCTTGAAGCATTAGAAAAAATCCATAAAAAATTTGATCAATTGTTGACTTCCCGGGGAATATATTTCAAGGAATACTATTACTGTTATCATCATCCTCAGGGTTTAATACCTGAATATTCTCACGAATGTATGTGCCGCAAACCAAAGCCGTTCTTCCTTCTCAAAGCTGAAGAGAAACATAATATCGACCTTGGAAACTCGTGGATGATCGGTGACCGGGATACAGATATTGAATGCGGTAAAGCTGGGGGTACGAAAACAATATTAATAGAGGAGCCATTATCTGTGCATAAACGAGGGAATAGTCTCCCTGACTATAAGGTAAAAGACCTGAGGGAAGCAGTGGAGATAATAATTCAAAATACTGATGAAAAGTAATATTAAATATCAAGAATAAAATAATCAAGAAGGAGACGAGGAAATTATGAAAGAATTAAAACAATTTAAAATAAAGCTATATGCAGACGGCGCAGATCTGAAAGGAATGATAGAAGTATACAATGAAGGAATTGTTAGTGGTTTCACAACAAATCCAACATTGATGAAAAAAGCCGCTGTTAAGAACTATGAAGAATTCGCAAAATCTGCTCTTAAAGCTATTCCAGACCTCCCAATATCATTTGAAGTATTTTCGGATGACCTTGCTGGCATGGAGAGAGAAGCACGCAAGATCGCAGGCTGGGGCGAAAACGCTTACATAAAAATACCTGTTACAAATACTAAAGGAGAAAGCACAGCAACCCTCGTGAAAAAACTGTCCCGTGATGGGTTAAAGCTGAATGTAACTGCCATTTTAACGATCGAACAGGTAAAACAAGTAGCTGGTGCTCTTTCGTCATCGACCCCTAGTATAGTTTCCGTGTTTGCGGGTCGCATTGCCGATACTGGCAGGGATCCTTCGCCAATGATGAAAGAAGCTGCGGGCATATTAAAATCCAATCCGAAATCGGAACTATTATGGGCTAGTACCAGGGAATTGCTGAATCTGGTGCAGGCGGAGTCATGCGGTTGCCATATAATAACCATTACGAATGATATATTGAAAAAGGTCCCAATGCTTGGGAAGGATTTGAAGGAGTTATCGCTGGATACGGTTAAGATGTTCTATAATGATGCGCAATCGGCGGGATATAAGATTTAACACTTCTGTTGACAGATGAGGAGAGGAAGGCCGAAAAGCTTCTCTTTTATCTACTTCTGTTATCTTAGCCAGTGTATATGTTTCTATAAACATATATTAATTTAGAATTATTATATAGTTTAGTGTGTGTATTTAAACTAGAAATTGTTTCATTTGCCATTATAATCCGATCAAATTTATCATCTTTTAATAAGAAGTATATCTCAAAATTATTTGTATTATACCAATATTCTACTAAATACATATTAATAATGCGATTTGATTTTTTGTTTTTATATTCTAAACAAATTGAATTAATAAATTTCGATATTGTCGCACATTTTGTATATTGAATATTGAAATTAGTATTATTCTGAAAATGGATATAATAATTAAGAATAGTAGGAGAATCTACTAATAAAAAGATTTCTGTTTTATCTGTATTATTAATATAATCATTTAATTCTTGTGACGCTACATCATATTTTGAATCGGCCTTAATCGATGAACTACCATACATTACAAATATTTGAGGAATAGGTATAATTGAAATAATTAATAATATTATAAATAATATAACACTCAGAATTTTATTTCGTTTATTCAAAAACATCAATTGATTTATTGAATTATACAATATAATTATTATCAATATAGTAAATAATACAAAAAATGGTAACATATATTTTATTAGTTTCGTTCCAACTAGACTAAAAAACAATAAAGGAATAATTGAATATACAGATAGGAATAATATGCTTGGATCTAATTTTTTATTATAATATTTATGTATAATTATTATTATTATAGAGGACAATAAACCTGCGGTATAAATAATTCCCCCATACACCCATATCATATTAAAATAAGTCCACCATGGTGCATGTGAGGTATTAAAAAATATTTGAACAGTAAATGAACGTGCAAATAAATAAAAAATAGAAGGAAGATATGGCATTATTAATACAAATAATGATATCATTGGATTTGAAAGATTATATTTTTCATTTCCAAAATTACCTCCCATATTTGCAACATCTGCATTAATTCGATTTTTTATATTATCAGTATCAAAAGATAAATATGGTAGATATATTAAAAGACATGTAATTATAAAAGCTGCAAAATAATATTTTAATTTCGAATCTTTTATTTTAATAGTCCTATTTTTTGTTTCTATATAAAAAATACATAAAAATGCTGTCAAGGCAAAGAAAAATCCAAAATATTTAATATTGGATATTCCTGCGGAAGCTGCTCCAAGCAATATTAACATCATTTTTTTACTTATACTTTCTGTTTGTTGTAAATATTTAATCATTAAATATAATAATAATATAACAAAAAATAAAAACGACATATCCAATATACCTATAACAGCATTACTTCCAAATATATTTATAGAACTTACAATAATAACAGTAAGCAACCCGATATATTTATTTGAAAACATTTTAGTTATTTCATATATTAAAATCAATGTAAATATACTTAAAATAAAACTTGGAATTCTTGCCCCTATAGGAGACCAATCTGTTGCTAATAAACTAAATGTTAAAATCCAATGACCCAACTTTGGGTGATCCGCCCAAATATACATATCAGACCCGGTTAACAAAGACTGAGCTAAATTGTAATAATTTACTTCATCATGTGACAATGCACCATTAATATTTGAAAGATACCAATAACTAATGAATATAAGTAAAATAATTAGTAATAAATTATTGTATATATATTGTGTTATTTTTTTATAGTTCATGTTTTTTCTATAATTTCTTTTTTGTTCATAGATCACATTTCTTTGTCTTAAAAACGTAGTAATTGTTAATATAATAACCCCATATAGAACAAAGTGTTATCTGTATTAATTTTGAAGTAAATAAATTTATACTCAACAATTCTATATTTATCATCAATATTATATTACTTAAAATATATGTAATAATGACCGCCATGAGATATTTATTAAATGTTTTAAAATTTTCGTTTGTTTTGTAACAAAATGTCCAATTTTTTTGTAAAAAATAAACTACAATAGCAGCTATTGAAAATGAAAAAATATTTGATATCAGATAATTTAAATTGGTTGTATATATTACTAAAGTATATAATATAAAATCAATCGATGCACCAATTACACCTGCTATACTATATTTTAAATATTTTAATAACATCATCGCTGTATGTTTTCCATTTCCTCAATAATATACATTGGTCGTCTTTTTACTTCTTCATATATACGCCCAACATATTCACCCATAATACCAAGAGACAACAATTGAACACCAGCGAAAAATGTTATTAAAATAATTGTCCACGTAAGTCCAGGTGTTAGTTCATTATGTAAGACTATTTTTTGAAATAAAAACCAAAATCCCAAAAAAAAACTTACAAGTGCAATTAATCCACCAACCAAAGATGCAACTTGTAATGGTCGAATAGAAAATCCAACAATTCCATTAAATGCAATCTTCAACGACCCAAGATATTTATTATAATTCGTAATTCCTGATGCACGTTCATCCCTATCATATTCGATATATGTTTGTTTAAATCCTACAAAAGCTACCATACCTCGAAGGAAACCATGTGTTTCATTTAGCTTTTTCAGTTCATCAACAATCCTTTTGTCCATTAATCTGAAATCACCTGTATCTTTAGGAATTTTCATTTCAGATATCATATTAATAACTCGATACCCAAAATATGAGATCCATTCTTTAATAAAAGTCTCTCCTTTTCGTGATCGGCGTTTTGCATATACAACATAGTATCCTTCACGCCATTTATCCAGCATCTGCTCAATTAATTCTGGCGGGTCCTGGAGATCAACGTCAATTACAACACATGCATCACCTTTGCACAAATGTATCCCCGCCATAGTTGCGGCCGGCTGACCAAACCGTCGACTGAATTTGATTAAACGGATTTTAGGATTACGTTTTATCTCTTCATGTATTACCTTTTCGGTATTATCGGGAGAAGGATCAAGACAAAAAATAATTTCATATGGTAACTGTAATTTCTCTATTAAAGCCTCAGCTCTTTTTAGAAATGGTTTAATGTTGGATTCTTCCCTATACACAGGGACTACGATTGAAACTGATGTTTTATTGGTGATCATTATGCCCCTAATACCATCTGCTATTATACAGATTTTAGTTTTGGGAAATAATACGTCAATCTATATTAAATGTTGCAGTATCGGATGATAGCATTGATATTTTTATTGAAATTTATGATTGATATTCTATATCATCACTTGATTTTTGTATCTTATAAATAACTTTTTTTATTCCTCTAATAATCAAATCCGGATGCAAAGATAATAACCAAAAAATGAGTTTTATTTCATTTTTAAACTTTCCCTTCTCATGTGGGTAATGATACACACTCTCTCTTGGAATTGCAATTAATTTATATCCTTTCTTTGCAGCCCGGACACACCATTCTGTCTCTTCTCCATGTCGAACTTCTTTTAATGGGCCAATATCATCATATATCGATCTTTTAAATAACATAAAGCGACTTATCAAATAAGGTGATGGTGAATATCCCTGTAATCCAATGATGCTGTTTGGATTATTGTTTGCGAGTTGAATAACATAAGCCAGGAATTCAGGCGTGAACTTGATATCGTCATCTGCAAAAGCGATCCATTCTGTTCTAGACTTCTTTACACCTTCGTTTCTTGCTTTGCCCTGTGTGTATTCCCGGCATTCAACAAAGGAACATTCTTTGGGAATGGATTCGACTGTTTCTACCTTGGGTTTGTTTGTGGGAATTACAAAGGTTATGTCTTTTGGTTGCATGTTATTTTCATCTAAAAATAGTTTTAAATAATGTCAAAGGTTGTTCATAGTAATATTTTATAGCATATTTAAAGATTGGAATTAGCAATGATTTTTGATAGTATAATTTAGTTAATGTAGGTGGCATAAAAGCTATACGATTTGTTAACTCTTTCTTAAAATGTATTAATTCTTCTAAAGGATGTTCTACAGTGTATAAAAGTGACGGATTATTAGTTAACCAATAATCGTCGGTAATTTTTCCTGTTGCTTTCATTGTATCATATATCTCTGTTCCTGGAAATACCATTAAAATTGCTGGATTAAAATCATAATACATAATGTATTTTATTTTCTGTAATTTTTTAATAAATCTTGCAGTCTCAAGAATGGTTTCTTTCGTTTCTCCTGGAAGCCCAACAATTAAAAAAGTAGTGACTTTTATTTTTGACTCCTTTAATAGAGTAATTGTATCTATAACATCCTGTTTTTTAAATGATTTATGGCATGCTTTTAGCATATTTTCATTTGCAGTCTCAAGTCCGAAAAATAACGCAATAAAATTAGCATTTTCAAGATAAGGTATTATCTCTTTATGAAATGGCTTAAATCTTGCCTGACATTGAAATTCAATATAATTTAATCCTCGTTTGATTATTTCATTACAGATTTCAATAGCTCTGTTATTATTTGTAAGAAAAGCATCGTCTAAGAAATAAATCCTTTTTAGGTTTTGATACTTTTTCGCAACAATTTCAATTTCATCGACAACATTTTTAACAGAACGCATTCTTTGGATTCGTCTTGAATTGGGATTCAAAACGCAAAATGAACATGAAAATGGACATCCTCTACTTGTAATTATGTTTACCCTTGTTCGTTCTAAATTCCCATGATCTGGAAAAGGTAAATTATCTAAATCACAAAGTTCCCGATTTTCCGTTTTAATTATTTTTCCATCTGAATAAAATACTATTCCTTTTATAGAATTTAATGGCCTATCTTCCAAAATCTCGCCAAAAGTAATTTCTCCATCACCAATAACAACAATAATATAAGGATATTTTTTAATAAGTTGTTCATACATTATTGTAGCATGAATTCCACCCACAACTATTTTTATTTCAGGATAAGTTTCATGAATATATTCAATCATTTTATAGGTAGTTACATGATTATCTGTTAGCATTGAAAATCCAATTACATCAGGGTGAAATGAATTAATTTGATTTGTCAGGATTTCTTTGCTTTTATCGAACCTTACCAAAAGTAAATCAAGGTATTTAACGTCATGATTCTTAGATTCCAAAAACGATTGAATATATGACAAACCGAGAGGATATAAATAATCATTTTCGGCTACTGTGCCTCTAGAAGATTTTTTTTTATCTTCAGCAAGGGGATCATGTGCAAGTGCAGATAATGATGTTAGTATTACGTTCATTTTTTTATTCCTGTAATTCAAACATATAATATACAACAGTAAGATTGGGAAAAACTCCGTATTTAAACATTAATTTAGAATTTTTATATTTTGGCTGTTTTGCAATTAATTTATACCCTCGTGATTCTATTGCATTAAGAAAGCTGAGTTTTTTTGGTTTATGTTCATTTATAAGATTATCTTCACTTGTTGGAAATTCTGGTTCATTTTCCCATGAATTAGGAACAATCATTAAATACTTGATTTTATTTTTCTTAATTATATCAAGCCACCATTCAACAAATTCAAGTGTACATTCTGAGAAACTATGAATGTTAACTGCAATATCAATATTATTATTGTTTAAACATGTTTCTATTTCATTAAATGGTATTGTTATTGCTCTATCATTTACACCACGGAAACCAAGATAATATTCACAAATAAATGTAGATTCTGGAATTGCATCAGTACAATAAACTTTGATATTTGGCATTGCCTCAACGAGTCTATGCGCTAAACGACCATATCCTGCACCCACATCCAATATATTTAAAGTTCTATTTGAGATTTTTAGTGTATCTTCAAGAAAGTTTATTTCAAGAATCGAATCCAATAAATCTCTGCTTACGTTAATATCAGCAATATTGTAAATATTAGAACCAAATAAATCATCTTCTTTAAGTTTTTCCATAAGATTTAATTTATCTATTAATTCAACATAAGTTGCGGTCAATAAATAATTACATTCATTTACACCCCCTTGTGCAACAAATACTTGGCCGTTCCTAAAATCCTGTAGATAGGATGGCTTCATACGATTTTCCCATTGTGAATGTTTTAATGCTTGTTTTGAGTATATATTTTGTAATTCAATTAGTCTTGGATTATCTACTCTTAAATATTTATTCGCATTGACAGGCAATTTTTTTTTGGCTACAAAAGTATTTATTCTATCAAGAAAAATTGCGACTTTAATTCGAATATGAAGAATATCCAACAGCTTAATTATTTTATATTTAATCCATAATAATTGTTTATTCATAATTTATATCCTTATTTGATATAATATTTATATATATGCGAACGGTTTGACAATCAGATAAATTGTTTTATTATTTCCCATTTATTTACTCCCTACACTATCATACATTTCATCCCATTTTTTTATTGCATTTTCAGGTTTATGGATATCTCTTAATTCATTGCTTCTCTTTATTGTTTCTTTTAGTTCATGACGATACCGCTCATCATCCATTTTTATTAATTGTATCATCTCATCTAATGTATTGGGTAGCAATTTTGTAAAACTTCTTAGATTTCCATATGGAAAAGTAATTAATGGCGTACCACACAAAACAGAATTAGCAGCAGCAACACCAAAAGGTTCAGCAAAAAAATATGGAAGAACTGTAAACCTGGCATGTCTTACCAAGTCAATCATTTTTTCTTTAGATGGGCCAAAAAAGATTTCAATGTTCTTATTTTCTAATAATTCTTTGTAATGACTTCTTACACCTAATATATCCTCAATTGTATCATACACTGCCATCTTCCCTTTTAGTCCAGTCTTATTAACAATGTCAATAAATCCATAAGGGTTCTTTTCAAATGATAATCTACCGGTGTAAAATATATAATCTTCTTTATCATCACACGGTATGAGTAAATCTGTTTCCATTGGTAATGGTAAAAGTGTTGGATTATAAGTATGATAAAACTCCATCATAAATTCACTATCAACAGCAATTGCATCTGCTCTTTGTGCCAGTTTGTGCCATCTTTTGAGATTATCCCCACCCGTTTTTATTCCAATATATCCCAGACAATTTAGACATGTAAGTGGTTCTTTAAGAAATTTATTTAAGACAACACAATATAATCCCCCCGTTGGGCAAGTTAAGCTGAAAACATGAATCGTGTAAATAAGTTTTGGTTTCATGGGGCGGAGAAGTTTTTCATGTATCGAATGAGTATGAACTATGTCAAAATCATCAAAATTATATTTATTTATGTCATTCCTAAAACAAAAAGTAATATCGTGCTTTGAATATTGTTTTATAGCTGTTAGACAATACCTGCATCCTCCTGCCTTATTAGGATTATTATTGGTGGATAGGTCATCGATATACGTTAATATTTTAATCGTCTCACCTCATCATTAAATTTTTTCGTGAAAACTCTACCAGAGATTTTTACTATTATAAAATCCGGTAATGGTAATTTATAATATATTTTTTTAATAAATAAAGGTATTTTCATATTATCATCTTCGATTAGCATGTACTAACATATCAGTTTCCTTGTAAATATTATAGGTAAATTCAAATCCAGCTTGATCTAATTTCTTAAAATAATCATTGAAATTATACTTACCAGATAGATTATGAACTTCCATTTCTATACGCCGAATGTTCTTTAACTCATCTGAAGTTATACACCATTCACCACCTTCACAATCACATTTTAAAATATCAACATGCCCACCACATAACGCTATTAATTCGGATAACGATTTACCTTTAACACTCTTATATGGTGGAGTGCCCCATACAATTTCTATATCACCGATTCCTAATGCTTCATCAAACACAGTTATGTTATTTAGATTGTTTAGTTTAATATTTTCATTTAACGTTGTTGTGATAAACGGTTCAACTGAATAAACGTGCTTTACCATTTTCGATATAAATAATGAAAATCCACCGACATTAGCTCCTATATCTAAAACAATATCATCTTTTCTAATATCATTGAATTTATATTCTTTAAATACTTCTTCAATAGTTGTATTGTTTGAATTATAAACCCATTTAGTTCCACATTTAATATTGAAATGTCTATTTACATAGTCCTGAAATTTGTCTATTTTTAAACACTGGTCCAAAATCTTTTCTAATAATTGCAGTACCAAATTATTAACTCCTATTATTTAATTGAGATTCGATATTCTTTAATGTTGCTTTTATTTCTTCAAATTCTTTTTTCATTGGATTGTCGTGTTCATAAGTTTGCCGGTTTCCGAATCGTACCATTGAGGGATACACAAATATAAAAAATATCCATTCATATATTATAAAAAGAACTGCAGATATAAATATAAATGTATTTAAATCAACCCAATATTTTATATAACGATCATAGTTTAAAGCTAATATACCTATGAATGAAAAAGGAGATAATATAACTAAACTACTTGAAAATACAGCAATCAACCCACCAAATTGTCCTGTATCAATTCTATATTGTTTCATAACAAGTTGGTAAATCTTTGTAAAAATACTCATAGTTATGTCTCCATTAAATGAACAAACAGGATCCCACTTCTGCGGCTACTATAATCATATTTATATCCAAACCCATCCAATACTTTTTCCTCTATTAAAAATAAGCGTACTTCAAAAGGTATTTTATATACAGAATTGTTAACCATAATATCACCCCATTAATTTGTTATACACTTTAATTGTTTCTTTTGCATTCTTATTCCATGAAAATTCCTTTGATCTGATCATTTGATTCATACTATATTACAAATTTTACAATAATATTTAATAATTTTATTAAAACTTATCGGAATATCGTAACAACCTATTAAATATTGTGATAAAATCTCTTTATCAGTCAAAATTCTATTTCTCTGAATTTTTTTCCTTGTTGACAATATGTGTTCTCTGTTTTTTATTATCCACAACCATCCATTTATTTTTGCAATCTTTTTTGAAGGACTCAAAACTAAAATCCTCAAAATTTCATTTACTATTAATAATGGTGATAGCAGAATAATAGTTCTTGTTTCATAATTGTGTATTATCGTAATAATTCGATTTCTTTCAATAAAATAATATGATTTTATATTATGTTTTTTTGAAGTAGCACCTCCTTTATGATATATAAATGAATTAGCATCAACAATGACTTTATAACCAGCAAGTCTTGTCCGCCAGCAAGCATCAGTCTCTTCATTATATAAAAAGTATGATGCGTCAAAAAAAGGATATATTTTTTTTATCAAATCTATTTTAACTAACATGCATGCACCCCATATATGGGGTGCCTCAATAATTGGTTTGATATCTTTTTTGACATGATAGTTTTTTATCCATGCATATCCAAATAAATCCATACCACCGTCAACATGTGGTATATTTTCAATGTAACTATACACTATAGGACCAATAATACCAATCTTCTCATCGTTTTTCGCAGTCTTTATTAGAGTGGTTAAAAAATCCTTATCAACAATAGTATCATTATTTAATAACAAAACATAATCAGGATCTAAAGATTCTAAAGCATATTTAATTCCAATATTATTCCCTTCAGCAAAACCATAGTTTTTGTCATTTTCTATAATGTAAATTGAAATTTTACTGTTAATATTAACCCATTCTTTTATTTTTTCAACCGAATTATCTACTGAACCATTATCAACAATGACTACATCAAAGTTTGTATATGTAATTTGATAAACAGAATTTAAACATTCAATGGTGTCTTCCAAACCATTCCAGTTTAAAATTATAAATGAAATTTTTGGAGACTCTATACACTGTTTTTGTTTTGCGTGTATTAATATTAAGTCTTCGGACAGTTGTTTGATTTTATAACTAAATCCTGAATAGTCTAACATATTCATAAATTTTTCAAAATTATGTTTCTTATCGAAATTATGAATTTCAGCTTCAATTCTTCTTATTCCTTTTAGTTCATCTGATCGGATAGTCCATTCACCGCCTTCGCAATCCATTTTTAGAAAATCAATATGTCCTCCACATAATTGAATTATTTCTGATAATGAATAGCATTTGACTGTTTTATTACGCGTCGAATATGTTATATTTAAATCTCCTTTTCCTAATCCTATATCTAATACTGTAACATTTATAATATTATTTTTTAATAAATTTTTGTTTAGTGTATTTGCATAAAGTGGTTCAACAGCAAAAACATGTTTCGCTTTCTTTGACGCAAACATTGTAAATGCCCCGATATTTGCCCCAATATCAAGAACAATATCGGTTTCTTTAATGTCTGAAAAATCATAATCTTTGACAACTTGATTTATACTTTCAAGTTGATTATCAATATTAAACGCAATATCATTACAATAATAATATATATTTTCTAAAAATAGTTCGTTGATGATTGTGTACCCTTTTAGTTTATATCTATTATTTATATAATCCTGAAATGATTTAAATTTTAATAATTTATCCAACTGTTTCTCAATTATTTTTTTAATTCTATCGGTAAATCTCCTCGCTCTATCGAGGGAGGCTTCATTTTGTTGGAACAACTTCAACCTCTCTCTTTAATGGAAAACTGGCCATATTTTGTAACATTTTTTTGTTCAATAAATCTGTTTCTGTTTGGGACTATAAACACCAGAATTGGTTGTTTGTTGCACATATTTTTAATTTTTATGGTTATATTAATTTTATACATTGTTAGTTATCGTTTATCTCCAATAGAAACTACCCAATTTGAAAAAACGTAAAAATATATTAATGCCATAAACCACATGAAAACCAATTCCTTTTACGAATTTAATCGCTTCATTTTCTTGATTTTGACTTTTTTCTTGAAAGCTAACAGTTCCGGTCATTTCAGTATGAGGCTTTTCTCTTTTCCTTTTCTCTATAACTATAACACTATCATAATAATGAATTGAATCAACTGATTTAGTAAAAGCAGTAACTTTAAGAGATTTTTGCTCTGAATGATACGCATTCAAAAAATCTATAAAATTTTTACTGTACTCTATAAATGTCCCATTTCTTTTATGACCGCCTCCATACAGTACCATCTGATAAGAAGTAAGTAAGTCTTCACACAAATAAACACCATCATCTTTTACATGGTCGAACAATTCCTCATAAGTTACTATTTGCTGAATAAATTTGTGCCCGCCATCATCTATCAAGATATCAATTTTTGGAATAGACTGTTTAATTTTTTTTAAAAAATCTCTATCCGACTGCGAACCTATAAATATCTTAATATTTTCTTCTTCAAGTTCTTTACACTTTGGATTAATATCTATACCGTATATTTTTGCTTTTCCTCCGAAATAATTTTTCCACATCTGTAAACTTCCACCCTGATATATTCCAATTTCGAGAACTGATATTTCTTCGTTTCTAAACCTTGAAAAATGTCTCTCGTAAATATCAAAATAGTGTATCCATTTATGAATCTGCTTCTTATTATTCTCTCTAAAATATTTCTCTAAATCATTCATTAGTTTATTACCTTTTTTATTGTTTCTACAGCGTAAACATGTTTAATCATTCTGGAAACAACCAAAGAAAACGCTCCTACATAAGCACCAATGTCAAGAACTATGTCTTCCCTTCTGATATTGTTAATTCTATAATAACTAATATTTAAAAATTCGTCCAGCACTCCCCTTATTACAAATAAGCGTTCTTTAAAAGGTGTTTTATAAACAGAGTTGTTAACCATAAGATTAATTCATCAATTCATTATACACTTCAATTGTTTCTTTCGCATTCCTATTCCACGTAAATTCCTTTGATCGGATCAATCCATTTTCAATCATTCGTTTTCTTAAATCATCCTGCTCTAAAACCTTATAAATATCATCCATAAATCTTTCCTTGCTATCAACATCTTCCGCATCAAGAAGTATTCCAGCCCCTTTCACAATTTCAGGCAACGATGCCGAATTTGATGAAATTACAGGGCATCCGCAAGCCATCGCTTCCAAAACGGGTAATCCAAACCCCTCATGGAGACTCGTGTGTAAAAACAGATCACACGCATTGTAAAGATATGGCATATCAATTTCATCGATGTAACCCAGGTTAATTACCTTTGGATTTGTTGAGTTTTGACCATAACCAATTTTAATAAAGGTATAATCACCGGTTGAATCAATTATACCATTTGTAAGTTCCATGTTCTTCCAGGGTTCATTGCTGCTCACGATCAGGATATATTTTTTGTCCGGATCAAGATTGAATCTCCTTTTACATTCATCTTTATTCAATGGATGATATTTATCATCAACTCCAAGGGGCACAACACAGATCTTATCTTGATCCACATCTAAATGGCCAATCAATTCGTTCTTAGTGAACTCAGAGTCGGTTATTATCTTATCAGCTTTTGGGATCGCGTATTCTGTCAAATACCACATGGTTTTGATCTTTTGTTTTGCGGTAAAATATATTGTAGGTATTATATCGTGTACTGTCAATACAAATTTTTTTGGATGTTTGATTAATTTAAGTGGAGCAAGCATCTGGAAGGTTGCGTGAACTAAATCAGCATTATTGGCTTTAAAATTAATTGCATCCATTAAGTAATTTTGTGTTCGTCTAATCCGTTCAACATCCATCAGTTGGCTTGTATTTTTGAATAGTTCATCTTCATAGCGTTTCGCTCCTGATTGATGATCATTCTCTTTAAAAAAGTTCCATTGAATTACTTTTAGATTATTAATGTTCTTATCACCATGGCTTTCGATTCTGATGCAATACTTTTACCGGGAGTGTCTTAAATCAATTTTATCTGTCATAGATATTTCTCCTGTGACCAGCTTTTAAGACCAGGATGATAAGGTTTTTGTTATCAATGTCCATTATGACTCTATAATCACCCACACGTAGCTTATAACCTGGGTCCCCGATGAGTTTAGATACATAAACTTCAGGTCTTATTCTGACTCTTTCTAATGCGGCTTTTATCCGCTCCTGAACATTTCTCTCCAATTTCTTAAACTGTCTATAAGCTTTGTCTGAGTATATGATTATATATGTCATAACCCAAGCTCTGTGTTGACTTCTTCAAAAGTATGGAACTTGCCCGCTTTTATCTCATCACGAGCCTCTGCTATATCTCTTTTTGTCTCCTCGCTTAGTTCCTGGGAATCCTCTATCGCATCCCAGATTACTTCCTCATAAGTCTCTTTGTCTGAGAGTTTCCTATTAGTAAGCTCTTTTTGTAAATCTGCACTTATTTGTATTGTAGTTGCCATAGTACATTATAATCCGCTATAGTATTTAAGTTTTCCTTTAATACCAATAGTATTCTCCACTAATTGATTTATCTTTTCTTTAAAAACGCTATAATCAAATCGTCTTGCCTGCACTTCACAGGCCTCTATATATTGTTCAGGATTCTCTGAAATTTTATTCACTGCCTGGACAATTTCATCAACATCAGGCGATACAAGGATCCCGGTATATCCATCAATTATTGTCTCCAGATATCCGCCTTCTTTTGTTGCCACTACGGGCTTACCACTTGCCATCGCCTCAAGAGGCGTGATGCCAAAATCCTCATCTATCGCTGTTGTGATGAATCCTTCACATTCTGAATACAAGCCGATCAATTTGGATTCGTTCACATTAGTTATAAATGAAACATTATCTGGTGCATTCTTTACAACGTCTTCATATTGGGGATAGATCTTACCCACAATAAACAATTTTTTATCTGGCATCTTCCTGAACGCTTCGATTTGAAGCTCGATCCGCTTCCACTTGTCTATTCGTCCAACTGACAACCAATATCCTTTACCAGGAAGATATTTGAATTTCTCTGTATGCACAGGGGGGTAAATTACTTGCGCATGTCTCTGGTATATCTTATTGATCCGGTTTCTGACGTTATGAGAAATACAGGCAAATTTGGTAACATTCTTCTTGACATAATATCTATCATACATTGAAACCAAATTCAATCCAATACTATAAAATATCTTTTTTAATAATCCCTGGCTGCTTAAAAACTCATAATACATATCATAAACTGCCCTGCGTGGTGTTAGCATATAATAAAGATGTGGAGTACCCGGATTCAAGTAATGTAATGCCATGTCATCAATAGCGATATAAAATTCATAATCCAATTTTAAACGACTGTAAAGACGCATTCCAGCGATCTGGCGCAGCGGTTCTTGTGGCAATTGTTTATTTAGTGAAACAAACCTGATCTCTCTGTTCTTATCATATGTTGTGATCACTTCTTCGTTATATATTGGACAGACAATGTCAGCGTCCAATGCTTTTGCCAGATCCATAGTAAATCGTTCTGCACCGCCAGGTACAGAAAAATCATTACAAAATAAGATTGCTATTCTCATCAGTTTTTTTCTCTTTCAAGGAATATTCTCCTTATTGCAAGTTTTTTATTTCGGATCTCTTTTTTTATATAATGCCAATAGCCATCTACATGATAATGGTAGCATTTTTCAGTTGGAAGATAAATGAACTTATAACCCGATTGCATGATTTTTTTTGTTACTTCAAGATCTTCTGAAGAACATATATCCCTTATTCCACCAACTCTTTCAATAAGTTCTTTCCTTATCAATAAATGACTTGTTCCAACAATTTCATAATGGTCAATGTCTATTACCGAATTCTTATATTCAAATGACGAATGGATCCTTTTTAAAATTGCTGGGTCGGTATCCTTGCATTTTGCGAGTGTTTGAACTCCTGCAACCGTTTCATCTTGCAAAGGTTTGGACATGTTTTTTAGCCAGTTCTCATGCGGTAATTCTACGTCAGAATCAATAAAAGCTAAAATTTCACCCTTTGATATCTCTAATCCGATTTGGCGAGCTTTACCGATAGATGTATCTGATGGAACAGCCTCAATTCTAAATGGTATATTTGTTTTAGTTTTATATCCTTCTAATATTGATATTGTTTCATCTTTGCTCTGTGCATCGACTACAATTATTTCAAAATCGGAATAAGTTTGTTTTAATATTGATCCAATACAAAGCTGAATATATTTTTGACTATTTTTGGTTAAAACAATAACTGATATTTTAGGGATCATTTCTCATTCCTTTGATTAACTCTGTTGTTATTATATATTAAAAACTTATCGATGTTATTTATAGTTGTGAATAGTAATGTATAGAAATATTTTTAAACCCATACCTCCACTAAATCATTTAATCCATAATGAAAAAAATAAAAAAAAAAGCAGTGAATAATAAAATAAATAAAGACAAATTAGATTATCTTATTTTACTTGTATTTTTTATATCAATTATTGTTCCTGTTATGATAGCACCAACTCAATATTATATAACTCAATATGGTGATGACATAGCATGGATTTCCTGGGCACAGAATCACCATTCTAATATTATAGATATAATCACAAATAAAGTGGGTACAGGTTATAGACCGATGATTTCTTTATTTCATGCACTTGAATATAATTTATGGGGAAGTAATGCTTTTTATTATTATTTATTTAATGGTCTTTTTATTTCTGGTTCAATGGTATTCTTATATCTTATTGGAAAAATACTTCATAGTAAATTTGCAGGTGTTGTAGCAGTATTATTATATTTATTCCTTGATGGAACTTTTATTGCTGCAGAAAAAATTGCTTTTATTTCAACAATTGGTGAAATATTCTTTATTGTATCAGCAATATATTATTCAATTAAATATATAAATACTAAAGATAAAACTTCAATGTGGCTATCAATAATATTAAGTATATTGGCATTTTTAACAAAAGAACCAAGTACTCTGATTATCCCATCCTTTATACTAGTTTATTTATATTGTAAAAAAGAATTAAATATTAAATATATTGCATTGTGCCTAATACCATACTTATATGATTTTGTTTTAATAATCTTTATATCTCCAGATGTTAATGCTGGTGGTTCAAACATATATCAAGTGGTGATGAGCAATCTTAACTATTATACAGATGCAGAAGTAAACTCCCAATTTAAAACACCAATTTTATTAGGAATATCATTATTTGTGGCAACGTACTATATTTATTATAAAAATTTGAGAACTGAAATAATTTCATGTATTGCAATAATTATTACAGCTATGCTTCCATTTATTCTAACACAACGAACAGTTCAGCCAACATATTTAATGGAAGCAAATCTTGGAATGGTACTGTTAATAGGAATTGTTATATCAGAAGGATTTAAAAAATTTAATGTAATAACAGGATTATTAATAATTGGAATTCTGTTCCAGGTATCAATGATCCCCGGGCAAATATCGAATATGCAAAATTATAATAATATGATATCGAATAATCAAAAGACATTTCTTGAAACCGTTGAATCACTAAAGCAATTACCATCTAATGAAACAGTATTCTATTTTTCGAACGATATTCGACAAAAATATGGTATGCAACTCACCGAGGATTTTTTCAAAGATTATCTATGCTTACGGGATCTATGCAATATCAAAGTTGTCACTTCTTATGCTGATGCGAATTATATAATTTTACCGAGTTCGTTGGATGTATATACTTTCCAAAAGGAAATGCCAAATGAAAAACCATCTGTTCTAAAACAAATAAAGAATGGGGATGATTATGGTTATTTGCTTAAAAAGTAGGAATATTTTGAAAAAACTTGCAAATCCAGAGTCGCCAAATTCCTTAGCCACAAAAACAAGATTAAAAAATTTTAATATTTTCAAGGGTCTGATATCCAATCTTTCAAAGCCACTGAGAATACTCGATATCGGTGGAACCGAACAATATTGGGAAAAAATGAATTTTTCAAAAGAACATGGCGTTGAAATAATTCTTCTGAATCTTTCCGAATGCGAAGTAAACTATCCAACTTTCAAGAGTATAGCAGGTGATGCAAAAGATCTATCTGTTTTTAAAGACAAAGAATTTGGCATTGTTTTTTCACACTCAGTAATAGAACATGTGGGGGGATTCGAAGATCAACTCAGAATGGCAGACGAAATAAAAAGAGTGGGAGAAAGATATTTCATACAAACTCCAAATTATTATTTTCCGATAGAGCCGCATTTTTTGTTCCCAATGTTCCAGTTTTTTCCACTATTTTTGAAAATATGGTTGATCTCCCACTTCAATATTGGCTGGATTGGAAGAACCCCTGACAAAGAAAAAGCTTCAGAAACTGCGAACTCCATAAGATTGCTTAGTGAAAAAGAGTTGCATGAGCTTTTTCCTGATGCTACTATTTATAGAGAGACGTTTTTGGGTCTTACAAAATCTTTCCTGGTATACGGTGGATGGGACACTGCATCAAAAATAGAATAAATGCTGCACACAAAATTATTTAGACCTTGCAGGCATCAATAAGCAAAGAATTTAAATATGTACGATATTTATTAGTCATAACTTCCACTTAAAGCATATATTTTGAGGTGTACTTTGGCTAAAAAATCCATCAGAAAGAAGGCAGTAAGAACTGAAAAAATACAAGATGAAAAGAAAGAAGATAAAGTAGACGGTTTTTTCAAAACGAAGTATCTTACATATATTGTTCTATTTGCAATATTCCTCTTCTCTTTCTATATTAGAGGGATTGTACCAATACAAAATGTTTTTAGCAGAGGGATCGTAGGTTTTGCAATGGACGACTCTGTATTCCAGATGAGGTTAGTGGAGAATACTATTTACTTTTTTCCAAACAGGATATTTTATGATGCATTTACACTATACCCCTCTGGAAGTCAGTTGAGCTGGGGTCCTCTATTTGGTCAGATGATCGCGTTTTTCTCATTATTCATAGGTTTCATAACAAATAACTGGAATCCCACAATTGCCGGAATGCCATCTCAATTTATTATTGATACGGTGGGAGCTTTCTTTCCGGCTGTTTTTGGGGCATTGATAATATTCCCGGTATATGTTATCGGAAAAGAAGTACTTGATGAGAAGGCAGGGCTGATCGGGGCATTTCTAATATCAATATTGCCTGGTCAGTTCATATCAAGATCAGTGCTTGGATTCACGGATCACCATATAGTAGAGGCATTTTTTACAACTCTGATGATGATGTTTTTCATTATGGCAATTAAGAGAGCTGAAAACATCACGTTTGATCACTGGCTGAACAAGGATTGGACATCATTAAAGACACCGATAGCATATTCCATTCTTGCTGGTATCACGTTCGGAGCTTATCTTCTTACATGGACATATGGTGTATTATTCGCAGTTATATTTGGAATTTTTATTGTTGTTCAGTATATAATAGACCATTTTAAAGGGAAATCCACGGAGCACCTTGGTATCGTGGGTATTATAGCGTACGTAGTGGCAATGATAATGGTATTACCATACGTAGATATCAGCAATGGTTTTTCACCGGGAACATATTCTCTCATGCATCTTACAGTAACTGGTGGAGCTGCATTGGTTTTCGCTTTTTTTAGTCTTGTATCCAGGGAAATGAATAAAAGAAACATGAAGGGAGATTATTACTTGTTGTTCGTTTCAGGAACGATTATTATAAGTCTGATAATTATTAATATATTTATCCCAGGTCTTTATATGGATTTCATATTCAAGTCAGGAGGTGGGTTGTCAATAGGAGAAGCTGCTCCGACATGTGGCGATTTTTCCCTGGGTTCGATAATTAATTGCCAAAATGCAATAGGGCAATTTGGTTATAATTATTATTTAGCTTTCATTGGTATTTTAATACTTGGTTATTTTATCATGAAAAAATCAAAAGCTGAATATACATTATTGGCTGTCTGGAGCATTTTTATTTTAGTTATCATGTTAGCTCAGAACAGATTTTCATATTATTATGCTGTGAATGTTGCAATCCTTGCGGGTTTTCTGGGTTCCATTATATTAAACTTAGCCGATTGGAAATCATTTGACTCAAATAGTCTTGTTGAATGCGCCAGGAAAATTAGATTTCAACATATCTTTTCTTTAATTCTTGTAATTGCATTTATTGCATTCCTCCCGGTAAATGCATCACCATATGATATGACATGCGGCAGCTGGCCGTGGTCATGCGAACAAACAAAATGGGGCGCCATTGGAGAAGGAGAATATGAATGGCACGACGCACTAAACTGGATGAGAGATAATACTCCAGACCCGGGTTTAGATTATTACGCTATTTATGAGAAACCAAAGAATGGCACATATCCTTATCCAGATACTGCTTACGGCGTCATGAGCTGGTGGGATTATGGTCATATTATCACATACTGGGGACACAGGATCCCGAATGCAAATCCGTTCCAGGCAGGTATAGGTGGTGGCTCATCACATGCGCCGGGAGCATCCACTTTCCTGATAGCACCAACAGAAGAAAAAGCAAATGAAGTTCTCGATAAGCTTGGAATAAATGGGAAACCAGGTGCAAGATATGTCGTTAGTAATGCTTACATGGCATATTCCATATTGGAAATCTTTGCGATATGGGATCAATCAAACGAGGGGTATCGTGTTGCTGTGCGAACATCCCAGGGAACAATAGGCGCTCCATCTATGAAATATTTCAATACTATGGAGGCAAAGCTCCATATATTCGATACAAATGGTCTGCATAATTACAGGCTTGTGCATGAATCCACACCCAATCCGTATGTCCGTGGCGGTAATGAAGAAAAATGGTATAAGAATGTTTATAACGTATTATATGGAGGCAATCTTCCAGTAGAGGATTCCGGCTATGCCAAGATATTTGAATTAGTAAAAGGCGCCAACATCACTGGACGCGCCCCACCGAACAGCACAGTTACTATCTCAAACACTATAAAAACAAACATCGGAAGGACGATCCAATATTCGCAGACAACAACTTCATCCTCTGACGGAACTTACGGATTCACTGTCCCGTATTCAACAACAGGTCCGATCGCAGGAGAGACAAATTTCGATACGAAGCCAGTAGGTCAATATTCCGTGACCGCTGGAAATGTCACGAAGCAGGTCGATGTTGGAGAAAGGGATGTCCTTGATGGTGGAACTGTGACAGTTGATCTAAAGTGAAGTTCTAAAATAACCGAAAAATCCATGAATGAATGAAATCCAGATAAAGGCACCCAGAGTGACGCCTCTGGAGGGGTGATTTCATATTAAACCCCGCCAGCGGCGGCGCCTCACCGGGGTCTGGGGTCGCAACCCCAGCGCCGTTTAGATAATATTGAGCGAAAGTGTAACGGCGCAGTCTTTGTCGCAACAAGAGGTATCCCTGCACGCGCCGCTTTCATCACCATTCCAGCAGACTGACCTCTTGAAAGTTAGTACATCGAAATGAATCAGTTATATTTATTATGTAATAGTTCTATGAATTTATTAATGGATACCCAGACTGTTAAAATGATTCTTGAAGGTGCGAAAGATACCGTAAATACTTTTTTAAATGAAATTAAATCCAGGAAATATGTTTCAGGAGTTGAAATTGATAGTTTGCAACAAAAAGAACTATCTATGGATTTTGACATTCCGGTTCGATTCGTCAAGCTTTCTACAGATGAATTGTATGATATAGATAGAAAACTTGGAATTGGAAATGATTTACTTGCTGATATTAAGACAAATACAATTGATATTAAAGATGGTGTTTATGGTTTAAATACAAGATTTGATTTATTTTTTGAACAACAAAAAGGATTTAATAAAAATATTATTGAGCATAACTTTCGTCTTGAAAAAATTCTTGAAAAACTTTCAGAGAAATAAATTTTTTTGATTGTTTTTGCTCTTACCAACGATGCAGACAAACTTCATGACACCCTTTCAGGATGTGTGAATACCGACATCCGATCCTGCGATACAAAACATACCAGGCAGACCCCAGTCCTTTCTGCCGCCTCGATCCCGGTATTTAAGGGCGCGGTCTTTGTCGCAACAAGAGGTATCCCTGCCCGCGCTGCTTTCATCACCATTCCAGCAGACTGGCGCCCAGAAGATAAAAGGAAATGACTACCGAGGTCTATATCTTCGATGCATGCCCGCCCCACCACTTTATCAAAAGCATTATGTCGCCCCACATCTATCGTTTTTACCACGCATTCGCCCCTATTATTTACAAGGCATGCCGCATGTGTCCCATGCGTCTTTTTATAGATATCGGATTCCAGGAACCTTAAACTCTTTTTTATTACATCACTGTTAAAGACTACATCAGAATAAACCTGGATCGGTTCATTCTCGTCCCATCGTATGCCCACACAACCTGAAGAACGCAGCTCGCGCCAGAGTTCAATATGTTCAGAGGGTTCGATCTCCACTTTTATTATTTTCCCATCAATCAGGATATCATTTATATCTTTTCTGGATTTAATTATCCCCTCGCAGATGAGATAGCCAAGCGCCAGTTCGTCAAGCATCTCAGGTGTAGCAAGGATCGAAGCCAGGCGCACCCCGTTCACGAAAAGGTCAATGGTATCTTCAACTGCTACAGAATATGACGCTTTATGTTGTCCATCGCCCAATTCTGTTGCCTGGTAATCCATGGTGTACGCCATTTAAATATGCCCTGCCTCTTTCATGCTGAAGTGCCGCCCATCGCCTATTATGACATGATCAAGCACATCGATCCCCATTATTTTACCGGTCTCTGCCAGTTTCTTTGTTATCTCGATGTCTTCCCTGCTTGGTGTTGGATCGCCTGAGGGGTGGTTGTGCACCACGATTATGTGAGCTGCAGATTCTGCAAGAGCCATCTTGAACACCTCCCTGGGATGGACGATATTGGCGTTAAGAGAGCCAATAGAGATGGTTTCCTCTTTTATTATCTGGTTCTTGGTGTCAAGACACAGTTCTATGAACATTTCTTTTTTCTGTTCTCTCATTCTGGGGTATATCAGCCTGTACACGTCTTCGGGCGAGTTGATCTTTTGTTTAGACTCTTCACTGAATGTTTCAAGCCTCCGTGCGATCTCAAAACAGGCTGCGATCTGCGCGGCTTTGCTTTCCTTAATACCATGTATCTGTGTCAGTTTGGCAATATTTGTCTGTGAAAGCTGCTTTAGATTATACATCGACAACAGTCTCTGGGACAGGTTTATCACGTTCTCCTGCTTTGTTCCAGTCCTCAGGATTATCGCCAGGAGTTCTGAATCTGCAAGTGAGGCAGCTCCGCTTTTCAGTAGTCTCTCCCTTGGTCTTTCCTCTTTTTGCATGTCAAGTATCCTGACTTTGTATTCCTGCATAAACCCCACAATTGTTTTAGGGGATTAATACCTTTCTAATTGATATGCTCAAGCTTTGATTATTTTTACATGTACTGTGCGGTTTCTTGGCCCATCAAGCTCTACGAAAAATATGCTCTGCCAGGTGCCAATAACAAGGTGTCCGTCCTCAATGGGTATGGTCTCGCTCATACCAAGGAGCACAGCGCGCAGGTGGGCATCTGCATTGTCGTCTAGTGAATTGTGGGCGTATTTCTTGTTCTCCGGGACGAGCGCTTCCAGCAGGTCGAGAATATCAGCCCTTAACCCGCGTTCGTTCTCGTTTATGATTATGCCGCATGTGGTGTGGGGCGTTGTGATGACGCAGATACCTTCTTTTATGCCGCTATCCTTCACCTCGGCTCGCACGCGGTCTGTTATATCGATAAGTTCTGTTCTGGTTTTGGTCTGGATGTCCATTTGATATCAACCAATTGAATTAGTAAATTCGAATATCCTTTGGATAAGCTTTTTCATTATTACTCAGATATATAGAAAGAATGCCAGAAGGAAAATTAATTACACTCGAAGGTATCGACGGGACGGGAAAATCCAGCATAGCAAACATGCTGAAAAAAAGCTTCCCTGAAGCTTTTTTTACGCGCGAACCAACGCAGAACTGGATAGGTAAAGCTGTAAAGAGATCGATCGAATCTGATGGCGATCCGCTGGCTGAACTGTTCTTATTCGTGGCCGACCATGCAGAGCATATCGCAAAAGTGATCCGGCCCGCGCTGGCTGAGGGCAAAATTGTGTTCTCAGACAGGTACTCAGACAGCAGGTATGCCTACCAGGGAGTCACACTTTCGGATGATTTCGATGATGCGGTGGCATGGGTGCAGGGAATACACAGAGACTGGACAGTTGTTCCAGACTTGACGATCCTATTTACCATTGACCCTGCTGTTGCGATTTCGCGCTGTGGTGTGCGTGGGGAAAAAACCAAGTTCGAGAAGCTTGAATTCCTGAAAAAAGTGCAGGATAATTTCCTGAGGCTTGCAAAGGAAGAACCGCGCAGGTTCGTGATCATTGATGCGGAAAATGAACTTGAAGATGTGGGGCGCGAGGTTGAGATGAAGATTAAGGATTTCCTGAAAAAATAAAGTGTATATTCAATGAAGAAACAAACGATAGTTTTATAAAACTTGATTGCTTAAAATGTTCTATCGTGAAGTTCCGCGTTCATCTGCGGCTAATTCTTCATAAATTTCAGAAATTATGAATTATGCAATAACAAGAGGGTGAAAGAATTAACCTGAAGGAATTCCTTTTACAGAATCGCACAGAACCAAAACTTTCAGAACTTATCCTGTTCCTTAGCGAACAGGGAAAGACCATAAAACAGGGATTCCTGAAAGCTCAGGATAAAGCCGGCACCAAAAACATATATGGTGAAGAGCAGATGGCTCTTGATAAATGGGCAGATGATGTCCTGGTCAATGGGTTGAAGAAAACAAAGTTGGTGCGGTATATCGCGACCGAAGAACAGCCAGATATAATTGAAATTGAAAAACCCAAGAACCAGTTCGGCATTGTCATCGATCCTCTTGACGGTTCATCTCTGATCGATGTTAACCTTGCTGTCGGCACTATTATAGGCATTTATCCGGGAAGGGTGCTTGAGCCAGGAAATACCATGGTAGCTGCAATGTACATCCTTTACGGACCGCTCACCACGATGACGCTGACGGCTGGAAAAGGGGTGCATGATTTTGTGATGGATGAAAAAGGTACATTCACCCTGACGCATAAAGATGTCACGATCCAGGATGAAAAAATATATGCACCCGGCGCCCTCAGGAAAGATTACCTGCCCCAGCATGCAAAGTTCATAGAGAGCCTTGAGAAGGATGGCTATAAGATTCGTTTTTCAGGATCATTTGTAGCAGATATGCACCAGATCCTTCACAAAGGCGGCGTTTTCACCTACCCGGGATATAAGGGGAAAGAGAACGGGAAGCTCAGGTTATTGTTTGAGGCAAACCCAATGGGGAAGATAATAACTGAAGCTGGCGGGGCGATAAGCAACGGGAAGATGGATATTCTGTCTATCAAGCCCGAATCTATTGATGTACGGACACCTATTTATGCTGGCGGCAAAAAAGAGATCCAAATGATTGAAAAGCTTATGGCTGATTGATGATATAACTAAAACAAATATTGCACAAAAAGAGGGAAATAATCATGGCTGTTGTAAGAAAATTAATAGATTCCAAGAAACACATAGATGAAATTAATTTAGAAATTAGCATCGCCGACAATGTAGATGTCAGACCCCGTCTTGAAAAGCTGCGCTTCCTCGAACCAGGGGTCGAAGCAAACCTTTACCGCATGCTTTATGCCCACGGTCCGGGAAACGGCACAGCCCTGTTCATGCCCTTTGACCAGAAAAGTTCTGAACATGGACCAGGCCATGAGTTTCTTTGGGAGCGGGATGGCGCGACAGCACAAGAGATCAACATCAGAGGAAAGGGCTCAGCAGACATGCGCGCTATTGCTGAACTTGTGAACCGCGGCAATTTTTCAGGTTATGTCCTGCATCCAGGCAATGTGAGGCAATTCAAGCACCTTTTCAGACCGGATATTCCTTTAATTTACAAGATAGACGGTCACATATCGCAGCCTCAGAGCGCAGGATTTATGTCAACTGTTGGGACGATCCGGGATGCGCTTAAATATGGTGCATCAGCTATCGGACTGACGATATATCCGGGCGGAGAGCACATAAAGGCAGATCTTGAGAGGGCTGCCCAGATAATCAGACAGGCTCATGATGCCGGATTGGTTGCTGTGGTATGGGCTTATGCGCGCGGTTCTGGTCTTGATGAGATATCTAAATTCAAGGACAAGGAAGGGGAATTACAGGGCACAACACAGGCTGACAGCCTGTACTGGACACATTATGCTGTTTCCATAGCTTCAGGATTCATCGGGGCTGACATTGTAAAGACCAAGTACCCCGTAAAGGTAAAACCAGACAACAGGCGGGCTTATGATGCTCATATAGAAAGTCTTGCAAAAAAGAATTCAAGCATGATCGCTTACAAATATCTTGAACCAGGAAATGCGCAAATGTCATTAACTCCAGAGCAGGAAATATTCAGGGCAAGCATTGTGGTGCAGGCGGCTCCGAATTCTATTGTCATCTTTTCAGGTGGTCCGAAAATACCTGGAAATCCTACAGAGAGCCTTGTAAAACAGACCGAGATAGTAATGAAAGCAGGGGCCGAAGGTGGCATTTATGGCAGGAACATCTGGGGTCTTCCAGTGGATGAGGGGCTTGAAGCGTCAAACGCTATCAACGAGGTTATCAGCAGGCAGGAATTCCACAGAACATTGACAGAGCCAAGGTTCGCAGGTTATTGAGATCAAGCTTTAAAAAAGAAAAAAAGGCTCATTTTGTTGCGTTTTGAGCCTTTTCTGTTTCAATTGAGACTACGGTAACATTGAATATCAATCTTTTACCTGCAAGTTCGTGGTTCTCATCTATGGTAAATTTGGTCTCGTTGAATCTTACGATCATATTATCGTACATGCTCTGAACCTTTGTCTCCGGGATCGCATTATGCCTGAGAGTAATGTTATCGTCTGTTACTCCAATAACTGTTGAAGTCCAGGGTGTCTTCTGGAACTTATCAAGCTGGAATTGGATAACATCATTTTTCTTTACACTTGGTTTAATTGTAATATTCTTGGCATCGATTTTTACAACGGTCATATTCCACGGCGCATTTTGTGAGAATATCTGAAAACCTTCCTTTAGATCGTAAGATAGTGAAACACGATCTGAAATATTCTGGACTGTAATATTGATGTTTGTTCCGGGGTAAACAACAGTATCGCTCTTATTATGACCAGGACCGTAGGTTCCCTCGAATTCTTCAAGAGAGATATTAAAGAGTTTGGGGAATGTGTTCTCTTTTGCTGAAACGTTTTCAATAATATCGTAGGCGCTGATCATTTCTGCTTTTGGAAGTCCATATGCCTTCTCAGGTGGAATTGTTAATGTTTTTGTCTCCCCGACCTTCATTCCCACAACACCTTCATCAAACCCTTCAATCATACCACGTTCACCAACTTTGAATTTAAGTGGAACGTATTCTGGCTTTATAATTTCATTTTGTTTTGCTACACTTTCTATATTGGTATCGAAAACCTTTCCATCCTGGAGACGGCCTGTATAATTAACAGAGATCGTGTCCCCTATTTTTACAGTTTTTTCACTTCATGAAATTCACCTGCATCCTGAAAGCAGCAATCCCAGCTCTGCCAGTAAGCTGCGCGCTATTTCAAGAGAGTCTTCTTTGCTTGCGGTTTTAATGATCATCCTGCCGCTTGGATACATGGAAACCTCTACACCATTATAATTCATCAGAAGAAGGTGTTTTGTTGCCACCTTTGTTTTCAGGAGACTGCTAGCATAGATTAGATCTATTTTAGTGCAGGTTGTGACTTCAAAACCGGTTCTACCCGAGCATAGTCTGACCGAAATTACCATGGGCAAAAAGATGCAAAGGAAATATATAAGTCTGCGTACGAAGTCAGTGTAAATAATATGGTGATGAGGCAAAAGGCATTACTTTTAATGTTATTATTATCTATTATATCGTCAGCTGGTGCCAGAAGCGATATCCTGTTCAATGGAACCAACATGTATCTGGCAACTGGTGAATCCAGCACATTGTACCAGGGGTATGTACTCAGTTTAAAAAGTGTAAGCAGCGATGGTTCAATGTGGCTTCAGCTGACCGACAATAAAACTATCGTAAAAAGCGAGATAGTTTACAATTACGGGTCTTTCGTATATAATAAGAGCAATAAGACCATAATATCCCTTAAAGTGGATAAGGTGTATTCAGGCCAGTCAGAACAGTACCTTGTTTCGTATTTCCTATACCAGTTCAATGACCCTGAGAAGCTTTTTCCAGATAAGACAATTATACCTGAAAATACTGTGGCAATAAAAAACAATAATTCGATCCCGCCGACCAGACCATCCAGCGAAACCCTGATATGGGTGCTTGGAATTTCCCTCATTCTGCTCCTTTTTTATGTAGTGCGTAGATTATGGTGAAGCAATGAAGGTACTGAAAAAAGAATTGCGGTTCAATGAAGGTGAAATCTCGATCATAACGGAATCCCTTGATGACCTCTGGCACCTGAAATACATACTTGAACCGAATGACCTTGTATATGCTTTCACCAAACGCAGGATAGAAGGCGCGACCGATAAATTAAGGCCAGAAAAGATTGAAAAAAAAACAGTGCGCCTGGGGATAACTGTAGAGAAGGTGGAGTTCCATAAATTCTCAAACCGCCTGCGCGTGCACGGGACTATCGTGGACGGGATAGACGCAGGAGCATATCACACGATCAATGTTGAAGAGGGGACTAACATTTCGATCATCAAGAGATGGAAGAATGACCAGTTCGAGCGGATAAGGGAAGCAGAGATCGCATCACTGCGCCCGAAGGTAATTATCGCAACAATTGAAGAGGGAGAAGCGTGTATAGGCATGGTGAGGCAGTTCGGGGTTGAAGAAACCTCATCCCTGCGCCAGTCGCTCGGGAAAGGTGAGGGGAATCAGCGAAACTCTTTTTTCGGGGAACTTGCTTCGCAGTTGAAGTGGGCTGCAGAGAAGGTAGAAGCTGTGATACTGGCAGGACCCGGGTTCACGAAAGAGGATTTCTTTGAGTTCGTGCGGACAAGGGAGCCTGAACTTGCTAAAAAGATCGTGCTTGAAGATACCACTTCCATCGGGGTATCAGGCTTCCAGGAAGTGCTGCGCCGCGGCGCTGTGGACAGGATAATGCAGGAATCAAGGATAGGCAGGGAAGCAATCCTCATCGAAGAATTGATGAAGGAGATATCAATGGATGGAAAAGCGGCGTACGGCATTGCAGAGGTGAGGAGCGCGCAGGGTATGGGCGCTGTGGAGACCCTGTTGATCACGGATGAACTTTTGCGTACAGAGCGTGAAAGCGATTCGATTGACAGTTTCTTAAAAAGTGTGGAGCATTCGCAGGGACGTATTGTGGTGTTCAGTACAGAATTCGAGCCAGGGAGGAAGCTTGATTCGCTGGGCGGAATTGCGGCGCTGCTGCGCTTTAAGGTGGCGTAATGGGTCTTGAGAAGGCTGCAGTACACATAAGATACTAGGTGAAGTTTAATAAAGACTGAATCTTATATTACATTGAAGGCAAAAGGTTTTAGCCAATGATACAAAAACAAACATTAAGTTCAAAGGGTGATTAATGATTATGCAGCGATCGGAATTACTGGAATTGATCGATAAAGGAGAGGATAGCAGGACGCAATTCAAAAAAGATATCAATAATGCAGTCCAGCTTGCCCAGGAAATGGTCGCGTTTTCAAACTCAAAAGGCGGTTATATCATAGTCGGAGTTGAGGACGCTGGAAATGTTGTGGGTCTTAATAGCAGTGATATTCGAAGGTTGAACCAGTTGATATCAAACAGCGCAAATGAGAATGTAAAACCCCCCATAACACCTTTTACTGAAATAATAAAAGTGGAAGATAAGAAAGTACTTGTCATAGAGATAAAAGAAGGAGTTAATAAACCATATTGCACAGCGGAAGGTGTCTATTTTGCTAAAGTCGGAGCAGATAAGAGAAAAATATCACAGGAAGAATTGATGCGGCTGTTTCAGGAATCAGGTAAATTGTATGCTGATGAAATGATCGTCCATGATTCGTCTTTTAACGATATTGACAAAGAGCTTTTTTATTCATTTTATGAGAAACAATATGGTGAAAATATAGATGCTTCAGGAATGCCGTTTGATAAGATCCTAGAAAACCTGAATCTTGCACGTGAGAATAAACTTAATCTGGCTGGATTGCTGTTATTTGGTAAGAACCCGCAGAGATACGAACCGATCTTTTTGATCAAAGCGGTATGTTTTTTTGGTAATGAAATGGGCGGAACCCAATATCGTGACAGCGAGGATATTGATGGAAATCTTTCAAGACAATACAGGAATGGAATGGCTTTTTTACTGCGAAATTTAAGAAAAATACAAAAAGGTAAGAATTTTAATACACCAGGTGTCCTTGAGGTTTCGGAAATCGCATTGCAGGAAATCCTTGTAAATGCACTCATTCACAGGGATTATTTTATCGGCGCACCCATCCGGATACTAATATTTGATAACAGGATTGAGATCGACAATCCAGGCAAGCTACCCAATAGTTTGACAATAGAAAATATAAAATCCGGGATTTCATGCATCCGAAACCAGATTATTGCTTCATATGCTTTCAAAATGCTGCCTTACCGTGGCATTGGCAGTGGAATAATCAGGGCATTAAGAGATGACCCGAATATTGAATTTATTAATGATATTTCAACTGAACGGTTCAAAGTGATAATAAGAAGACCGGTTTGATTAATTCATTTTAGCCCTAACAAGCTTTATTTCCCCATAAGAATAATTATCCCCCAGCTTTTCCTTGATAGGTTTCAGGGTTTTTCCACCCAATTCATGGATAACTCTTGATATCACTTCGATCTTTTCCTTCTTGATAAACTTCTCGATATTGATATTTTCACCTGCAATTATCAATTTTTCAATATGATCATATATCGTATTCAAAGACAAATTCCTTTTTAGAGTGATTTCGTCCAGATCCATATCCTGA
This sequence comes from Candidatus Methanoperedens sp., assembly GCA_030650845.1. Lineage (GTDB taxonomy): Archaea > Halobacteriota > Methanosarcinia > Methanosarcinales > Methanoperedenaceae > Methanoperedens. The sequence continues at coordinate 61,563 of JAUSDC010000202.1, forward strand.
CCCAGCATTTCAAGTGTCACATACTCACTCGAGTGCTTTTTTATAGGCTTGCTGGATGGATCGTTTTTTTCGCAAAACCTTCTGATCTCACCCATGAAAATGGCGCCATATCTCTCAAGTTTTTTTTCCCCAACACCTGTTATCTTTCGAAAATCTTCGGGAGTGCATGGGCGCCGGGCAGCCATCTGTTTCAGGGTGGCGTCATTGAATATCATATACGGCGGATAATTCTCAGCGTCAGCCAGCGTTTTCCTCAATGTCCGGAGCGCATCGAACAATCCCATCTCATCAGTGTCCTGCTCTATTATCGCCGGTTTTTCTGCTACCCTGGGTTTTACAAGAAATATTTTTTCGTTCGTCACACCACTCTTTGATCCTGCCAGCATTTCCCTGCTTTTCTGGCACAATTTCAGAACAGGATATTCTCCCTCCAGATTGAGATAGCTGCGACTGAGGAGTTCTCTTATGAACCCGTGCCATGTTTTCTTTGGCAGGTTTTTCCCGGAGCCGTACGACTTCAATCCCGTGTGACCATTCTGCATGACGCGGCTGCTTTTACTTCCGGTCAGCACATCTATGCAGTAATTTATTCCGAACATTTCATCCAGTTCTTCGATACAGGAAAGGATGGCCAGTATCTCACCTGTGGCTTCGATCTCATCCTTTGGCGTGAGGCAGTTATCACAGCCGCTGCACTTTGTTTCTATATATTCCTCCCCAAAATATCCCAGGAGCAGCTTTCGCCTGCATACAATTGTTTCACAAAAATTTATGATGTCATTCAGTTTATTATGCGCTATAAGCCGTTCTTTTTCATTTGTCATCTGGTTAATAAAATACTCTATCTTCTGCCTGTCCCCGTAGCTGTAGAAAAGCACACAATCGCTCCTCAGCCCATCCCTGCCAGCGCGTCCTGTTTCCTGATAGTAGGCTTCAAGATTTTTCGGAAGGTCATTATGTATCACAAAACGAATGTTTGGTTTGTCGATGCCCATCCCGAAAGCGATAGTGGCGACAAGTATCTCCACATCGTCTTTTATGAACTTATCCTGGTTAGCGGATCTTATATTTGCAGACAAGCCTGCATGATATGGAAGCGCCCGAAAGCCTGCATATTTCAGGTTTTCTGTGAGAGCATCTACGTTCTTCCTGCTGTAGCAGTAAATTATGCCTGATTCATGGGGCTTTGTTTTTAAGAACTCAACGATCTGACTGAATGCATCCTGCTTGGGTTTTACATAATAAACAAGGTTCTCGCGATTGAAACTCGCAATATATTTTTTACAGTCTTTGAGTTCAATCTGGGTTATGATATCCTCCCTGACTTTTGTGGTCGCTGTGGCGGTAAGGGCAATTATTGGAACATCAGGAAAGGACGTGCCAATGATCTTTAACTGCCTGTATTCTGGTCTGAAATCATGCCCCCATTCTGATATGCAGTGAGCCTCATCAATGGCGAAAAGGCTTATTTTTAATCCTTTCAGGAATGAAAGAAATGTTGGGATTGTCAATCTTTCAGGTGCTACATAGAGCAGCCTGATCCGGTTCTGCAATAGGGCAGATTTTATTTTTGTGATGTCTTCGTAGTTCAACGAACTGTTGATATATTCAGCCGCGATGCCATTTTGCCTTAGGTTATCGACCTGGTTTTTCATCAGGGCAATAAGAGGTGAGACAACGATAGTCAATCCCTTAAAGAGCAGGGACGGGTACTGGTAGCACAGGGACTTTCCGCCGCCTGTGGGCATGAGCACAAGCACATTGTTCCCTTTCAGGACGTCAAGTATGATATCCTGCTGAAGCTGCCTGAATTCGGAATAACCAAAGTACCGCCTGAGGATTTCTTTATCGATAACTGCGGTCGTTGCTTCTTTCTCTACTTCAGGTTTTACCGTTTTTTCAGCGGTTTTAATTTTTGGGCACAGGTCAAAAAGCCCTTCATCTTTTAACCCGCACCTGGTGGATGCTTCGCATGTACTGCAAACCTGCATGAATGCTATTGACAATTCCAATCAGGATAACGGTTTGCATTTGGTCTTTTCAGAAAACAAAAGCTTTTAGCCTTTCCTGTGTTATATAAAGATAGTTTAATTGGTATCATAATAAATAAACAATAAAGAAGGAGATATGAAATTATGAAGAACGTAGAAATGTCAGTTGATGGGAACATTTTGACGATCAAGGTGGATTTGACTAAAGATTTTGGACCTTCCACATCCGGGAAAACTATTATCATCGCATCAAGCGAAGGCAATCAGTCTGTTCCAGGGAAAGAAGCTGTCAAGATCGGGCTGAATGTGTATAAAAAGAAATGAAATCAAAAAATCATGAAATAGAACACGGATGGCGCGGATGACACGGATGCGCACAGATCCGTGAAAATCCGTGGGGAAAACGACGTGTCGCATATTATTAAATGTGTTAAATTGCCCAATTAATCGGGCGCGCCCATTTTCTTAATTGAGCGCGCCCGATTTAATGAGCGTAATTAGTTAGAAAAATGGAGAATTCGGATTGTCGGATTGGAAATAACATGAAATCAAAAGATGTGCAAGTTGTTTCAGAGGGAGCCAAACAATGAAGATTTTATCAGCGCATCACTTTCACACCGCTATCCAAATCCTTTTTGACTTAACTGACCTCTTCGCCCTGCAAGAAATATCCAATGAAGAGGGATAATTATGGAATCAAAAGACGCACTTGTTGTTTTTGAGGGAACCAAAATAAGAAGAACATGGCATGATGAACAATGGTTTTTTTCAGTTGTTGATGTTGTTGGGATTTTGACAGATAGTTCTATACCCAGAAGATACTGGTCGGATTTAAAAATCAAGCTTGAAGAGGAAGGATTTGAGTTGTACGAGAAAATCGTACAACTGAAATTGCCATCATCCGACGGCAAAAAATACGAAACCGATTGCAGTAATACCGAATCCATGTTCCGAATAATCCAGTCCATTCCATCCCCAAAAGCCGAACCCTTCAAAAGATGGCTTGCCAAAGTCGGCTATGAACGGGTGCAGGAGATAGAAGACCCGGAACTTGCACAAAAATGGATGAAAGATATCTATAAATTGAAAGGTTATTCTGATGAGTGGATAGAAAAAAGAGTAAGAGGAGTTGCAATAAGAGACGAACTGACAGACGAGTGGGATAAAAGAGGCGCAAAGTCCAAACAGGATTACTCTATTCTGACCGCTGATATATCAAGAGCGACTTTCGGATTGACACCAACCGAATATAAGAGATTGAAAGGCTTGAAAAATGAAAATTTAAGAGATCACATGGATGATATTGAATTGATCCTGACCATGCTTGGTGAAGCCACAACTACACGATTTACCCGCGACAGGGATTCCAGGAAATTCCCTGAACTGCGAAAAGATGCAAAAGAAGGCGGGGATGTTGCAGGATCGACGCGAAAGGATATTGAGGGAAAACTGGGAAAGAGCGTTGTTTCAAGCGATAATTATCTCGAGACACCAGAGAAAACCAAAAGAATGGAATATAAGAATAAGAAGAAGTTAATAGAATAAGAGAGATATCGTAAGTAAAAGGACGCTGAGCATAGTAACAGAAGGTGAACAGGATCTTCAAGCCAAACTTCAAATACACTGATAAAATAGTAAAGAATCTTGTCGATATAGCCTCTGCAAGAGAAGCAGTACTCAATTCATATCTTATACCGAAATGGGAAGTATCGCTTCGAAAAGACGCATTGATAAGAGCCTCTCATGCTTCAACTGCCATAGAGGGAAACCCGCTTACCATCGAAGAAGTGAGCATGCTTGCCCATGGCAGGAAAGTAACGGCAGCACGTAAAGCTGAGCAGGAGGTGCTCAACTACCTGAAAGTCCTTGAAAAGATAGAAAAGTATCAGCAAAAGCGAAGGATAACTGATAAGAGCGTCCTGAAATTGCATAAAGACATATCGAAAGATATCCTGGAAAAACCAGAATACGAAGGAAGGTACAGGGAACTTCAGGTCTATGTGGGCAACAACAAGACCGGCGATGTTATCTTTATGCCCCCTGCGCCTGAAGAAGTGCCTGAATTGATGAAGGAGTTCCTAGAATGGGTAAACTCAGGGGAGGCAAAAAAACTTGACCCTGTCATGGTAGCAGGCATATCCCATTATGAGTTCGTAAGGATACACCCGTTCGTAGACGGCAACGGCAGGACAGCGCGATCGCTTGCAACGCTCATACTTTATTTGCGTGAGTTCGACATAAAGCGGTTTTTTGCTCTTGATGATTACTACGACAGCGACAGGAACTCATATTACAGGGCTCTTGATTCTGTTGACCCCAAGACCATTGACATTACAAAATGGCTTGAGTATTTTACGGACGGCGTGCTTATTTCGATAGCAAAGGTCAAAGAGAAGGTATTGAGGCTCTCCCTTGAAAAGCATAAGCGCGACTCAAAAGGTCAGATATCTCTTACGGAAAGGCAGATGAAGATCATCGAAAATCTACAAAATAAGGGAAAGATCACATCGGGTGAGGTGGCAAAGATGTTCGGGGTCACAAGACAGGCAGCTCTCAAAGAACTTTCCAAGTTAGTTGAACCTGAGATCATCAAACTGGAAGGCAAAGGGAGGGGAGCTTATTATGTCATGGCTTGATATCTACAATTTCGGTTGTCATTCTGGTTGTCAATTCAGTTGTCGTTTAGGTTGTCATTCTGGTTGTCGTTTCTTGCTCCATTCTTCATGCGTCAGGGAATGATGAAATGAAAAAAATTGGAATAGCGGTGACAGATCCTGATGACTGGACAGGAGTGGCTCTTTGCAACTCAGTAACGCGCCTGGGGATGCAGCCTGTAGTGTTCAGCTTCAGCGGCGCGACTTCAGAAATCATATCTGGAAAAATATATGCCGATAAAATTGAACTTACTGCCCTTGATGCGATAATCGTAAGGGATATGGGGCCGGCTGAGCACAACGGCGCAGCGCTCAGGTTCGATATCCTGTGTCAGTTGAAGGACTCTGGTGTCGCGGTCATCAATCCACCCGATGCGATAGCGCGGGCTGCGAACAAGTATGTTTCAAGCTGCCTGTTCCATAAGAACGGCATCCCCACGCCAGAGACGGTGGTGACTGGTGATCTGGATGCGGCGCTTCGGGCGCTGTCTTCATTCGGGCGCGCGGTGGTCAAGCCGGTTTTCGGGTACAAGGGGATCGGTGTTGAATGTGTGAAAGATGATGCAATGGGGAAGTCAAAGCTCAGGATGCTTCTTGAAAAGAACGGTATGCTCTACATGCAGGAGTTCATCCGCAATCCTGGACGGGATATCAGGGCGTTCGTTGTGGACGGTGAGGTTAAAGGCTCTATATACAGGATAGCGCCGTCTGGAAGCTGGAAAAATAACCTGAGCCAGGGCGGGAGGGCGCAGGTTTGTGTGCTGACCCGGGAGCAGGAAACGATCGCCCTGAAAGCTGCGAAGGTCACGGGCACTGTGTATGCCGGTGTGGATATTATCGAGGGCGATAGGGATTATGTTCTTGAGATTAACGGGACGCCATCCGGGAAGGGGATATTCGAGGCGTGCGGAGTGGATGTTACCAGGAACATCGCTGAATATGTTATGAACATGGTATAGAGGAAAGCTTTATATATTCATTTAGTGAATAATTCATTAGGTGAATAGAATGAGGTTTGTCAACCGAACAGAAGAAGTCAGATATCTGAAAGAAGCCGCAGAATCCACTTCTTAATTTCTGGTTCAGGTTTTTCTACAAGGACATATCCAGCTATAAGCGGCGTGAAAATGCCCTTATTAGTAAAATAAAGAATAATACAAATGCATACATTGGACGCAGATTTGAAGCGGTTTGCCAGGAATTTCTGGAAAACCAAAAACTCGGATTAGATAAAACGGGGAGATGGTGGGGGGCATATAGAGATTCTGAAGGTATTCGAAAAGTAGCGGAAATAGACATTGTTTCAATCAATGAGCAATCTAAGGAGATTTTGTTTGCTGAGTGCAAATGGAAGGACAAGGTTGATGCAAAAAAGATCCTGGCAGATCTTAAAGGTAAAGTACAGTATGTAGATTGGCACAAGGATAAGAGGATAGAGCGCTATGCTATTTTTTCTAAATCCTTTAAAGAAAAAATAAAAGAGCCTGATTTAATGCTGTTTGACTTAAAAGATATTGAAAAAGCTATGAAATTATGAATCCACAGAGCGTTTAACCAATTTCTTCCAGTCGCTCTATGATCCCATCATAAAACCTGCGCCACTCCTCAAAATCGCACCCTGAGTTCCAGGGCATACCTGCCCTGAACTCCCTGACCAGGTCGAAATATTCCTGCGGGAACCACGGCGCTTTGAAATCGAACTGGTCAAAGTCGCCCCAGTCAGCAAGAGTTTCCAGAGGTTTTAAACCGCATTTTATCGAGGTTTGATAAAGTTGCGTATTTGGATACGGTGTAAAAAAAGAGAGCAATACATCAAGATGCTCAAGCTTTTCACCATAAGCGCAAATGAGTGAATTAATTTCGTTGAAGTTGCTTTCAACCTCTTTCTTTACATCCATGCCTGGTATTCCCACCATGAAAGAGCCGCGGATATCGATATCATGCTTTATGCACTTCTGTGTGCACGTCTTTATCTGGCTAACCTTTGAAACTTTGTTCATAGCGTCCAGAGCTTCCTGCAGCCCGCTCTCAAAACCAAAAAATATCTCATGAATCCCTGCCCTGCGACAAAGAGAAATAATATCATCATCGATACGCGAAAAATGTTCCATCCTGGCATTGACGCTCGTAAGTCGGCTCCCCAGGTCTTTTTCTATCAAAAGCTCGCACAGCGTTTTCACCCTCTTCACGTTCAGGAAAAAATCGCTGTCCCTGATCATGAAAGTGTCTATGTTGTAGGTCTTAGCAAGATATTCCATTTCATTGACAGCTCTTTCAGGCAGAAGTCCTGACCAGCGTCTGCTGCAGAATACAGGTTCTGAGCAGAAACTGCACCCTGAGGCGCAGCCCTGGCTCAAGTAATAATCAAGGCAGCGTGTGCCGAACTTGTAGCCTTTGACATGGCGCTCCACGTCGATCATGTCATAGGGTATGGCAGGATATGTATTGATGTCCGCAAATTTCCTGTCCGCATTATGTAAGATACGGCTTCCATCTTTGTACGATACTCCGGATATGCTGTCGGGTGAACCATTTTCAGCAAGCCTGTCCACAACGTCCCTGAACGTTTGCTCTCCCTGCCCCCGGATCACTATATCAATAAAAGGGCTCTCAAGCGTCTGCGCGGGCTCAGAAGAAGGGTGGTATCCGCCCCATAATACAGGAAGATCAGGATATTTCTCTTTGACCGCTTTGCAAACATCGATCCCGTCACGGATCTGGTAGCAGGTCATGCTGCTCACAGCAAGACACAGGGCATGATCACATGCATCAAAGATGAGTTCCCTGTAATCAGGATCTACCACCGCATTTATTATTCTTACATCGAACCTTTCTCTGACCATCCTGGCAAGAGCAAGAAGCGACAGGGGAACATTAACAAGAGGCACCTGAAGGGATGTGGTCTTTTTGTTGGGCTGGGCGACCGGATGTTTTACCGGCATTGGATTGAAAAGGATAATTGTTTTTTTGTGTTCAGACATCATCCGCATTCATGGACATCATTATCCTATTTTAATCTTATTACTTGAAGTAATATTGGAATCGCTTTATAAAGCTCCGATACCTTTATTACGTGTTAATGATAATCATTATCATACTGTAGTTATAGCTTCAGGATAGGTATTATGAGCATTGATATAGACCTAACGATCAAATCCTTAAATTTAGCCTTATTCTTGATATTCATTTTTTTATCGATCCAGATCTGGTTTGTCTGGAAAGACGTAGATAAAGAAGTCTTAAAAAAAAGTTTGATCCTCAGTGGATCTTTTTTCAAAAGAAATTGCATTTATGTGTATTGTTTCAGTGCCTTTATCTTTATTCATGGAATAATAGAAGAAATTGATCCGTCCGGGCTTTATGTTAAAC
>JAUSDC010000214.1 GCA_030650845.1 Candidatus Methanoperedens sp.
TTCGTTCTCCAATTCAACTCTTAACATTTGTTCTGGGGTCTTCTTTCCCATTCGATCTAATTCTTCGGAATACAAGGTCATCACCTTTGGCAAATTCAACTTCGCTGGATTTATACCATGGGTCATTTGTCCGAGATGTAAGTAGGAACTTTAAATAACTGTATGAATTACATTGAATCCATTTTTTCAAAATGGTTCGATTAAGTTCTTTTTCATTACTAATTGGAAAATGAGCGCTCTCTTTTGCTAATTGACATAACCTGCTCCAATTACCTCTTTTGTAAATTGTTTGAATAGGAATTTTGTAAAATTCGCAGAAGTTTTTCAATGTTAAAGGTAGCGTAGTCTGATGTTGAAAATTCCTAATTTTTGTGACTATTTGATTTAAATTTAGCTGTGTGGCTTTTCGTATATTGTTAAGGATATATTCTTTGGCTTTTTTCTCTAATACGATTGAACAGCCTAACGGCAAATGAGGAAATTCTCGTTCTAATTCTTCTATAGTTGAAGAGTTTGTTTTTCCGATCAGTGCTCTAAATTTACCTTCAAAATCATACTCTAATCTTGCGTTTCCAACAAAATCTAATACAGTCAAACATTCTTTATTCTCTGCTAATCTTAGTCCTCTTCCTAATTGCTGCAAAAAAACAGTTAAACTTTCAGTTGGTCTTAAAAACAATACTGTATCTATTTCTGGGATATCAACACCTTCATTGTAAATATCAACGACAAATAAATAATTGATTTCCTTTTTTTGAAATTTTGATTTAATGCTCTCTCTTAAATCATCCCTTCCATTACCACTAATTATAAAGTCAGCTTTTAAACCAGCTAAGACAAACTTTTCAGCCATGTAAGATGCATGATCTTTTGTTATGCAAAATCCTATGGCTCTAACATCTTCAAAGTCTCTAAGATAGCTTTTGCATTTCTGAATTATCTCCCCAACTCTTATATCGTTTTGGGTATAAAGCCTCGAAAGTTCACTTGGTAAATATTTTCCTTTTTGCCAAGTTGCATTTGACAAATCAACGCTATCAGTTATACCAAAGTATTGAAATGGACATAGAAGTTTTCTATTCAATGCTTCTGGTAATCTAATTTCAGCAGCAATAGTATTACAAAAATCGTCTAAAATATTTTCATTATCATTTCTTTCAGGAGTTGCGGTTAATCCCAATAATATTTCTGGCTTGAATTTATCTAAAATGGGTCTGTAGCTATTTGCTGCTATATGATGAACTTCATCAATAATAATAAAATCATAATATTTTTCTGTTAGTTGTAACTGACCTATTCGATTTTTTAAAGTCTGAACAGAGGCAAATATAGCTTCATAATTACTTGGCTCCTCTCCATCAACCCATAATTCACCAAAATTATTCTCCCTCAATACGCCCGCAAACATTGTTCTTGCTTGAATCAAGATTTCCTTTCTATGAGCAACAAAAAGAAATTTCGCATTTGGATTTTTCCTTCGATAATTTTTAAAATCAAAGGCTGAAATAATGGTTTTACCTGTTCCTGTTGCAGCTACTAAAAGATTTTTATTTCTAAGATGAATTGTTCTTTCTACTTCTAATTTTTCGAGTATTTCTTGCTGAAATGGAAATGGTTTAATTTCAAAATAGAATGTTGCTTCAGTTCTATCATTTTTTCTTTCATTTTTTAAAGCTGAGCGTAATTTTTCAATATGATCTTCTTTAATAAAAGTTTCAAACTCGTTATCCTGCCAATACGTTTCAAATGTTTTTTCAAACTTATCAATAATATGTCCAATTTCTTTTGTCGTTATTTTTAAATTCCATTCTAAACCACTCGTTAAAGCACTTCTTGAAATATTCGAGGAGCCAATATATCCAGAGAATTTCGATTAACCCAACCCTGACCGAAATATTTAATACTTAATAACTATATTTAGTATATCATGACGTCATTCATAGATTTTGCATTTAGAGAAGAGTATGAACGAGTAAGGATTTTGGGAGATAAACTATCCGAGATAGACTCATTGATAAACTGGGAAGCCTTTCGACCGATAGTGAAAGATATGTATGATAATAAAACCGAGAAAGGCGGACGTCCAAACATCGATGAGATCATAATGATAAAAATCTTGATTTTACAGGAGTGGCACGGTTTATCAGATCCTGAACTTGAAAGACAAATCACAGACAGGATATCATTTCGCAAGTTTCTGGGCTTCCCTGATACCATACCAGATTACTCAACCGTATGGATTTTTCGAGAACGGCTAAGCAAATCGGGGAAAGATAAGAAAATCTGGCAAGAATTGCAGAGACAGCTTGATGCAAAAGGACTCAAGGTAAAGAAAGGAGTGATCCAGGATGCTACTTTCATAACCTCTGACCCCGGTCATGCAAAAGCAGATAAACCAAGAGGCGATGATGCTAAAACACGAAAAAGCAAAGACGGAACATGGACAAAAAAGAACAGCAAATCGTTTTTTGGGTATAAACTTCACACGAAGGAAGATATCGATTATGGACTCATTAGAGAAATCGAAACCACCACTGCTTCAGTTCATGACAGTCAAGTCGATCTATCAAGACCAGGTGAAGTTTCATACAGAGATAAAGGGTATTTTGGAGCAGCTTCCAAAGGGCATAACGCTACCATGAACCGATCGGTTAGGGGACATCCTATTGGCATCTGGGATATTCTGCGAAATAAAAGAATCAGTAAGAAAAGAGCACCTGGGGAAAGACCTTATGCGGTTATAAAAAATGTGTTCAAGTGTGGACACACTATGGTTACAACGGTTTCAAGAGTCGGTGTTAAAATGATCTTTGCTTCATTTGGATTCAACCTGTATCAGCTTTTGACTCTCAGGAAACAAGGGATTGTGTAGCGGGAGCTATCTACGAATAACTAAAAAAGTATATGAAAATACAGAAAAAACACAAAAGAGTTGGCTGCATAGCATGAATACTCAAAAAATGAATGAGAATCAGGGAAAATTACAAGTTAATCGAAATACTCTCCAGTATGAAAACCCGTATTTCTGAAAAATAGATAGGATTTAGCATGCAGCCTTTCATTTTCTGTATTGTAAGATATTTTCACTTCAGTATTTGGCAATCCTGATAGAAACTCAACAGCTTTCAAATCGGTTGCTCCCATATATGAAGTTGTTATGACTTTCAATTTGTTTCCCTTTTGAGTAAACTCTCTCAATTCGTTTTCAAAAATCCTTATGCCAGACCATTTTATGAAGGAAACTAAAAAATAAATTTTATCTGATGAAAGGATTTCTTTCTTCAATTCACTTTCCAGCGAAATACCAATGTTTGAACCTGTAAATAATTCGCTTTGAGTAAGCCGTGTAAATGGTGTAATTTTTTTTAAATAATCTTCATTTATTAATTCATTTGAATCCAATTTTGAAAAGATAGCATTTAATATTTTTCCATTTACAGCGATCAAATCATCCTCAAAATCGATATCCTCTAACTCATCCCTTAAAAGTCGTATAATTTTATTTGAAATTTCTATTTGCTGTTCAATGCTGTTCTCATCTGCAATAAAACTCAAAGCACGGTTAATCACTTCACCCAAATATTGACTTAGTAATTTAGCCGCCTCGGATTTATCTATTATAGAATAGTTAACGAAGAGAGATTGTCGGAAAAGTAGATAACTTTTCCTCATTTTTTATAATCTCCTGATCTTCAATACAAAATATTCTTAAAAAAACATTATGCATCGAAGCATTTATATCCTATGAATGATTATATTACATAAAAATACTATATAAA
>JAUSDC010000220.1 GCA_030650845.1 Candidatus Methanoperedens sp.
CCGGCAAAACGTCTTGCTTGGACTTCATCTGCTCCGGATATGGCTTTTAGCCACCATATATACTGCTTTTCAATCTCCATGCAGCTATATACGGTGGCTTATATAATAAATATTTCGCTATGTTATTTTTCGGTAATCCCTAAGCAACCGCATCAGCTTGTCTTTACGGATTAATGGCTCGCCTCCGGTGAAACCAACATTTTCCAGCCCTAACGAAGTGGCTTTGTCAAGCATAATCTTAATTTCCTCAAAACTCATTTCCCTACCTTTGGCATTCGACTGTGCTGAACAGTGAACACAAGAGAGATTGCATCGTTTTGTAATTTCAATATCCATGTGTTTGAGCTTATTTTTCATATAAGGCACCTAGAACATCCTTCTAGATCTTGCTCATCTAACATCTCGGGCAATTTTGTTCTCTTGGTTGTGAGCAATTCGCTACGTTCATAACACGCGCCGCATCGTTCCAGTCGAAGCCAGTCGATTTTCCCCTATAGGTCTGACCATATTTCTCTAAACTCAGTTGTTCTATACGTTTGCTTTCTGAAAGATAAATAGGAGTTGCGTCGGGAGTATCATTTATCAATAATTCTAGATGCTTAGCCATTTTCTTATCAAGATATTTAAATGTTCTAAAAAAATCAGCTATTTTGTATCCGTCTAAATAAGATTCCAGATCCGGCAGAGGAAACCCTGGAGATACAAACCTTCCGTATTCGGCCGCAATCATATAATCCCCATCATCCACTTTATAATACCAACCTGTATGATAATAACCTGTCAGAACTCGAATTCCACCTTTCCTGTTAGTACAAAAGAGAATATGTTTTATTCCATTGTTCACAATGCTTTTTCTCATTTTTTTATCACAGAAGCTGAAAAGTCCGTACGTTAATGTTTCATAATTTGGATCTGCTTTTGGATCATTTTTGTTCGACACATCCCTAATTGGCACATAAGAGTTGGGATCGCTATAATAATAACAAAGAGTAGCCTCCCGCTTGCCCGCTCCATGTTCGATGGGAATCCACGGCGGATTTGGCGGGCTAAGATCCCGATGCAAGTTACTAGAGTTTTTTTCTATTGAGTAAATCGAGTTTATCAAGAGATATCCACCACCATATGCTCAACGAATACAGCTGCTTGGTTTCACTGAACGTTTAGGAGGAGGTTCTAAGTTAGGGCGGTTGGCTATGAGAGCCTTTCTATTTGTCATATCAGCGATACCATCCCACGTCCATTCAATAACAGACTCATTAGCTAATTCTTTAGGAATCTGGCCCTTGTTGTCTTTATCAATATAGACGCCAAAGACAGGGATGCCTTCTTCTTTCGCAGTTGCTATTTCCCAACAAGCGCCGTCGGCTTTATGTGTTGTCTTGCTAATAAGAACAATCATCTGCTGGGTCTTTTTAATACGCTCCCTACACTGTGTCTTCCATTTTTCATCGAATGGCTCTTGCACAGACCAATCTGCAATCTCCATGGGAGAGTTAGGATTCTTGGCTTGCCCGATAAGTAGATCTCTATAATTCTTATCTTCAGCAGCAAAACTTATGAATGTTCTAACTTTTGCCATTTATTTTCCCTTTTTTAACCTTCTCGAAAGAGTATCTATTTTCCACCTGACTTCTTCACTCTTTTTAACACCTACTGGTAACCTATGATGTTTATCTTTATGAATTTGAACGGCAATTATTTTATTGCCAGCTTTTCTGCTCTGTTCAATTTCCCAATCTACAGCTTTTCTTTGATAAGTGTCTTTCCCTACCATTACCACAGTAGTAGATGCTTTTTGAATTTTGGATTTTGTATTTGTTTTCCATTTACTTTTGTACGGTTTATTAACAGATTGATCCGAAAATTGAAGATTTATATTCTTGTTTTTTGCTTGGGCTTGTAAAAGATCTTTGGCATGCCTATCTTTATTATGGAAACTTATAAAAACTTTAGATTTCTTTATTGTTTGTCTTCGCATATTTATTGATCTTTATGGTTGTTTGAGTATTTAATTATATTTACAGTGGGGTGAAAGTAATGAAGCTAAAAAGTATTTAAGAGATGCTGAAGTTTTCAACTCTCTTCTATTGCATCTGAGCATAGGACGTGATTTGGAACACCTATTAAATTCTTCCATCTTTTACAAGACGCCAATAGTGATATCCTAAAGATGTAAGCTTACACGATTTTGATTTCATTGCAGCAAAGTACATATATTCAGCATCAACCGGCACTACTAATCCTATGCTTTGGAACTTTTGTAAATTCTTAAAGACAGCTACATTATCTGGTTTTGCATATGGTTCTATAACAACATGTTTAACATCTTTCGAATTAGTATCCTCATAAGAAGGATCTAATTTGAATACATCTTGTGGGGCCGGAAAATATTCAATTATTTTCCGAAGTGTATTTGGTGATACTTGTGGAGTTACAGTGCGTAGTGAAGTAAATCTCGTTACATTTGTTTTAAATACAGGCCTTTGCTTCCAAGGGCCAAGAGCTTGATCAATATAGGCATAAACTCCTCCCGGTGAAATATGTCCTCTTAGATCTGCTGCTCCTCCTTGAAGTGCATTTAATAGAAGATTCGTGAATACACCATGTCCATTAATTTCTATTGAAGACTCGTCGTTAAGACTTGCTGTTAGAATCGACACACCTTCCTTCAAAAGGGATGCTCCTCCACCAATAGCTGGTGTACCAAAAGAACCTGAATGACAACAATCAAGAATGATTATTTTATCTTTTGATTTTGATTGGTTAGCCAAACCCAATATCTCATCCATTGAAATACCTACATCATTTTTTGCATGATCTGGTGTTACTAAGTAACCTCCAATTTCATCTAAGAATCCATGACCAGAAAAGTACAATAAAACGGTATCACTATTTCCAGAAAAAAGCTTAACAATCATGGTTTTCAACTCTGATTTTGTTTGAACATCTGTTTCAAGCCACACATCAAAGTTTGGTGAACCATCACCATGAGTTTTAAGAATCGCGGCAACCTCAGAAGCATCGTTAATACAACCACTAAGAGGTGATGAAGGATAATTATTTATTCCGATAACTAATGCTTTTTTCATATTATTTGTTTTTTCCTTCTTTCATCATTTGATTGATTGCAGTAGCAATTTTGTTCCAGTCCCAATCTATAGTTCTGTTTCGCTGTAATCCATCAGGTAAATTACTACTTGTGTCAGCACCGCCTATATAAACTCCAAAAACCGGTACATTGCAGTCCTTTGCAAAAGTAATCTCTTTCATAACACCTGTCGCTGTTGCCATATATTTTCCAGCCAGCACTGCAACAAAGTTACATTTATTAATTTTATCTTTTATGATCTTTTCCCACTGACTTTGAGGAAGAGCTGATTTGGAGGACCAATCTTCAAAACTGAAAGGTGTTTGTTTGTTTTTTGCCTGTCCGATGAAAAGATTTTTTTCATTCTCATTGTGATCAATGTCGAAACTTACAAAACCTCTTGGGTCTGCCATAATTATTCTCCAGCAACTCCTATGTCCTAATAACTCTTGTATATATCTTAAATCTACCTCCCTCTTATGAGAAGCATCCCAAAATGCCATAAGCTAAGGTAAATTACATGAGACAGACTGATCAAAGAACATTAACATATTCAGTATAATCTCGTATTTTTAGTTGAGATATTGTAAGACATTAATCGGTAATTGGAAATCGGAAATCGGAAAACCGAGGATAATGTGTGGGGTGGGGGGTGCATCAGCAAGGATGCTCTTAATTTTATATTGACTTAGAATTATTCAGATTTAGCCTATTTATTGAGGCGCTGTATTGTGAAGATTGAATTATCTCTAATATTGTTTATCCAAGCAAGATTAATATGCCATGCAATGCAAAGAGATGCAATTAGCTTGAAATAAGAATAAATAATTTATATTTTCTTAGTCCAATAGTCTTATCCCACATGTTAAGCTTTATTCAATAATATGCCGACAAAAATACTAGAAAATGCCTCGATTAAAGCAAAAAATTTGCTATTCAGAAAAACAATTCTTTGTTTTATTGGACTGATACTTTTTTTAGTTTATTCCATTCTTTTCTTTTCTTTCAGGGTCATGTATATTGATGATGATAGTTCCCGATACATGCTAAGCGCTTTAGTACAAAGTGAGGCTTCAATCTTAGCAATAGTAATATCATTAAGTTTAGTAGCTGTGCAGCATGCTGCTTCATCATACTCTGCAAGAGTGATAGATGTATTCAGAAATAAAAATCCCTACCTATGGATATTAACTGGCATTTACCTCTTATCCATAATCTATGGACTAGGCGTGTTAATGCTTATTGATAGTACCGATCTCGCAAATAATTCATTAAATCTTCAAAATTATATCACACTAGCATATTATTTCGGAATTTTATCATTTTTATCTTTAATACCTTATATCTTCAAAACTCTTGATTTATTAAAACCTTCAACAGTAATTGGCATGTTGGCAGAAGAAATGGCAAAAAAGAACAATTTACAATATATAAGCGATCGCTATGAAAAATCAGATGATAAGGACCCTATTCAGCCGATTATTGATATAGTGCGCGGATCAATGATGAAATATGATTACGAGACGGTAAAAGATGGATTGAAGGCAATAACAAACGGTGCCAGCAATATATTTCAAACTAAAAATTTTAATAAGAATGAAAAGGAAAAAATAGCTGAATATATTTTTTATCATCTAAAAAGAATAGGAAAATTGGCTGTAAGCCGAAAAGATGAAGATTCAGCGGTGGAAGCAATAATTAATATAAATAATGTTGGAATGTCTGCAGTACAACAAAAACTTGATAGAGCAACATTAGATGCAGTAATTTCCCTTGGTGAAGTTGGAGGAATTATGGCAGAACAAAAACTCGAATATGCGACATCACAAGCGATAGACTCTTTCAAATGGATTGGAATGGCAGCAGCGAAACAACATTTCAAAGATTCGATAGAGGAAGTAGCGACATCTCTTGGTACAATTGGGAAAATAGCTGCAGAACAAGAACAGAGAAATACTGTACGGTTAGTAGCAAATTGTCTAGAGGAAATTGGAAAAGTAGTGGCTGAACAAAAGCTCGAAGAAGCAACAATACAGATTATAGATTCCCAGAAGAGGGTTGGAATACTAATGGCAGAACTAAAATTTGATTTAAAGGAGGCGAAAGAGCCTATAAAGGCGGTATTATCTGTAGCAAAAAAGCAAAACCTATTAGAAGCAACAAATCAAGCTGCAAAATCTATTAACGAAATACATGGAGCCTTTAAGTAATCATAACAATAATTCCCTTGCATAAGTCTGAAATGAGCCTATTTTTCAAATTTGAAAAAAGTTTTTCTTTATTCATGTTATTTACCCGAGCATGAACCCTCCATCGCCTTCAGTGAACACTCACCGCACTCCACCGCGCTTTGTGCGATTCCTTTGAAGATTGGCAACTTAGTGCTTATCCCTCGGAAGACATCTATCTGCAATCAGCAATCGGAAATGGTAAATCAGGGATGTTTGGGTGTTGGTGTGGTGTGGATGCATCCACGCTGATGCCTACGGATTTCAATACGAGTTCGGTGACTAAATAAAAAAATTTGTCTCATTTTATGGATTCACTTCACCTAAGCCGCGGCATTGATAAAGGCTTCCCCCTGCGAACTGCGCAGGGGTCGGCTCAGCGCCTAAGCCATTATCATGCCACTTTTCAGAAGATTCGATTGTAGTAGCCGATAACGGCTGCTGCCACCTCCTGTTGAGGTGTTATACAACTGCTTAATGCAGTGAGGTCAGAATATGAACACATCAAACATCGATCCAGTAATCGAAGATATCTACGGCCGCTTCAAAACGGCTGGTATAGAAGTTGACCGAAATAAGATCAGGAGCAATCTTGACCGTCTTATCGGTTATAAAGTTCCCCTGAATGAAGCCTCCAGGACAGTAATGACTATACTCCGCAAAGAGTATAATGTTCCTTTCGAAGCATTCAAACCCGGTAACGCTGGGTTTGTTTCCATATCTTCAGTCAAAGAGGATAACAAATGGATCACAGTAAAAGGCAAGGTCATGCAACTCTGGGATCCAACGAGTCCCTCCATAAGCCAGACGGGCCTTATCGGTGACGATACGGGAGTAGTGAGGCTCACCATCTTCGCCAAGAGCGCAGATAAACTGGGCATAACTCTTGAAGAGGGCGAATCTTACGAGTTCAGGAACGTGGTCTCTTCAATATGGCAGGGTCAGATTTCTCTCAAAGTAAACTCGAACTCTGAAATAGTCCCGCTTGACGTTGATATAGAGGTCAAGAGGCAGTCTGTCGCGGTGACAGGTATAATCACCGATATATCCGCAGGCTCCGGTCTCATCAAGAGATGCCCTGAGTGCAAGCGCAAGCTCACCAAAGGCAATTGCGCGGAGCACGGCAGAGTTGAAGGGGTATTCGATCTCCGCCTGAAAGCCGTTCTTCAGGATTCCATGCCAGATAATCCTCCACAGAGCCATGACCTTGTGATCAACGCGGGTCTTGTGGAGAAACTCACCGGGATCAGTCTGCAGAAAGCAATTGATCTGGCATCTGAGGCACTGGATACCGGCGTGGTGTCAGATTACATCTCGGAAAAGGTACTTTTCAGGTACTACAAAGTGACCGGGGCGCAGTTATCCAGTAACTTCCTTGTTGAGGAGATAGTACCGGTAAATGGTCTGGCAAAGCAGATCGCAATTGAGGCAAAGAAGCTTATCTCTGGAATAGCAGGAGGTGTTTAAGGTGGAAACTTTCAAGAGGACTCCCACGATCAGAATGCTCGCTGCTGAGGTTATGGCTACCACAGTTGGATTACAGAACGGTCAAAAGGATTCATACCAGCCCGCGATATATCTTGGCCCAACAGGCGCCGAGGTCAATAGGGTCTTGATCGCAGGAACTGCAGTTGAGAAAGAGGATGTGGGAACAGACAATCCTTTCTGGCGTGTCAGAGTAGCAGATCCAACCGG
Organism: Candidatus Methanoperedens sp.; assembly: GCA_030650845.1. Lineage (GTDB taxonomy): Archaea > Halobacteriota > Methanosarcinia > Methanosarcinales > Methanoperedenaceae > Methanoperedens. Next base: position 7,012 of record JAUSDC010000220.1, read on the forward strand.
CGTTGTATTCGTATACGCAGGCCAGTACCAGCCAGAGGCAGCAAAGGCAATCCAGAGGCTCGAAGTGCCTTCCTTTGTCATCGTCTCAGGAAAACTCTCTCATTATAAACTCGAACAGGGAGGAGATACCATAGTATCAGTAAGAGCAGAATCCATATCGACGGTAGCCCTTGAACTCAGAGATCATGCCATGGCAGATATCGCGCACCATACGGTTAGTCGCATCCTTGAAGCAAGGAAGAATGAGAAGGTTCAGGAAAATTACCCCAACCATGATTACAGCTCATTCATCCAGAGCATAACTGCTCTCCTTGACCAGATTCTTGAGGATCAGCCATCAGTGAACACTTCGCCTGCGCCCGCTGCACCAAATCCTCAACCAGTACTGGCTTCAACCCCGGCATCGACTCAGGCATCTGCGCCGACAGAGATCACGAAACCTGCAACGCAGCCGCAGCTTCCTGTACAGGAACCTGTAAAGGCTCTTGCTGCATCTGAGAAGCCAAAGAGAAAAAGCAAGAAGGATGATGCAAAAACCGTTCCTCTTGACCTGGTAAAAGAAGTGCCAAAACTTTCGATACCAAAAGAACCTGTTAAAGAAGCGCCAAAGGCCGATGCCAACCCAGGCGGTTTAAAAGATTCAGAAGTCATGGTCCTGGATATACTCAAAACCCACAAACCACAGGGTGCACTGGCCAGAGATACTATACAGAACGTCCTGAGAGCCTTGGGGTATGCAATGCTGGATGTAGACCAAATCGTTGCACGGCTCAAGTCAGTTGGTGAAATAATAGAACCAAAAAATGGCTTCTATCAAGCAGTGTGAGGGCATGAGCGAGTGTCCTCATTGCGATCAGGAGAGGGTGTCAAAATCTCCCTTTTCCAGGGTGGAGAACCTATGCATGGGCGTGGCATGGATGAAGAGATTTGCATGAACCCGCGCTGCTCCCATTTCGGGAAATGGTACTTAAAAGAGGTAAAGTCAAACAGTATTTATGGCAATAGTAAGACTTAAATAAGATTGTTGTCTTACATATTATTATGACAACTGTAACAGTTTCAAGTAAAGGGCAGATAGTAATTCCAAAAAAATTAAGGGAAATGCTAGGTTTAATAACAGGAAATAAGCTGAAGGTCTTTCAGGAAAATAAAAAGATCATCCTGGTAGCTGAACCAGAAGTAAAGCCGTCAGAATTATTTGTCAGCGCCTCGCCCCATGCCGTTGATAAAGCCCTGAAAACCTCTCGTAAAATTGATGAGGCGAAAATCAAAGGACTCCTGCATGATCTGGGAATAAAATGATCGCAATTGACACTGGTGTCTGGATAGAATATATTAATACCCGTGGAGCCTTACATCCTCAGGCAAAAGCAGTGATCGATTCCGTGAACCAAGGAGAAACTACAGCAATTTTGACTCCTTTAACACTGACAGAAATATTTTATGTCGCAGAAAGAGTCTATCAAGAAGTACATACACAGCAGCAATCTGAAATACTTGCAAAGAAACTTTATGATTTTGTATATTATCACCCCTATGTAGAAGTAAGACCTCTAGATTATGAACTCTGCCTAAACGCTGCGGTTATAAAAACCAAGTATAATATCGCATTTTCAGATTGCTTTTTGCTTGCTCTATCAGAACAGGATAACGCGACCGTTTTATTCAAAAATGTGGAAAGTGAGATGAAGCAGAACATAAATGAATTAAATAACCGTTTCAATCTCAAATTCCTGGAAGACTATTCGTGAGTGAAAGAAGGGGCCTGCATATTCAAGAATAACACACTTCCAGCCAACAGTACTCTTTTTTGATACGATTATCGTGAACTACCCAACCCTAAATGATGCTGCCGGTTATTCTTTTTAAACTGCCTCACTGCATGGCAGAACGCCTGGTTCTACTGCTCAAATTCAAGAATGATTACTGACTTCACGGTCGTGGGTATAGCCCTCATGACTGCTCGGGAACGGTCTCCGACTCTGCACACGATTACCCTCCGTCTGAGGGGTGAAGGTTTCGACGAACTGCATCGAAACCATCACTCCCTCAGCCGGTTTCCACAAGAACGTGCGGATTCGAGCAGTAGTTCGTTTGCTGCAGGAGGTTATTATGAATAAAATGCGGTTTGATATTAAATGTGTTAAGAATTGCTTAGTGAATAAGGGTGCTGTTTTCACGGTTAGATTGTGGGAAGGTTATTCGGTATTATCGAAGGTTACGGTTGATGGTGTTGGGCTCTGTACGAAGAAGAGGTTAATACGCGTCACCCATAAAGAGGATCTCACGCAGTATCTCTCGTTATGTGGGTTCGCTTCTATCGACGATTGGTGGGCGAAGGTATGTAGTTTTGGTGCTTGCGGTGGATGGTTATTCGAGGTCAGGGTTATACCTGGCTCTTTTTAGGTGATGATCATGGATAGAATTGCTTTTACATCGTGGGGTCAAGGGGTAGAGAACGCTGCGATCTTCGTGGGCGCAGATGAATCGTACCTACCCCTTGAAATAATACTTTCACGACACTAACATCAGGAATATCTATTATGAAAAGAAAGGCGTGGTTGAATGAAAAAAGCCTGCAAGTTCCGAATCTATCCCAACAAGAATCAAGAAGTTAAATTGAACCGGGCTCTTGGAACTTGTAGAAAACTCCATAATGAAAAACTTGCAGAACGAAAGCGACAGGCAGAGCTTAACAGATTGAAAAAGGAATTTGATGTATTTCCATGGGGAAAACCTGAATGGATAAATAAATATGATCAGATGCTTGATTTGACTGCTTCCAAAACCCCATATCAAAAAGAAGTATTCTCTCAGGTACTTCAAGATGCGATTAAAAGAGTTGATAAAAGTTTCAAGAATTTCTTTAATGGCTTCGGCTACCCCCGGTTTCGGGGAAGAAACAGGTACAACAGTTTCACTTATCCCCAATCGGGTTTTGAACTTCAAGAAGGAAAACTCTACCTCTCAAAAATAGGAAGTTTCAAGATAATCCTGCATCGAGAAATTGAAGGAAAGATCAAAACCTGTACCATCAGAAAGGATATTGATCAGTGGTATGTTTCCTTTTCATGTGAAATTGAAAAACCCATTATCCCTGTTGAGATCAAGACCAGAACAGGAATTGATGTAGGCTTAATTTCCCTGATAACATTAAGTAACGGAGAACATATAGAACCGCCAAAGTTCCTGCGAGAATCAGAGGATAAACTAACGCATGAACAGAAGCGGTTAAGCCGGAAAATGAAGGGATCAGGAAAAAGAAATAAGCAACAAATCATAGTAGGTAAAGTACATAGAAAAATCAGGAATCAGAGAAAAGATTTCGCTCATAAGACAAGCAGGATGCTTGTCGATAACTATGACCTGATAAAATTCGAGGACTTGCGGATAAAAAATATGGTTCAGAATCATCATCTTGCTAAATCCATATCCGATGCAGGATGGTATCAGTTAATGAACTTCACGGAATACAAAGCAGCATACGCTGGTAAATTCGTGGATTTCGTTAATCCGGCAGGAACATCACAAACCTGTATCTGTGGATATCCAGTACCCAAAGACCTATCAGTTAGGATTCATCGGTGTCCCTCCTGTGGTCTTGTAATGGGACGGG
>JAUSDC010000223.1 GCA_030650845.1 Candidatus Methanoperedens sp.
GATGTTGAATTTTATCGATATGCAATGCCATGTTGTTAAAATCGTTCCAGGAAATTGGAGGAAATTGATTTCTGATCGGTTCTACCGCAGTCGAAAATCAAAACTTAAAAACATAGTTACCAAAATCGTCGAAATTCAGGTAAAACAAGCTATACTACAGGAAGTTATATTATTTCATCTCCTGCTGTAGCTAACGGCTATGTTTACATAGGAAGTTACGACAATAAATTTTACCAGCTTAATGCATCCAATGTTAGCCAGATGATAGCGAACTATAATATCGGAAATTATGTTTCTTCATCTCCTGCTGTAGCCAACGGCTATGCTTATGTGGGGGGTTATAATAATCTCTACCAGCTCAATGCATCCAATGTTAGCCAGTTAATAGCGAATTATAATACGGGAAATTATGGTTCATCATCACCTGTTGTGGCAAATGGCTTCGTATATTCCGGAAGTTATAATCGACTCTACCAGCTCAATGCATCAAATATTAGCCAGCAGATAGCGAACTTTACCTATACTACGGGATATTTTTATGGTTCTTCTTCTTCATCTCCTGCTGTAGCCAACGGCTATGTATATGTAGCAAGCAATAATAAGATCTATCAGCTCAATGCATCAAATGTTAGCCAGGAGATAGCGAACTATACCTATACTACAGGATATTATTATGGTTCTTCTTCTTCATCTCCTGCCGTAGCCAACGGTTATGTTTACATAGCAAGTTATAATAAACTTTTCCAACTCAATGCATCAAATATTGGTCAGGAGATAGCGAACTATACCTATTCCTCAGGACATTATAGTTCTTCATCATCGTCTCCTGCTGTAGCCAACGGTTATGTTTACTTAGCAAGCAATAATCAAGTCTATCAGTTCAATGCATCCAATGTTAACCAGATGATAGCGAACTATAATATTGGAAATTATATTTCGTCATCTCCTGCTGTAGCCAACGGCTATTTATATATAGGAAGTTATGATAAAAAACTCTACCAGCTCAATGCATCTAATGTTAGCCAGGTAATATCAACCTATACCACAGGCAGTTATATTTTATCTTCTCCGGCTGTTGCTAATGGTTATGTATATGTTGGAAGTTATGATAAAAAACTCTATCAGCTTAATGGCTCATATATAGACTCAGATAATTCCGATATTACTGCACCAACAATTATTATCACAACTCCTGCAAATAACTCTTATGTAAATGGAAATGTCACGATAGAAGCAATTGCATCAGATTTCGGAGGGATCAATAATGTCTTGTTCGAATACAAGAACTCGTCAATTGACTATACAACACTTTGCTTAGATAACTCCTCTGCATATTCCTGTATTTGGGAGACTGACTTATTCAGCAATGCTTCTGAAGGATATGATATAAAGGCAACTGCGACTGATAATAGCAACAATAATGCAAGCCAGATATTGCATTTAACTATTGACTGGAGTATTCCATTGACAAAAGACATCACAATAACTTATCCGATCGGGCAAACATCTATCAGGAATGGTCAGACATTAATAGGAGGAATTAATACCACAGATTCTGCCGGTTCCGGAATAAACACAACAATTGTTAATACCACCCTTGTAAATGACTCAGGCAATACTACAATGGTTCTGGTCAGTGGGAATACGTCAAGTGGAGAGTGGAGCTACTGGAACAAGAGTATAATAATTAATGCGAGTACAGGGAACCATCAGCTTCCAATTTATGTTTTTGATAACTCTACTCCTTTTAATCTAAGAAACTCAGACAGGTTCTATGTTATCGTTGATAACGATGTTCCCACTTACAGTGAGTTCCAGGACTATGGACCGGTCTATAATGAGGAAAGCATGATATTCCGGATAAAAGTTGCTGATAATTATGCTGCCAGCAGCTATATTTTCTCAACCAATATGTCAGGTAGCTGGGTAAATGACAGTCTAACAACGATCAGTGACCCCTCAGAGCCGATATTTGTAACAAAGACGGGAACAACAGGAAACCACTCATACAGGTTTTACATATTTGATGACGCGGGAAATGTCAATATCACAGGAACAAATAGCTTTGAAGTTTATGGGAATAGACCGGAATTTACAATACTGATGTATAATTTGACTGAAGGGGCAACTTCTAACGTATCGAATGTCAATTTCACATACAAATATATTAATGGAATAGCCACTAATTGTTCACTTTATATAGATTCTGCAATAAATCTGACTACTGATAATCCTCTAAATGATACGATCCTGGAATTCAACCAGACATTTGCAGAAGGAACATATCAATGGTATGTTGGTTGTATTGAAGATTCAACAAACAATAGTTATTCCGGAGCTTCAAGAATCTTTTCTGCAGATTGGGAACCGGTCTGGTCACCTGAACCTTCAAACCAGATGATTGAACTGGGGAATGCATTCAGCTATGACGTAAATGCAACTGATCTTCAAACCATAACCTATGCTGTCAACGATACTGCTAATTTCACGATCAGCAGTAACACAGGTACAATTACGAACAACAGTTACCTGAACGTCGGTGTCTATGGTCTAAATATCACAGCAACAGACCTCAGCGGTAATGTAAATTACTCGATAATTTCAGTGACGGTAAGAGATATCACAAGACCAGTATGGGCTCCTGAACCTTCAAACCAGATAACCGAACTGGGGAATGCATTCAGCTATGACGTAAATGCAACTGATCTTCAGACTATCACATATGGTATCAACGACTCACAGAACTTTTCGATCAATGCAACCACAGGTACTATCACGAACAATGTATCATTGACCAGTGGGATATACGGTCTTAACATAACTGCCACAGATGCCAGCAGCAATGTGAACACAAGCTCAATTATCATCACGGTCAGTAATCCACCACCAGTAAGCAGCAGCGGCGGATCTGGGGGCGGTGGATCAGGTGGTAGCGGAGTAATAACAACAGAACCTCTGGAAAATATAGTCAGCTCTGAAAGGAACGAGAAAGACCTTGCAGCCGGTAAATCTATCACCTACACTTTCAACAAAAATCAGGACATTGTATATGAAGTATCTGTAACTGGAAAAGAGAATGAATTTGACGTAACAATGAGGATAGAGATACTCAAAGATATTTCAAAACAGGTAACAGAATCTGCACTCGGGATTGTGTACAGAAATGTCAATATCATTTTAGGAACCAAAAAGGTGGGAGAGAACCTGATCAAATTCAAAGTCAAGGAATCCTGGCTTGTTGAGAACGGTCTGGAAAGTGCAGATATCAGGCTTGCTAAATGGGTAGATAATAAATGGATCACACTGGAAACAGGAGTTCTATTCAATAAAGATGGATACACGCACTTCAGTGCAAAGAGCATGACCTTCTCCATATATGCCATTACAGGGATCAAGAAAGAGGAAAGCATGCCAGAGCCTTTGGCTATTGAAAAAATAGCAGGTACTTATGAAAGCACGCCTTTGACGACAGAAGAACCGACACCTCAACCTGATGGAAAAATACCATGGTTGTGGATGATCCTGGCTGTGTTATTGATTGCAGCATTAGTGTATGCATGGAAGAAAAGATGAAGGATAATATGGATGAATTTATTGAAGCAGCAATAGAAGAAGCCAAAAAAAGTTCAGCTCAGGGAGGAATACCTATCGGTTCGGTTCTTGTGAAAGACGGTAAAATAATAGGGCGAGGTCACAACCAGAGAGTTCAGAAGGATGACCCTATGGCTCATGCTGAGATCGATTGTTTGAGAAATGCAGGAAGGATCGGCAGTTTTGAGGATACGGTACTTTATTCCACCTTAATGCCCTGTTACCTTTGCGGGGGAGCCGTTGTCCAATTCGGGATCAAGAAAGTGATCGTGGGTGAATCCAGGACATTTGAAGGCTCTGAAGAGTTTATGAAACAGCATGGAGTTAAAATAATTAACCTTGACAATAACGAATGCATCACCATGATGCAGGATTTTATTGAGAAGAACCATGACCTGTGGTTTGAAGATATTGGCAAATAAGAATGAAAATAGAGATGTCCTGTTCCAGACTTCAACAATTGATGCTTTGCTTGAAGGTGTTTATGACGGAGATATCACCTTTGTGGGCAAGTTATTTCAGCAGATTACGTTAGCATCGAACTGGTACGAACTCAAAACGAACTCGGATTGTCTTGAGAAATCAGCAAACCCCTAGAACAAGAGTTCGTTGGAGTTCGTTTAGTTCGTTGCTTGGTGCGGCATCTATATAATATCCCCAAAAGCGAATTTTGTCTTGATCTCCCTGATCCTTATCTTAAGAGTCTCCCCCTTTTTCGCTCTTTTTATGAATACCACAAGATCATTAATTTTCGCTATGCCATCGCCGTCCGCCCCCATATCTTCTATAGTGACTGTGTAAACCTGATCCAGTGTTACCGCATCATTTATCAGATTCTTTCCAATAACATATATCTCAGCGCTTGCCTTGCGGGAGGCTTCAGGAGAAAAAGCCTGCACTTTCTCAAATACTCCTTTCACTGTCCTTAAGAAATCAGGGAACATATCTCCCTGGAACACTTTAACAGCAAACCCTCCACCGGGTTTCAGGATCTTTTTTGCACACATGAGTGCTGATGAAGCCAGATCGATTGAACGCCCATGGTCATAGCTCCAGCTCCCGGACAGGTTTGGGGCAGCATCGCACAACACCACGTCTGCGCCTTCTTTTTTAATGAGCCCTCTTATCGTTTCAATGGTAGTGTCAAGACGAATATCCCCTTTTATCGTTTCCACACCCTCTATTTCCTTAATAGAAAGGAGATCCACACCCACAACTTTTCCACCGGATAGCTCCTGCGCCACCTGGCACCAGCCTCCAGGGGCTGCTCCCAGATCAACTACGGTGCTGCCTTTATGTATCAGGTCGAAGCGTTCGCTGATCTGTTTTAGTTTATATGCTGCGCGCGAGCGGTAACCCTCTTTCCTGGCTTTATGGTAATAATAATCCCTGCGGTCGCGCGGCATGTTATCCTGTCCCTACGTACACCCACTGGTCGTATATACCCTTTTCATCTGTATTATCTATCATTTTTCCGGTGATATGGGCTTTGTTAAGGGCAGAATAAAGGATTTCCATCTCCTCCTTCTTATTTACGGTAAGCAGGATCATTCCCCCGGGCTTAAGGAGTTTTACAGCCTCACTGATCATTTTTTCCCATAATCCCCTATTGAAAGAATATATCGTCCCGAGCATAAAACCTGCGATCGTATCAAAGCTTTTTTCCTCGAAAAATTCAGTAAGCCTCGTAGCATCAAGGACTAACGTCCTTCCTGGATATAGAACATTATGCTCAAGACCCTGGCATATCTGACACCTGTCGTAATCTATAGCCAGTGGATCGTATCCCATTTCATGCAGAGGCAGTGTGGACATACCGTTCCCGCAGCATATCTCAAGTATTTCACCCTTAAGTTCATATTTTTCAATTAGCGCCTTTAACCTGGTATTCCTGCCCGGAAAATAGACCATTTCGTATGGCTCTTTAGTACTCAGACAGTTATCACAAAATTGCCTGTTCACAAGGGCATGAGAATAGTATTCAATTACAGATTCCCTGAATTTTTTGATATCTGCCCTGTATGTTTTATTAAAATTCAAATTCCCTGCAATTTCAGAAAAACGTTTGTTGCTATCATTATTCTGATGTACCGAGGATACAATGTTCGTAAAAACCGCTCTTTCATCCGGAGATTCTTCATTTTCGGGGGTTAATAGAATAATAGCTATCATGTGATCATTTTCATCCACGACCCCCTCCAGATGCGCCTCAGGATCTTTCTGGATGTTCTCAAGATATTGCAGTGACAGGTTATTATTTTTTAATGATGCATAGCTATCTTCGACAAAATATACGGTTTCACTTGCTTCCAAACCCAGAATATCGTAGATCAGCATATCAAATCAATATTATAGTCCCCTATATAACATCTGAGCTCTTTGTGTCCTGGTATGAAAAAAATAGCAACGAACACAACGAACTCGACGAACTCACGCTACCTGAGTTCGTTTTAGTTCGTACCAGTTCGTTGTTTTTTTCATGTTCATCTACGTACCAAAGGTTCATAGCATAGAATTTTTTAATATCAACCTTCATCAGGTTCATCATCTTTATAACTTGTGTCGCCCACCATGGCTGCGCTTATTGAATCTATCCCGTCCAGCCATTCTGCGACAAGTCCTTCAGGTAGATCCTCAAGGTCTTTTTCCTTCAACTTCTTCCCGGAAAGAAGATTAGCCCCGATCATTGCAATATTTCCCATTGCAACTCCCATATTATCCTCTTTTTCCGCCTTCAAGGCACCCTTTATTAATTTGCCAAATGCCCCCGTCTTTTCAAATGCCTTCTCAATATAGCATTCGCACGAAGCAAAAACACCCATCAATGAAAGCTGGGTTGATTCCAGCATAATATCAACATCTTCATTTATAGGTTCGATCTTTGCAAGGACGATCCCCTTTATTCCAGCAATATGCCCCAGAGCATCATCTTGTGATAAGATGTTCTTATCAAATTTAGCAATTATCTTAAGACAGGAAAGCACCACGTCATCTTCCATATATACAAAAACTGCCCCTTTCTCCTGGTCATCGATCTTGAAACCGCTTTCTTTGACCTGGTTTATCCAGTTTTGCCATCGTTCCTGTGTATAGAATGGGATTACAAATTTTGATTCCGCCATAATTTTCACTATTGTTCCTGTATTGATTAATTAATTTTTGGTCGAACGACCCTACGTTAGACCCGATAATTTTCTTGCCTTATTTATTAATTCATTCTTTCCAAATGGTTTAATAATATAATCATCGGCTTTTAAAACATGCAGACCAAGCAAACGGTCAAAGTTCTGCGCTTTAGCAGTTAAAATTGCAATAGGCAATGTTGAATATTTCTCTTTGATCTTCCTGAAAACCTCCCAGCCATCCATATCAGGCATCATTAAATCAAGCAGGACGAGGTCTGGTTTTGAAACATCCACTTCATTTAATGCCTCTATTCCATTTGCAGCAGAAACAGTTTTAAATCCTGCACTCTCAAGAACAAGTTTAACAAGTTCAAGTGTGTCAGGTTCGTCATCAACTATAAGAACCGTTTTATTCAAAGCTTCTTTATTCATTCATTCTCCTTTTCAGCAAAACATGAAATGTGCTACCTCTATTTTTACTTTCCGCCCATATCTTACCACCATGTGCCTCCACTATGTTTTTTGATATCCATAGACCAAGACCTGCGCCTCCTCTGTTGGGTGTTTCAGGGGAATCGAGCTGGTAGAACCTGTCAAATATAATATCAAGCTTATCCTGCGGTATGCCAATACCCGTATCTTCAAATTCAATATGTACCCATTCCTTATCCTCACTTGCCGTAATCTTGATCGAACCTTTCAATGTGAATTTAATGGCATTGTCCAGAATATTTGAGAACAATTGCATCAATTTTTCCCGGTCTCCCTCAACCTTGATCTGCTCAGGGATATCAAGTATAACAGGAATATTTTTTATTTCAGTCACAGCTTTCATATCCTCTGAAATACGTTTTATCATCTCATTGATCGATAATGTCTGTATATTTAGCGCAAGGTTCTTTGATTCAATTACTGCAGTATCAAGAAGACCCTGGATTAATCTGGACAATCGTTGAGAATTCCTGTAGATCACTTCAAGTTTATGTTTCTGTTCTGAAGGGATGTTCTCATCAAGCATCAGCTCGGTATATCCCATAATAGAGGTAAGAGGCGTCCTTAATTCATGTGACATGTTCGAGATAAAGTTCTCTTTTACCTTGAATAGCTCCTTCAGCTTCAGGTACGTCAATCTGAGCTCCTCATATGAATCTTTTAATTCTTCTTCGAGCCGTTTCTGCTCAGTCACATCCTTCATTACCGTAATTATCCTGACGACCCCGCTGTTATAATCCCTGACCGGTATCTTGCTTGTGCTTGTATAGATAACATCCCCATTATATTCTGTCTTTTCCTCGCTAAAAAATATCTCACCTGTCTTTTTAACGTATTCATACTCGTTATCGACATTTTTTTCTTTAAGGAATGGGAATATATCAAAAATACTCTTGCCTACCATCTCTTCTTTTTTCAGTCTGCCCCTGCTGAGCTTTATCAATTCATCATTTACAGCCAGGATCTTCATATCCTTATCAACGACATGTATGGCGAGATTGACATTATTCAGGATCTCTTCATTGAATTCCTTCAGGTACTTGATGTTGTTGTAAAAAGTAATGTTCTCTATAGCTACACCGAGCTGATTGCCGATCGCTGTAAAAATCTCCTTATCTTTATCAGAAAAATCATACTGCTTGCTGCTTCTCAGAGTGATTAGCCCGAATACCTTATTTTTCAATTTAAGGGGTATTCCAACGAAAGAACCATCAACATTTGATCCGTCCCCAGTTCTAAACCATGGGTTTTTATCCGGATCTTTGATTGCAATTATATCTGTTACATTAATATCGGATGGAATGACTTTTTGGGGAGTGCAATGACCATCATTTCCTGTATGTATATTAAGCACAAAGTCCCCCGATCCCTCATCAAGCAGGTATGTTTCACCACAATCCATATTTGTAAGTTTTAACAGACTATTCAGGGTTTTTGATAATATCTTATCCAGTTCAAAGCTCTCGCTTACCGTTTTTGAGATTTCATTAAGCGTAGTCAGTTCTCTGTTCCTGGCAATTATCTGTGCCTCAAGCGCTTTTTGCTGTGATACATCCCTGAGCACTAAAATTACATTGATCTCACCTCTGCTGTCTGAAAGCAAAGTTCCATTGATTTCTAAAATTTTTTTATCGCCGTTAACCTGTACTTCACGCAAAAGCCTCATAGGCTCTCTTGTGCGGATCATTATACTGACGGGACATACTTCCTTATCATAAGAGTGGTGGATGCTAAAGATCGTCTCGTGGCAGCTTTTACCCAGTAATTGTTCCTCATTCAGGTGCATCATTTTAAGCAGCGATTCATTTACTTTAATGATCGCATGATCAATATTTACAACAATAATGCCATCATCGATGCTGTCAAACAGGGTTTCAAGGTACTTTTGTGCAGTTTCGGTCTGTTCTTTTGAGGTCACAAGATCCTTGATTTTCTCATCAAGGGTTTTTGACATGACATTGAATGTCGCTGCAAGCTCCCCGAGTTCATCGTTTGATGCGACCTCTATTTTCTGGTCAAGTATGCCCTTATTGATCCTTTTTGCTCCATCGGAAAGCCTGAGAACAGGTTCGGTCAGCCATCTTCCTGTGAAGAAAATAAAAACCCCCCACAGAGCGAATGCAGATATAAAAATCAACCGCAGCCTGTCTGAGGACTCCTGTATCTGCATCCTGACCCTGGTTTCAGATAAACCTAAATGCACATAACCGCTATTGTTCGAAAGAGGTTTATCGAATTCATGTATGATGCCATTTTCTGAATAATATATGAATTCTTCCTTGACATTCGAGGGCTTGCTCATATTTTGAAGCGCTATGGGAAAACCCCCCTCGAAGGTATGAACAAGCACATTCCCATCTAGGTCTGTAACAAAAATATATTCTATATCTGAGTAACCTTTTTTCAGGTTATCTATGTAGTCTTTTATTTTCACCTGATCATTTACAGCCATAGGATCTGTAAGTTCCAATTTCAAATGATCACTTACAATTATTCCCTTGTCGCGAAACTCCCCTTCAATTATCCCTTTCTGTATATCCTGAATAACAAGAAATGAACCGAAAATAACGAATAATCCTATAAGCATTGTGGATAAAATGATCTTGAATCTCAGGCTTTTCATAGATTTTATCCCTTAATAATTTCTTTGATCAACCATCCCCAGTATTTTATCGACGCAATAAGGCCAAGAGTCAATCCTATTGAAAAAAATACATATCCGAACAACTCTTGAAGGTCAATAAGAGGCGCAGGCAAAATCATGATAACAGAACCAAAAAATGTAAAAAAGATACCCGCATAATAAAGATAGTAATATTTTTTCATCCCCATAACATTTCCGAACCTTTTACTGAGAACGCTTAAAAAATAAAGTATGAATGTAAACAATAAAAAAGAGACCGAATCAATAAGCTCAGGGATCATTTTACATCCACCATCTTCCTGTACAGGAAATAGCTTGCTGCAAAAGAGATAAATGAACCCACGAATTCGATGGACTCAGCTTCGATAGTAAAAAAGGGGTACAACTGGATCGCTGGAATAATAAGAACGATTATTGGGACTATATAAAAATAAAAAAAGGTTGGTTTACCGAATTTCTTTTGATAAAAAAGCGCAATTGCAGCCATAAAAACCATGATAATGCATGCTGCAAGCCACGAATATATATTTAATATCCTTTGAAGTATTATCAGATCCATGATATCGATCATTTTTTAAAGGCTTCTATGAAAGCATCAGAAGGTGCCTTTACCGGACTTCCTGACAACAACCCGGAATATTCACTGAATGGCATTTTTATCTCAACACCCTTCTTATTGATAATAAGTTCCCTTATATCCTTGTCATGATCGCTTCCACGCATCTTGAGCACAGATATGGCTTTTCGCATTTCACTTCTTATTTCCAGATATCTTAGCAGGATTACAGTGTCCATAGTAGGGGAGATGCCCGTACCTGTGACCATTGTCGTTCCGGTCAGGTTCTGGGTCTCGTTCGTATAAACTGCAGTAACATTCATTTTTTTCAAGGTGCTGACAAATCCTTCCATATAATCTGAGAATTGGATATGCGGGGGCATCAAACTTTGAAGTCTGGCAATTCCATCGAACATCAAGCATTTTGCTTTTATTTTATCAACTTTATCAAATATCTGGAGTGCAAGTTCGCTTACGTCAAATTCAAGGGGCGATATTATTATAAGCATATCTCTGTTCTCAAAATCTTCAAGACCCCATCCGAACTTCCTGGAATTTTCCCGTATCTGTACTGCATCTTCCTCAAAAGAAACTATGATCCCGGGCTCATTCTTCAACAAATTGTTTACAATGAACTGTGTCCCGATCACTGTTTTTCCAGTTCCGCTTGAACCTGAAAGCAGGATAGATGTGCCACGCATGAAACCCCCATCTGTCATCTTGTCAAGCCCTTTTATACCTGTTGAAACTCGTTCTTTCTGGATGGATGTTCTGACTTGCGGTGATTTTCTGGGATAAACTGTGAACCCATCTTGAGTTATTCTGCATGAATGTTTTCCGCCAGAAAAATCCTGCCCCCTCATCTTGAGAACATTGAGGTACCTGATATTTCGCTCATGAAAAGATTCGTTACTGAGATATATAACACCATCCACAAGATAGCTCAGAGAACTTCGAATAAGTGATTCATACGTAAATTCACCTGTTACAAGGACAAGTGAGTTCCACGCCTTCATACTCATGAAGAGATCATAAAAGAATTTTCTCATCTCCTCTTCATCAGATCCCATGGCGAACACGTTGACAGGGTCGATAACTATCCTGTCCGGTTTAATCACATTAATGTTCCTTTCCATTTCCTTTATGATAGCATATGTGCCCTCATGGATGATCTCAATATCAAGAGGGAGATATTTGATATTACCTTTTTCCAGCAGTGAGACATCGTAGAAAGAGAATTTGGACATGAAATTGTTAATGGTGGCTATTGGTTCAGAAAGGGTCGTGACATACATGCAGGTTTCATCATTTTTTGCTGCATTAAAAAGGGATTGCAATGCCATTGTGGTCTTCCCTGTACCTGCTGCGCCCCCAATTAATACGATCGAAGGTCTTAAAAAACCCCCATCCAGTACATCATCAAGCCCATTTACTCCTGTTGCCACATGTTTCATACATTACCCCAATACTTCTCTTATCTTTTCTGACGCCTTAGCCAATTCAATAAGGATTATACCAAGACTTGCATTTGGCTCGGTCAAAACTACAAGCAGCGCTTTTTGTCCTGCCCCTGTGGCGATTATCTTTCCTTTATCGGATTCCACTATAATTCTTTCTGGAATACCTTTCTTGAGTTCTAATGTTGCAGTTTCCGCAGCCCCCAGCATTGTCGCCGACATGGCTGCAAAGTTCTCATCATGTTCTTTTGAAACTGTATTCGAATATATGACTAAACCATCTCTGCTTGCCACAACTGAAGCTTCTATACCACCTGGAAGTTTTAGATCCTCCAATATTTTTTCAAGCATTTCTGATTTTTTCATATTTGTATATATTTATCCTATTATAACCCTTATCACTACTTAACATTTATTCAATATAAATTGCAGGCCTCATCGGAGATGCAAAACGGCTTTTATTCTGCGGATCATATCCTGGAGCGTCTGCACTGTATATTTCAATGTTGCATTCCACAGCCCCGCTTATGAAGTCAGAAGCTTCGTTCAATGCCGAAATTTCATCAAAATCAACATCAAGCAATGCATTCATAAGGTCAGGTTCCATCCCCTGGATATCTGTGATGATCTTCTGCGCGAATTTCGGGATATCTTTTCCATAAGCGCGCATGGCTGGATCGCTCATAAGAGTGGTCATGAGTGTTTTCATGTCAAGTGAATTTTCTTTTTTCATTGAAATGGCTTTTTTAAGTACCTGTTTTTTCCATTCAGCAGAGGTATATAATATGATCCTTTTGGGCTTTATCCTGATGAGCCTGATTATTTCTTCCATATCATGCAGCGTATTTGCTATTATTTCTTCAGAGAGTTCTGCCCCCTTATCCGTAAGCGCCGCATCAGCCACAGGGAATTTTGCCAGAGATACCATTTCCATTCCCATTTCTTCCCCTATTTCCTCGCAAATATGCGGTGTAAACGGAGCCATCAGCCGTATCCAGGTATTTAAAATCTGTTTGCATGCAGCTTTGCCGCCCCGCCGCTCATACCATTTCATATCGTTCATGAGCATGTAGAAAGAGTTCTGGACAGCTCTTCTTGTCTGCATCCTGTTGAGAGCATCCGCAGTTTCAAGTATCCTGTACTGTAATCTACTCAGCATCCATTTATCGATGAGTTTTATTTCATCTGTTTCTTCTGATGTGATAATGTCGTTTGCAAGCTTGTAGAATCTATCAACCTGCTTACTTGTGGATTCCACATCAGCTTTACGCCAGTCTGCGTCCTGAACATGCTCGGCAGTGCTCAATATATACAGACGAGTGACATCAGCGCCATATTCCTTTACTGCAGATCGAAGCGTGAGAATGGGTCCTTTTGACTTGCTCATCTTCTGCCCTTCAAGCGATACAAAACCGTTGATGGCGATTGCGCGCGGCCAGTATATTTCAGGAAATATCGCAACATGGTGGAACAGGAAGAACAACAGATGGTTGGGAATAAGGTCTTTTCCCGACGTGCGAAGGTCAACCGGATACCAGTATTCAAAATCAGACCTGATGCTTTTTATAACATCTATATCAATACCCGTGTTCCCGGAAACTTCCTCAGGTTTCCCTTTTCCCAGCAGGCAATAGTTGAAGAAATCGTCTCTTAACTGTTCAGGTGTAAATTTATCCAGGTATTTCGCAATGATATAATAGCACATATATATCGTTGAGTCGCCCAGTGACTCTATCATCCATGCGTTGTCCCATGGCAATCTTGTTCCAAGACCTTTGCGGCGTGCACAGGCTTTATCCTTTAACCAGTCCACCTTGTTCTCAAAATCCACCCTTATCTCAGGAGGTATGATCTCCATGTTCTTAAGGCATGTGTAAACCTGTTCCTTCCAGGAAGGTTCGGAATAGTTCAGGAACCACTGGTTCTCAACCATCTTTATAACGCATGTTGCCCCGCATCTGCAGACAACAGGCGACTCACTGAATTCATAGAATACGTCCGCAACCCCTTTCTCGATAAGGTCACGCGTAAGAACGTCTTTTATTTTAGATACTGCCATGCCTGCATATTTTCCTGTGGTTTCATTGAGCACGCCGCCGTGGAACTCACGCCTGTACACAAGCTTTGTAGCTTCTTCGGCTTTCGGGTCGTTCTGGTCTTTAACTTTGAGTTCCTTCACCGCATCCACAGCAGGATATTTCCCGTATTCCGGAACTTTGATAAGTGATATGAGAGGCAGGGTCGAAACATCTTCATTAATGCCGTATTTAGTCAGATCTACTCCTTTTAAGTCACAAAGAGCAAGATAATCATACGGCGCATGGGCGGGAACGCTCATGACAATGCCGCTTCCGTTATCCGGGCTCACAAATGATGCAGGTAAAATCTGCACTGAAGTACCTGTGACAGGATTGGTTACTTTTTTCCCTATCAGTTCATCTCCTTTCACCTCAATTATCAGCTCCACTTTTTTATCTGTGAATCGAAGCTTTTCGTAGGATTCCCTGCTGACGATCCAGAATTCATCGTTCACTTTAACCCTGACATGAACTATTTTCGGGTTCACCCAAAGGTTAGTAACGCCAAATACGGTCTCAGGGCGCAGAGTTGCGCATGGAAGTATATCTTCGTTGAGCTTGAATTTGATGAGCGTGTATTCGATTATTGTTGCGTCTTCTCCCCTCAAGATGTCATGATCTTCAACAGGGTTCTCGTCGTTCGGGCACCATCTCACAGGATGTGAGCCTTTTACGACTTTATTCTTGCTGTGAAGAAGATTGAACTGCCATGTAATGAACTTCTTGTAGTGCGGGTCAGTAGTGGTAAACCTGCGGCGCCAGTCAATGGAAAATCCAATTATCTTCATGGCGGCTTCATCTTCCCTGCTGAAGTATTCGACGATCTGTTCAGGCGTCTGTATCTTTTCCAGGGCATCAAGCGGTATCTCATGAAGCTGGTTGTACACCCTGATAGTTTCCGGGTCCTTTTTCTGGATCTGCTCTGCAAGCCCTACGATCGGGGTTCCTGTGGCATGAAAACCCATGGGGAAAAGAACATTGTAACCCAGCATCCTTTTATAACGTGCTACTACGTCCCCGATAGTAAAAGTGCGGGTATGGCCTGCGTGAAGGTTGCCGTTGAGATAGGGATATGGAATAGTAATAAAAAATTTTTCCCTGCTGTCAGGTTCTGGCTGGAATATCTTTGATTCTGCCCATCTGTTCTGCCACTTTTCCTCTATTTCATGCGGGTTGTACCTTTCTTTCATAGTGATATATAGATGAAGTGCCGTACCTCTAGAGTACTTGAATAGATTAAAAGATGATAAACTTTATGAACAATGAAGGAAAGGATATTAATTTACCCTCTATAAATCCAGGATACTCAGGCAGTAGCCCGTCCATCTGAATCCTGGCATTTTAAAAAGTGGTATATTGCTTTGGAAATAGCTTCTTTATTCGAAGACTCTTTCGTTTTTGCCTTTAATGCCAATGTAATTTCATATGGCAATACAGATTGGACATGTAATATTTTTGTTATCATTTTTCTTCTCCTTCATTTATTCCTTTAGATTAATTATATGGTCCACGATATAATAAATCTTTACATATATATGATGTGAATCATCCAGATGTATATTAATAATATTTATATTTATATTGCAGTAGAAATCAGAGGGTTATTCACAGATTCTATTTTTTGCGTACTAACTCCAAACAAACTCACGCTCCTGGAGTTCGTTTCAGTTTACGCGATATATATCATAAACCCCCCTGTATGCTCTTTCGAAATAAGATATATTCTCAAATTTTTGTAAGCCCTTTTGTTTATATTTCCTCAGTTCCACGTTCCCGACATAAACATAAGACACATTGTATTTTCGCAGAAGTCCCATAGCTTTGTCATAATCCTCTGTATCATATATCATATCAATATCCCTGATACGAGCAGCTACATCATCCCAGCTATTTCTCAGCACGAACTCATGACCAGCCCAGCCTACGACGGTCTGTATACCTGTATAGGAAGAAATCCTTGATGTATCCTCGTAGCTGGAACCCGGCGCCTCCAGGATCACATCAGTCCAGTTGAGGTTCCTATCTACCCAGAATATGGCGTCGTAATCGCCAAAGTTCACCTTTTTCAAAAAATCGATCCCATCCAGACTGGCACTGCGGTTGAAGCCTTCAGTTCTTGCTAATGTCCCTGTAAACAGATACAGGGAATTGAGCACGATCAAGATAGATAACACAACAAGAACAACTGTTTTCATCCTGTACTTTTTTTTGATAAGGTCATGCAAAGCAAACGCAGAAGCTATGCTAAAGAGGATCCACACCTGATTATAAAATTTAAAAACCGTGTTAAACCTTTCATTTTCACCAGAAAATAGGTCGTCAAAATAGAACAGCTCGCAAAATACCAGTATGGCAAGCCCTAAGGCTATCATTACAGATATGAATAACCTGTTCAGATCGTTGTTTCTGTAAAAAAAGTAAATACCAATGCATATTAAAAAAGCCAGAGGAACAAACACAGAAAGGGTCTGGAAATCCTTAACGAAATATAATAAAATTCCAGATGCAGTGAGGGCAATCAGTATCCATTTCTTATGCCTGAATTCAGGTATGTGTAACAACATGAATGAGATTATCAGGAATAAGAACAGGTTGTAAATTGTCAGGAAATTGATAAGAGCAGTCCTTGTAATGACTGGTTTTATCCCCTGTATCCCAGAAGAATGAAAATCCATGAAAAAAAATGTGAACATAAGGATTCCGAGGATGATCACTGCAATGACAAGGCTCAGCCGTTTTAATAACTCTCTGGATATTTCTTTTGCTCCGGTTATTTCTTTTGATATGCTTTCGTGCTTCCATGGCTTGACCAATATCACAATGATAAAAAGCGCTGCATATGTAGCATAATCCCAGGCATTGAATACGAAAAGAGAGCCAAGGGCAAGACTCATTAAGAAAAGGGCAATTTTTGAGAGTTTCTTTGATAAATAAACATTCAGAATAAATGTAATAGCTAGCAGCACGAATGGTATGGCGATGACATGTGCATGCAGGTCACCGAATATGAAGCTAAAATAGGGGAATTCATTGACCGTATTCGGGATTATTCGCGTCGGTCCCCAGTAATCCATTATTGGTGGTACGCCCCCAAATGGACTTGTTTTCATGTTCAGCACATGGGCTGATATTACTCCAGCAGGGTACAGGTTTCCTGCAAATACCAGCAGGAATAGTGCTGCTATCCCTCCTTTTTTGTCCGATGTAAGATTATAGCCAAGACCGAATGCAGCAACTGCAGCAAGCGCTGGCAAAACTGCCATTCCCAGATTATATGCAATATTTGCCGGGATCCCTGCGAGTTTTATGAGGGTAGCAATGGTAAATGAGCCGAAATAATAATACATGTTTATATTGTACCCTGAAAGCCACGAATCGTGCGGGGGAAGACTTGCGCTTTTCAGGATAGAATTGAGGAGCATGAAGTCATACACTTTCTCTCCATCGTGTATCTCCGGGTTGAAGGCTCTAATTATCAGGAATAATACGAACATAGCGCCGAATATCAACTCGTTCCTGATCAGCAACTTCTTATCAATACGTGGTTTTTTCTTTACGTAGATAATGACAGAAAAGACGCATATAAGCAATAATGAAAGCCCTATCTCGTTCCTGCTGTAATCTATACCATAAGACAGGATCCATGAGACGTACGCGAGAAGCAGTATCCCCAGGATCTTCGATACCGAATATCCGCGGTCTGGAAGACTGCTGCATATTGATATCGCTAATGGCAGTGAAATTATCCCAAGAAATACTATAAGCAGATACCACTGTCCTGCATACAATAGTTCGTTAAACAGCCCAAATCCCATATCCAATGTCCCTTTTTATCCGTGAAAATCCGTCTGATCCGTGTCATCCGTGTTCTACGCTTTCCATAATAACTCATACCACAGCCTGAATATCTGCGAGCCCATTCCAAAGACATCCTTTACGAGATTGACCTTTGTAGTGCCGCCGTGTCTCCATTCCACGGGGAATTCCATGACCTTGAAGTCTGCCCGCTGGGCTCTGACAAATAATTCCGTGTCCCAGAACCAGTGAGTATCTTTTACAGTGTCAAGTAATTTGAAAAGCGAGGCGCGCCTGAAGGCTTTGAACCCGCACTGGTGGTCATAGAGTTTTGAACCAAGCATCAAACGAGTGAGAAAATTGAAACCTTTGCTTGCTAATCCCCTTTTAAATGGTCTTTTTACATTGCTCTGTGGAAGCATGCGGGAACCTGTGGCAAAATCATATCCGTCACGGATGTATTGGATCATCTCTTTGAGGTGCCTCATGTCGGTTGCAAGGTCTACATCGATATAACCGAGTATCTCTCCTTTTGAAACCTTGAAAGCGCGGTTCAGGGCGCGTCCCCTGCCCTGTCTTTCGTCTGAATGAAGGTGCACAACATATTCGTATTTTTTCGCAAGAGCCTCTGAAATCCGGTCTGTGCCGTCCTTGCTTCCGTCCTCTGCGATGATTATCTCAAAAGATGATGTGAATTCACCAAGTGCAGAAGCTGTCCTTTCAACAGTGCTTTCTATTCTTGCAGCTTCATTATAAGCTGGAAGAACGATTGAAACTTCGACTATTGTATTTCCTCCTTCGAATGACTGGTTTTTTATGTGCTGCTATACTATATTCCCTGATAATTATATGTTTCCTATGTAGAAAAGTATATAAAAGATAAAGTTATTTTTTAATTTATGAGTGAAAATATCAAGATACATGAAAAAGACAAAAATATATTCGATATGCTTCAGGCAGAATTTACTCTTAAGACAGGTAAGAAAATAACACAGCAGGAATTGTTTTCAAACCTCATCGAATTTGTCAGATCGA
>JAUSDC010000225.1 GCA_030650845.1 Candidatus Methanoperedens sp.
AAAGACAAAACAGCCTTTTTTATGAAACATAATAGTTTACAATGATACAATAAGTATTGATACATATTGTATCAACTAGACATGAAAACGATGTGCATAGATATATTAATTATTGAAAATGAGAACTTTTATGGGTATACAACGGGATCATGATTCTATACAAAAATGACATGTTTTTGGATATTATATTTTCCAAAACATCAAAAAACCGTCATTTGACAGGATTTACAGGATCGACAGGATACGATATTATTAGTTAATCCTGTAAATCCTGTCGATCCTGTCTGAAAATAATAAATATATTTAAAAAAGTACCCCTAATAACCGCAGGCATGGCGCTCGAGAAGTATTATGTGAACAAGGAAAAGTTTATGTGGAAAAAGGTAATCAAGTTTTCAAGTAAGCATAAGCTGTGTTTGTATGAAAGTGATTTACAAAATAACATATCCTACCAGGGAACAAAAAAGCGATTTTACAATAAGGAAAGAAATTATTTGGGAATCCGAAGCCGCATCCAATGAGGAAGTTACTCAAATGGAAATGATGGGTTGATTTAATGTGGCTTCACTTTTGTAAAAAGAAATGCGGAGGATGGGATTTGAACCCACGAATTCCTTCGAAACCAGCCCCTCAAGCTGGCGCCTTTGACCGGTCTGGGCAACCTCCGCAAAGTGTGCTCCTTATAGTGGAGCCCAAAGATATATTTTTTCAATAGAAAAGAGAGAACGCCCGTTAGAGCGTATCAAGTATCTCTCCTACTTTCTGTGCTCTTGACTTAATGCTATTCGCACCTTCAATAGCAAGTTCAGCTGCTGTCATTGCACCGCTTGTCTCGAACATCATTACAAAAGATTCAGGATCATAACCTACAGAAATAGCATCCATTTCGCAGGCTTCTTCACATAACTTACATAATGAACATTCGATCTTATCGCTTTCCTCGACCATCACTTTGTTCTTTCCAGGCTTCAGGATATTTCGCGGGCATACATTGATACATTCACCGCACAGGTCGCATTCCTTGAAAGTCAATTTCGGTACGTTCTTATATCCACTTACTGTGCCAACCTGCCATTTAGCATGCTGCCTGTAGGTTCCAAGCTTTGCAATAGCTTCCAGCACAACTTTGTGCTTTTCTTTGAGTTCAACGATGGGTATAGTCGCGTCCGCCGGGCAAACTCCCGGATCTGAGGAAACGATATCACCAGAATACACGACTTTTGGGCCTTCTGCGCTCAGGGTCATTGATACCTGGCATGTCGGGCAGCCTTTTCCTTCGCAGGTGCATTCCTCTGGCAGCGTAAAATTCTTCGTATCTGCTTTCAGAGGGATAAGCCCCATTCTCAAAGAAAGCTGTTCATCGAACAGGACAGATGTGTTATCATATATATTGATCTCATCTATTGCCATTACCGGAACTTCTGCAAGAATGCTTCTTCTTAAAGCATTTGCAAATGATACCGGAACATCTGAAAGAATGAATCGGGCTTTGCGTTCTGATAATTCAAGTATGTCAATATCCATTTTACACGCGCCTTCCCTTTTTGGCTTTCGTACCATCATGGGGTATGGGTGTGGCATCCTCGATTCGACCGATCTTAATTCCAGCACGGGCGAATGCACGGATAGCAGCTTGAGCTCCAGGTCCCGGGCTTCTTTGCATATTGCCGCCAGGAGCTCTCACTTTAATGTGAATGCCTGTGACTCCTTTATCTCTTATTTTCTCAGATATCTGAGTAGCCATCTGCATGGCTGTATAAGGGGAACTCTCTTCTCTTGCGGATTTTGTTACCATTCCGCCGCTTGTTTTGGCTATTGTTTCTGCACCTGTCAGATCAGTGATCGTGATCAGGGTATTATTGAACGATGAATATATGTGGGCTACTCCCCATTTTTCAGTTGCCATTATTTGTCAACCTCCGTCTTTGTTCCTGGCTGTTCTAACTTAGCCGACTCCTGTACTGCTTCCTTTGCAACATGTCCTGGTCTTGCTGGATGCGCATCAGCAGATAAAGGTGAGTTACCATAGTAACTCATTCCCAGTTCCTCATCCATTGAGACAATATAACCAGGCACTGTCACCTTTCTGCCTCCAACAGAGATATGACCATGAACAATGAACTGCCGCGCCTGTTTGAGCGTGTTTGCAAGTCCCTGTTTGTGAACCTGTGTCTGCAGTCTCCTGTCCAGGAAATTCGTCACCTGGAGTGTTAGGATCTCATCAAGTCCTGCTTCTGACTTTAGAAGACCATATCTTTTCAGTCGGTTCAGGATGTTATCAGCATCTGTTTTTATATGTCCAGCTAGTGTTCTCTTCGCGCTCTCTGCGAGAAGTTTTCTTGCCAGTTCCCTGTAATTCTTAAGGTTGCTATGGGCTTTCCAGACCTCTTTTTTATTTCTGAGGCCATATGCCTTGATAAGTTCGACTTCACTGGCTATCCTGGCTGCCTGCCATGGATGTTTTGGTGTTTCGTATGATTTACTGTTCTTTCCCGGGTATCCCATTATTTAACACCTGCCTTCTTTTCTTCTTTCTTTTCTACTTTCTTTTCTACTTTCTTTTCGCCTTCTTTGGCTGCTGATTGGGATGCCTGGATAGCTGCACGGGTAACACCCACAGTCTTTCCTCTCCTGCCAGTCGACCTGGTGCGCTGTCCTCTTACCCTGAGGCCACGGTCATGCCTTAATCCTTTATATGAACGGGCTTTCTTCATGAGGTTAATATCTTCATTCTTGCTAAGCAAAACATCCATCCCCAACAACTGTCTGTCCTCACCGGTCAGAATGTTGTTCTGCTGATTCATCATCCATGTCGGCAGGACCGTGGAAATATTATCAACTGATGATTTTAATTTTTCGATATCAGCATCGTTCAGATATCCGATCGTAGCGATCGGGTCAAGACCGGAATTTATTGAAATTATCTTTGCAACCCGCCTGCTGATCCCCTTGATACCTGTAAGTGCATACTGGACACTCCTTCTTCCTTCAAGGTCTGTATCAGCGACGCGCACGATATGTCTTATTTCTGGACCTTCTTCCTTTGCTTTGGGGGCTTCTTTCTTCCCCTCTTTTGGAGCGCCTTTTCGCTCCTTCTTTGCGTGCTCTTCCCCTTTCCCTTCGTGTTTCTTATCTTCTTTCTTTTCTTTCTTAGCCTCTTGAGGGACTTCCTTCTTGGGCGCTTCTTTCTTTGGAGCCTCTTTCTTATGGGCGTCCTTTACTGTTTCTTTGGTATCTTTGCTTTCTTTAACTTCTTCTTTTTTAGCCATCTTGATCCTCCTGTGGCTTTAGCCCCGGGGTTTCCCGGCGCGGCCCGTATTCTGGGCAACCCTAATACAAGTACTTAGCATTTATATTTTATGTACGACTATGGCTCAATCGTTAAGTATATTTTTAACCTTGACATACCGTGAACTATGACCCACCAAATATATATGGACCACAGCTCCACAACACCGGTTGATGCAGCGGTCACTGAAGCAATGCTTCCTTACTTTTCAGAAAAGTTCGGGAATCCATCAAGTCTTTACACGATCGGGCGCGAGGCACGAAGATCAATGGAGGAGGCGCGCGCAAATGTGGCGGATCTGATAGGCGCCAAAAAAGAAGAGATAATTTTCACTGGCAGCGGCACAGAATCAGACAACCTTGCCATTAAAGGTCTGGCATACAGGAACAGGAAAAATGGCGACCATATAATCACAAGCTCTATCGAACATCATGCTGTGTTATACACATGCAAATATCTAGAGACCCAGGGTTTCAAAGTCACATACCTCCCGGTAAGCAAAGAAGGGGTTGTGAACCCAACTGAAGTTGAAGCTGCGATAACTTCAAAAACAACGCTCATATCAATTATGCATGCCAACCCTGAGATCGGGACGATCCAGCCGGTCGAAGAGATAGGAAAGATCGCAAAAGAGAAAAACATTCCATTTCATACAGATGCGATCCCAACAGCAGGAAAAATTCCGATCAGTGTCGATGCAATGGGGGTTTCACTTCTTTCATTAAGCGCCCATAAGATGTACGGGCCAAAAGGCGTTGGAGCTCTCTACATTCGAAAAGGGACAGGACTTACACCGCTATTACACGGTGGAGGACATGAGAGGGACATCCGTTCAGGCACAGAGAACGTCCCCGGCATCGTTGGATTCGGGAAAGCGGCTCAACTTGCAAAGGAACGCCTGCCTGAAGCTGCAAAAATAACAAAACTTCGTGATTCTCTTATCAAAGGCTTACTTGAAATAAAAGACTCATACCTTAATGGGCATCCTGAAAAACGCCTTCCTGACAATGTGAACATAAGGTTCAGTTATATTGAAGGCGAGTCCATGATATTGAACCTTGATATGAAAGGCGTAGCTGCATCCACAGGTTCGGCATGCTCATCTAAATCTCTTGAACCCTCTCACGTTCTTATTGCGACAGGTTTAAAACATGAAGAAGCGCATGGTTCGTTAAGGTTCACGCTCGGTCGCGCGAACACGCAGGACGAAGTGGACTATGTTATAACAGTACTTCCGGAAATAGTGAACAAACTCAGAATGATGTCACCCCTTGCGAGATGAAAATATGACAGACGGATACAGTGAAAAAGTAATGGAGCATTTTGCGAACCCGCGAAACGTTGGGGAGATCAAAGACGCAGATGGTATTGGAAAAGTGGGCAATCCTGTATGCGGCGACCTTATGTGGATATACATAAAAGTCAAGGACAACAGGCTTGAGGATGTTAAATTCAAAACATTCGGCTGCGGCGCAGCGATCGCGACCAGCAGTATGATCACAGAGATGGCAAAGGGAAAGACGCTTGAGGAGGCGCTTGAGATCACAAGGAAAGATGTAGCTGAAGCCTTAGATGGTCTGCCGCCAGTGAAGATGCACTGCTCCAACCTTGCAGCCGATGGTCTGCATGCAGCAATAAAGGATTACCATGAAAGATCAGGGAAAAAATAAGATTTCTCATCAAAGCAGTGATGCTTTGGTTTTTTCATTTATTGTTGACGAAACTTCCAATGAATATATACCAGTTGTATACTGCCAGTATAAAGGATACCAGGAAGATGAGCTGCGTGAATTCTACAAGGTAAAATGTTTGAATGACGTCCCCTGAGGACGTGAACCTGATAACGAACTTAACAAGTGTATTCAGAGCAAATGCTGCACCTGCGACCGAGATATATATCCATGTTCTCTGCATTATTTCTTCGTTCAGGAACAGACGTGCTTTCAGCAAGTCCTTGTCCACCTTTCTCATCATGAAGAGGATCTGCCCTATCAAGAAAATAATTATGAAGGCAGCGCCTGCATTGTAGATCTCTATGAAAGTCTCTATAAAATTCATCGTATATGCCGCCGTGTAAATCACCTTTTTTTAATTACTCCTTCGAATTTAATATAGACATATTTCTAAACCCATCTATATATTGTTTTCTCTAGAAATAATTGTATATATCAAAAACATTCAATATTTCCATGTAAGACCTCAATATGTCTTCCTTGAACTTACACGTTAATGGATATTTATAAACAACAAAAGCATAATACTACAGCATTATGAAAAATCAAAAGTGCAACCCTAAAGAGACAGCTGGCGAATGTGCAGCAGGTTTTGTAGAGGATGGGATGGTTGTAGGGCTGGGCACAGGCTCTACAACAGCTTATGCAATAAAAGAACTCGGCAGACGTGTCGCAGATGGTCTTGATATCCTTGGCGTGGCAACATCATTCCAGTCATCATTCCTGGCAGTAGAGAATGGCATCACTCTTACTACACTGGATGAACATCCTGAAATTGACATAGGTATCGACGGCGCCGACCAGATAGCTGGCTTCACTGCAATTAAAGGAGGAGGTGCTGCCCACACCCGGGAAAAGATCGTTGCTCTGTCCTCCAAAAAGTTCGTGGTGGTCGTGGACGAATCCAAATGTTCAGATATCCTTTCACATCCTGTTCCACTTGAAGTGCTGCCCTTTGCCCTGAAGCTTGCAATAAGACAGGTAGCAGAACTGGGTGGAAAAGCAGAACTGCGAATGGGAGTCAGAAAAGATGGCCCTGTGATCTCTGATAACGGGAATTTCATACTTGATGCTGATTTCGGAAGGATTGACGACCCTGGATCACTCGATACAAAACTTTCGCAATGCTGCGGGATCGTGGAACATGGGATATTTACTGGCGTTGATGCGGTATATATTGGAAAAGGGGATGGGTCAGTGGAGATAAGGGAAAATTCATTTTGATTTCAGTTAAGAGTTATACCGTGTTCGATTTAAATTGAATTGGCTAATCGAATGAGCCAATGAGGGAGGCTTACGAGCCTATTATATCGTTGCCGAAATCCTCATTTCCCAGGTTCTCGCTGACCTTAGTCCCATTCTTTACCCTGACCTCAGGCCAGATCCTTACCAGGGAGTTGACCGTAACTTCTTCCCCGATGATGACCCTTGGACCTATTACGGTCCCTGTCTCTAATATGCATGAATCCTTTATCTTTGTGGCATTGTCGATGACTGCGCTTGAAACCGCGGTGTTGGTACCTATTTCAACATTATCGTAAATATATGATGACAATATCCGCGAGTTATTACCTATCCTGCAATTTGAACCTATAGAAGTATAAGGTCCTATCAGGACGTTATCTCCTATGGAGGTATTCTCTCCGATGACTATAGGTCCAACGACCGACGAATTCGAGCCAAGGGAAACATCATGTCCGATATCTATGGGACCTGTCACCTTAGCATCCTTGATGTTCAATCGCCCTGAGATCTTTGTTCCCGGCATCTGCTCAAGCATCCACCTGCACGCCTCCCTGTAAGCCTGCGGATTGCCAATATCTGTCCATCTTCCATGCACAAGGAAACCGTTAATGCGTTCCCCCTGCCGCATAAGATCCGGGAAAAGATCTTTGGCAAAATCATATTTATTCTTTGGGACCCAGTCAAGCACCTCGGGATCGCAGATATATATCCCGGTACTGGCAAGGTTGCTGAATATCTCGCCAGGACCTGGTTTTTCAAAGAACCGGTTTATCCTGTTATTCACGTCCATGTCAGCGATCCCGTAATCTCGCGGATCGTCTATCGGAAGCAAACCTATTGTCACAAGAGCCTCATTTTTCTCATGAAAACGCACGAATTCGCGAAGCCCAAGGTCCATAACATGATCGCCACCAACTACCATGAATGGCTCGCCTTCGAAGAGTTCTTCTGCATTCTTAACCCCCCCTGCTGTCCCCAGTTTATCTTTCTCATGCACATATTCTACATGAACTCCGTACATGCTGCCGTCGCCAAGCGCTGCCTCGATCTCACCGCCAAGATAACCAAGGGTCAGCACGATATCGTTGAATCCCTCCTTTGCAAGATGCTCTACAAGGTGAACAACTGAGGGTTTGTTCAGAAGCGGGATCATGGGTTTGGGTCTGTCAAACGTGAGAGGTCTCAGTCTTGTACCCTCGCCGCCGCACATTATGCATGTTTTCATTATATTATCGAACTGAGATTATTCTGAGGGTATATAGAGATAACGATAATAAGTGGTTTTCAAAATTGAGACAATACTATTATTATTTACACAAACCTATTGCTCTGTTATGAAAGATGCTGTCAGGCAAACGGGTGAGGGTGTTGTGCTTGACCTTGATATCTCTCCTGGTGCAAAGGCTACCTGCATACACGGGTATAATCCCTGGCGTAAACGCATCGAAGTGCGGCTGTCTGAAAGGGCGCAAAAGGGAAAAGCCAATGAACAGCTCATATCATTCTTATCAGACCTGTTCCATGTTAATTCCAGGGATGTCAGGATCATCACAGGTTCTACCAACAGTAAAAAATCACTATTGATCACAGGCGCGAAGATGCCAGATATTCTAAAGATCTTGACGGAAAAATGAACATCAGAACTCTTGAGGATATGGAAAGGCTTGAAAAGCTGGACAAGCTTATTCTTGAACTTCAGGAGATGTCAGATATGGGGGCGATAATCATTGTTGAAGGTCGCAAGGATGTGGAATCGCTGCGGTCACTGGGAATAAAAGGAGAGATAACCCTGTCATCACAGCAGCCCCTGATCGATATCACAGAGCAGTTATCAAGGTGCGGGAAGGACATTGTTATTTTAACGGACTGGGATAGAAAAGGGGGAATGGTCGCTCGAAAGATCATAGACTACCTCCAGGCATATGGTATCATTCCAAATACCGATATCCGTGGCCGGATAAGGTTTCTTGTGAAAAAGAGGATCAAGGACATAGAAAGCCTCAGCAAATATATGGAAAAACTCAGATACGAAATGTACGGAGCAGAATAATATTTTTAAAAACTGCATAAAAATTTTAAAACCACAACGTTTTTAAAGGTATTCATACTATTATAGTGATATGCATAGATGAAGATAGAAACATCATTTATGCGATAATCATCCATAGAAAAGTAGTTAGATATTCATAATCACTCTGGATTTACGGTTCTGAACCGTGAACCTATATACACATGTTGATAATTTCCTGTTTGGGATCAAAAATATGAAGGCAAATACTAATAAAACACTTGTTAGTATTGACAAAAAACGTCGGACCTAGCCTTACCAAATAATGGAACTATTTTCTAACTGCTGATCTGAGGGAGGGTACTATATATGCAAAATTCAGATACAACAAAATATATTATTCATGCTAAAATAAAAGCAGACGGAGTTATTGAGCGCCCTGATGTTATCGGAGCGATATTTGGTCAGACAGAAGGCCTGATAGGTGCTGACCTTGACCTTCGTGAGCTGCAAAAAAGCGGCAGGATCGGAAGGCTTGAAGTAAACATTAAATCCAACATGGGAAAATCAATGGGAACCATAGATATTCCTTCAAGTCTGGACAAGGTCGAGACCGCAGTCCTTGCAGCAAGCCTTGAGACCATAGACAGAATAGGTCCATGCATAGCCAATATAGGCATCGTGAAGATCGAAGATGTCAGGTCATCAAAACGAAAGAAAGTAATAGAGCGTGCAAAGCAGATCATGTCCGAGATGTTCGATGAGATGCTTCCTGAAAGCCAGGAGATCACTGACGAAGTGAGACAATCTTTGAGGATCGAAGAGATCATGAACTATGGGAAGGACAATATCCCCATGGGTCCCAATGTTGTTGATTCTGATGCCATAATCGTAGTGGAAGGCAGAGCTGATGTGCTCAACCTCCTGAGATACGGCATTAAGAACGCTATCGCTGTTGGCGGCACCAATGTTCCCCAGCCTGTCGCAGACCTGTGCAAGAAAAAGACGGTAACTGCTTTCACAGACGGTGACAGAGGCGGAGAACTGATAATCAAAGAACTTCTCCAGGTAGCTGACGTAGATTTTGTCGCCCGTGCACCTGATGGAAAGGGTGTTGAAGAACTCGTGCAGAAAGAGATCCTAAAATCACTCAGACAGAAGATACCAGTGGAACAGGCATTCGATTACTACCAGGTGAGCAAGAAGAGAAGATTTGCTATAATGGATGCAACCCGGAAAAAACTGGGAGGAAAGAGTGAACGTGCGAGTTCACATGAAACTGAAATTGAACAGCCTGAAGAAGAGCCTGAACAACCGATCGATCAGATAGTTGAACCTGAAAAGCAAAAACCCATCCGGGAGGTCGTGGAAGAAGCACCTAAAGTGGTTCCTAAAGAGGTAAAACAGAACGTTTTCCAGGAACACATAAACCAGTTGAGCGGCAGCCTCAGCGCGCGTATGCTGGATGAAAGCAATAATATCATACTCGAAGTACCTGTGCGTGACCTTGCGACCGCGTTAAAGGATATGAATGGCAATATCACAAGCGTTGTGTTCGATGGTGTGATAACACAGAGAATAGTGGATATCGCATCAGATAAGGGGATCGTCAATCTGGTCGGTGCAAAGATCGGCAACCTGGTAAAGACCCCGACATCCATACACATTGAAGCCTCAACCGCACTATAGAGTATGTGGGTAGAGCCGTATCCAGATGTAAGTCCCAAAAAACCCCTGTTCGTATGTATCCTTGCCAATACCGGGACAGCAAGGATACCCGGGATTTCTGCAGCAGGAAAGTCCCCGGAATTGACTGATTACACACCTGCTGCGGATGCGGAGCTCGTTGAGACCGGTAGTGTTTTCAGTATTTCAGAACCAGCGATGTGCCCTTCAGGCGCGCCAACTCCTGCGGTGCTCACAAGGGCTTCAATGCTTCTTACAGGGATACCATGTCTTTTTATTAATGCAGGCCTAATTATCAAGCCGAAAACACCGTTCATCGACCTGAATGCGCAACCTGGCGGGGATATCAGGAAAGGGCACGCAGTGGTTGATGCTATTGATATTTACAGGACATCAGCAGATCTTGGAAGAAAACTTTCTAAACTTTCTGACCTTGTGATGATAGGTGAGAGCGTTCCCGGCGGCACCACCACTGCAATGGCGGTGATGAGGGCGCTGGGTTATGACGGTCGCGTTTCATCAAGTTTTCCGGACAATCCTGTGGATATCAAGGAACGTGTTGTGAACGAGGGGATGAAAGCATCAGGCATTTCTTTTGGCAGTCTGAAAAACCAGCCTTTGCGCGCAGTTGAATGCCTGGGCGACCCCATGATGGCAGCTGCGGCAGGACTTGTGGACGGGCTTAATGTCAGGACAATCCTTGCAGGAGGAACTCAGATGGTATCGGTTCTGTCAATAATCAAAGCTCTCGGGTTGAAAAAGGATGTCTCGATAGCTACCACCTGTTATGTTGCAGATGATAGAACTGCGAATTTCAGGGAAATGACAAAATTGCTGGGCTACCCTGCATTTTCGGCAAATCCGGGATTTGGAAATTCAGCGGTCGCGGGACTACGCATGTACGAGAAAGGGGAAGTTAAAGAAGGGGTGGGTGCAGGCGGCGCCATGTTCGCTACAGCAATGCTTGGGTTTTCGCAGAATGAATTTAAGGAGAAAACAGAAGAAGTGTATCGGAGTGTATTTTCTATATCATAATGTTTTCATAATGTCTTTGTCGATGTCAGCGACCAGTTTCTTCATTTTATTATACCACTGGTCTATATTGCCCTGCACCATTTCTTTCATCCTGAATGGTTCAAGCGCGATATACTCATAGAAGTAGCCCCCTGAACTGATAGTTCTGGTTTCACGACGGACAAGACCACACCCCATCAAATTCTGCAGAGATCGGTATGCTGTGCTTCTTTCCCTGTTGAGTATCACCCCAAGGCTCTCGGCGGTCATAGGTCCTTTTACGACAAGTGTTTTGTAAGTATCGATGTCGATTTCCTTGATCCCCAGGATGCATTTTGCGATGTCCTCGCATTTGAAGTCTCCCCGGATCATTTCAGGTATTGATCTTGGCATATTGATCACGTGTTTTGCATAATTTGTCCAAAACCTATCTATACCTATAACCATAAATACCTTATGAAGGAATCACAATAATTTTATATTACCCTTCTGCCATTCATATCATCCTACGCTTTAAGCGTTAGGAGGAAAATTATGTCTTTAGAAACGGCAGTAATTGGGATTATTCAATTAGTCATTGCCATCATACTTGCAGTTGTGGCATTGTATATTGGTTTCTCAACACTGGGAAAGATAACAAAAGGAATGGATGAAGAAAAGGAAATAGCTAAAGGTAACACAGCTGTGGGTATTCTTGTGGCATCAGTATTTATCGCCATAGCCATTGTTGTTCAATCAGGCGTGGCTGGTGTTTCTTCAGGAATATCAAAAGCACTGGCTGGAGACCTTTTTGCATTGGTGGCAAGTTTAGTACAGTTAATACTTGGAATAGTACTCGCGATCGGTTCAATATATCTCGCGCTGAATATACTTGATAAGCTCACCAAGGGTGTTGATGAGTTCGAAGAACTCAAGAAAGGAAATGTCGCTGTTGCCCTTGAGATGGCTGGTGTAATAATCGCAGTCGCGATCATCATTCAATCAGGCGTTCTTGGTATAACTGCTGGATTATAATCCAGAGTATATCCTTTTTTTTTGTTTTTTTTATTTCAATAGCTTTTGATTTCTACTATTTTATTTTCAGCAAGCTTCAATACTTTTTCTACTATCTCTTCGCATGATTTAACAGACAGTTTCTGTCTCCCCACCATAATTTTCTCAGAGATTTCCCTTCCGATAATGTCATCATATCCTTCTTTTACCCGGATGATCATAGATCCAGCAGGTATTGCAGCATCACCAAGAATGCTGTCCGGATCACCATCCGTTATCCCGATTATGGCGATACCAAGCCGTGTCAGGATATCGGCAGCTATTGTCGTTGTATCATCCCCTACTGTTATGGCAATATCCGCATCTCCCACAAGCTCAAAAGTGGACTCAGCGCAGTGGTCTATCATTACGATCTTTTTTCCATCAGCAAAAGACCTTGCTGGTTTGATCTTTGTTGTGTGTTTTGTTCGCCTGATATTCCCGGTCTTTACTTCTGCATTAAACAGGTCTATCTTTTTATTATCGAGTTTTTCAAGTCCATGCTGCTTTATCTTTATCCCCCTCAGTTCGACCACTCTGCCATCCCTGCATATTATTTCCGGTTCAACATGAGTTATATGACCTATGACAACGCCTTCGATCCTGACGTTCTCACCAGGAAGCGCTCCATAGATGCGTCTTATCTGCCTGTCACCTTCTGTTCTAAAAAGTGGACACAACGGAATGCCGGATTCAATGGGAAGTTCAAGATCCGGAATATGTTTTTCCAGCAGTCTTCTTACATAATCAGCACAACGTTCTCCATTTTTTCCATAATATATTATTTTTCCTTCATAAAATGGGCTCTCGATATGGATAAATGGTATTGATATATCAATCCTGGATGCCACAATGCTCCCGAAATGCCTTCCTGTATCCAGGGTCTTGCCTCGGGAAATAAGAATTATAATATCTATGTTGCCTCTGAGGCTTTCAATAGTCTTGCTTGGTGTCATCCCAAGTCTGATGTCGATCACATCTTCAAGGCCGGCATCTAAGACCGCAGTTCGCCCCATGGTTCCGCCAAGTTTTGCCGTGACCTGGTGATCTAATCTTAAAGTATTTATAATACGCTCTGCGCTTCCATCATCCACTGCCTCTGGTCCATGAAGGACAATTCCAATTCTCACGTTATCTCAATAATTACACATATATCTTAAAATGATTTATCTTAAAATGAATTGAGGTTCAATCAATAGATCTGCGTTCAAGTACCAGATGCACCACAAAGATAACTATCCAGAAAATAATCGCCCCAAATAATATGTTTGGCAATTCTTCTTTTATATCAATGCCTTCGTTTATACTGGATGAAGGCAATAAAAATTTCAACATTACGAGAATAATAATGTATAGAAGCGATGCAACAGATGCTGTGAAATACGGGCTTTTTTTTTCCATTTTTCTTATCCCTTATACATGATATTAAGCTAATATCGGAAATATTTATCCATGAGCATACCTTCAAAGTTTATCTAAAAATATATATGTAGCAACTCCTATCAGAGACGATTAATAATGCTAAATGGGAAGTAAAAATGACCAAAAAGATCAAACTCTCCGAGCTTGGAAGCCTGTTCGGGGGCCTTGATATCGAGGCTCTTGAAGGGGTAAAGATAGAAGGCGATGTGGAACTTGACCTTGGACAGATGGGTCTTAATCCCCAGATGGCTTATGCCCTGGGGCACGAGACCGCACAGATGGCATTTCACCTGATGAATATTTCCAGGATATTAGGTTATCCTATCGACCAGATGCTCGGCTCCCCTGCGCAGCAAAAGCCAGTCAGGCCAAGCAAACTGATTGAATCAAAGTTTGGGGTGGCAAGGAACGAGGACTGGAAAACCCCAATTCAAGAAGTAGTGCTTGGGGCCACATCCTCAGATGGAGGCTCTCGAAAGAGCACAGTCACCCTTGGCGGTGAGGTTGCGCTACCTTATTATTTTGATGGTCCAATGCCTCACAGGAACCACATAACAATGGACGTTTTCGACATGCCCATAAATATGGCAAAAGCCGTAAAGTCAAACTATGAAGACGTCATAAACAGCCCTGCGGAATGGGCAAAAAAGGTGGTGCGAGACTTCGGGGCAGACATGGTCACGATACATCTTATCAGCACAGATCCCAACATCAAGGACACCTCGCCAAAAGAGGCGGCAAAGACCGTGGAGGATGTCCTTCAGGCAGTGGACGTGCCTATCGTTATCGGCGGCTCAGGTAATCCCGAAAAAGACCCGGCTGTACTTGAGAAAGCAGCAGAAGCAGCTGAGGGTGAACGCTGCCTGCTTGCATCGGCGAGCCTGAACCTTGATTATGCCAGGATCGCGGAGGCTGCAAAGAAGTACAACCATGTTGTCCTTTCATGGACGCAGCTTGAGATAAACGCGCAAAAAGAACTGAACCGCAAACTCATGAAGCAGTGCGGCGTGGCGCGGGAGAACATAATTATGGATCCCACCACAGCGGCTCTGGGATACGGGCTTGACTATGCTTACACTAACATGGAAAGGATAAGGCTTGCAGGTCTTAGCGGTGATCTGGAACTGAATTTCCCAATGTCAAGCGGTACTACCAACGCATGGGGCGCCCGGGAATCCTGGATGGTCTCATCTCCTCTTAAGGAGGACACGGATTGGGGGCCCCGCGAGTACAGGGGTCCAATATGGGAGATCGTTACAGGACTGACATTATCGCTTGCAGGGAACGACCTGTTTATGATGATGCATCCAACTGCGGTACAGGTGCTAAAGGAAATAACGCAGACGTTGTACGGTTCAAAGGAAACCGAACCTGTCAATATCGATGACTGGGTATCGGCGGTGGTATAATGAAACTCAACAGTCCGCTCCAGGTTTACAAGTACCTGCCCCAGATAAACTGCGCAGAATGCGGGGACGCGACGTGTATGGCTTTTGGGGCTCACCTCATCGACAGGTCTAAAAAGCTGGAGGATTGTCCCCCTATACTGAAAGATAAGTATAAGAAAAAGTACATTGAACTCCAGACCCTCCTTGCTCCTGAGATCCGCCAGGTCACAATAGGTGTGGGAGAAAACGTGAAAAATATCGGGGGTGACGACGTTATCTACAGGCACCAGTTGACCTTCTTCAATCCCACTGCATTTGCTTATGACGTATGGGATACCATGCCTGAACAGGAACTTATTGACAGGGTAAATAAGATCTCAAACTTCAGGAAATTCTATGTCGGAAAGTTCCTGAAAGTGGACATGGTGGCTATAAGATGCGTTTCAGGCGATGCCATGAAGTTCGCCGGCGCTGTAAAAAAGGTAGCAGAGACAACAAAACTTCCCATAGTCCTGTGCTCCTTTGACCCTGTTTGTCTTCGGGCAGCACTTGAGGTCGTAAAAGAAAGAAGACCGCTTGTCTATGCTGCTACAGAAAAGAACTGGAGCGAGGTTGCAGAACTTGCGCAGAACTACAAAGTCCCTGTTGTCCTGTTCTCTCCTGACCTGGATAAGCTCAAATCCCTTGCTGCTACGTTCCAGGAGATGGGGATAAAAGATCTTGTTCTTGATCCTGGCACATACCCGCAGGGAAAGCAGTTGAAAGAGAGCTTCGAGCGTTTTGTCAAGCTTCGCCGCGCAGGGATAAAGGAAGGACAGAAGGATATTGCCTATCCTCTCATGTCAATTCCACTTAACGCCTGGCTTGTGTATAAGGACGCTGTTACGGCATCGTACTGGGAAACAGTGCTTGCTTCTGTTTTCATAGTGAGATATGCTGACATAATGATACTTCACAGCCTTGAGCCGTATGCGATGCTTCCAGAGGTACACCTTCGCGATACCATTTACACAGACCCAAGGACGCCGGTTAAAGTGGCACCTGGCGTGAATGAAGTAGGTTCTCCCACCAAGGATTCTCCAGTTATCATCACGACCAATTTTGCCCTGACATATTATACTGTGGAGAGCGACCTTTCTTCCAACAAGATCAATTGTTTCCTTGCAGCTGTGGATACTGACGGCATAGGCGTCGAAGCGGCAGTGGCAGGAGGGCAGCTCACAGCAGCCAAGATAAAGGATACATTTGCGAAAGCAAATTTTGAAATCAAGGAAAAAACAACGCACAGTACATTGATCTTACCCGGTCTTGCTGCGCGACTTCAGGGAGATGTGGAGGATGTGACAGGACTTCGTGTGATGATAGGGCCTCCCGACTCAGGGCGCATTCCTGGCTGGATGGAAAAGAACTGGCCTCCGAAACAGAAATAAACCGGGATTACAGCACGTTTCATCAATAATACTATATACTTAAAAGATGTAAATATAGTAGCCACAAATTATAGTCAAGGAGGCTAATAAATATGGTGAACGAAAAGTTAGCAGAGCTTGTAAAAACATCAAAACCATCTGTAGCCGTAGTCGGGCTCGGTGGCGCAGGTTGTAATATTACGACTTGGATCGCGGAGAAAGGAATGGCCGGCGGCAGGATAATTGCAGCTAATACTGATGTTAATCATCTTAGTACAATGACAAAAGCTGATAAATTGATTTTGCTCGGTGAGAAGTTATGTAAGGGACATGGGTGCGGCGGATACCCAGAAATGGGTGCCCAGGCAACCAAAGAAAACCTTGCAGAACTTAAGGCAGAATTAGAGGGAACAAATCTTGTTTTCCTTGTAGCCGGATTGGGTGGAGGAACTGGAACAGGAGCAATACCTGTAGTTTCTGAGATCACCAGAGAAATTGGAGCACTTACAATTGCATGTGTCACAATTCCATTCAAGATCGAACAGTTCAGAAGAGAGAAAGCAAGAGAAGCAATTCAAGCACTCTCAGAGAGCTGCGACTCAACCATAGTTATTGATAACTCAAAGTTGAGAGAAGTAGCAGGGAATCTACCTCTAAAAGAAGCACTCGCAGTTGCGAACGCACTGGTCGGAGCTTTCGTTAAGAACATTACAGAAACGATCACTCAGCCATCGCTCATCAACCTTGACTACGCAGATCTTCGCGCAGTCATGGAAAGAGGAGGCGTGTCGTCCATCGGTATAGGCGAAGGCGACGGAGAGGACAGAGTAGTAAAAGCTGTTTCCCAGGCGCTTGCAGTGCCGCTGCTTGATATCTCAGACATGTCAGCTACATACGGTGTGCTCATTCATATCGTGGGCGGCGAAGACATGACACTCGAAGAAGTCGCAGTCACTGGCGAATTGATCATGGACAAAGTCCCGAATACCAAGAGAGTTATCTGGGGCGCAAAAGTCGATGACCAGCTCACAGGCAGAGTACGTGTAATGGCAGTATTGACAGGTGTCAAGAGCCCATTCATGGACGGTCAGTAAAATATAACGTGATGTGACATTTCACATCACATATTCTTTCTTTTTTTTATCTTCAAGTAATTCAAGAGATGAACTGCCTGGGGCGAGCCTTAACAGAAGCTCTGCAAAAATTGATATGCGATAAAAAACAGGACAAGATCGCGCGGAATGCCTTGAAACTCATAAGACAGGATTTCGATTTCGGCAAGAGACTATATAAACACAGGTATGAACTGTATGAGCGATGATTTGGCATTAATTGACACTCAAATTTGCGTTTGAGACGTTTTCCTGTTCAACTTGAAAGAAGCCATTTCCATAACGGCACATATATTATTTCATTATTCCTGACTTTTTCATCTCCTTCAAAGTCTTCAGTTATTATGAGCCCCTTCTTTATGTTGAACTCTTCCATCGCCCTGACAAGACCTTTGACTTCCCTTTCCTTTGTTCCCATATCAGACAGATCCTGACAAACCTGTATCAGTTCACTCACTTTTAGACCATCTTTAACCAGAAAATCAACTTCTCTTCCAGACTGATCTTTCCAGTAGTATATCTCTATCCCGGGCTCAAATGACTGCCTTATTTTTAACTGGATAGCGACGATATTTTCCATAAGCTTTCCTGAATTCCTGGTAAACCGAAAACCGATGGCATTCGATAACCCGCTATCGATCGAATATACTTTCCTCTGGGCTTTTTCCTGTTCTTTCATAGAGAAGGAATATTTCTTGATGAAAAAAACAAGACATGCAGTCTGTATGTAGTCAGAAAATCTTTCTACGGTTGTGAGCGGTATATCCAGGAACGAAGAGACTTTATTGAAACTTACGGGAGAAGAGATATTTGTTAGATAAAATTTTGATAATGTTTTTATTTTTTCCCTCTCCCTTATGTTGAAGCGGTCTATGGTGTCTTTTGTGATTATTGCTTCAAAATAACCCAGCAGTATCCTTTTTTTATCTGTTGATAAAACGACCTCAGGGAAACCCCCGAATTCCATGAATTCATCAAGCGCTCTTTTTATCTCTATTCTTTTTGCCAAAACTTCTATTTCATTGGTTGAGGAAATACTCCTGAATCTTAAGAATTCTTTAAAGGATAGGGGATAAGCGAAGAATGTTATGTTCCTGCCTGTCAATAAAGTTGCAAGTTCCGCGCTCAAGAGCTTTGATGACGAACCTGATATAACAAGAGTGGCTTCTTTTCGCTCATGTACGCCCCTTGCAAATCGTTCCCATTCAGGGATGTTCTGGATTTCGTCTAAGAAAATGAAGGGTTTACTATTTGGTTTTACTTTTTCAAGATAGGTATCAAAAATCTCCCTGAGAAGTTTTAAATCTCTCTGGATGAATCTTTCATCTTCAAAATTTACAAGAAGAGTATTTACGCCCCCGCCCAGTTCTTTTGCAAGTTGCTTTATTATTGTGGATTTTCCGCTCCTCCTGATGCCAGCTATGCATACAATCTGATTCGTTTCTGTTATCAGAGGGATTAGTTTCTTTACGTAATCTTTTCTATTGATGCCTGTATCTATCTCTTTTGCCCAGAAATTCCAGTCTGAGAGAATTTCAAGTATTTCTTCTTTTCGCATATTGAGTTATATGTGGGTTAAATATTTAAGTTTTTGGTTTACTTGTGGTTTAAACACAAAATTATCGAGATATACCAGCCAGCCCCCTAACAACCACCTTTATCTCCTCCAACCCCGCATCTGTCTTGAACGAGATCCCTGTAAAATGAGTGCGAGATGCCTGAAATCCCTTCTCTTTAAGAACAAGTATCAGTTCATCCGTTGGCATAGCCGTGATCCCAAGCCATTTGCATAATTTATGGTAATCGTAATGCATCGGTATATCAAGCTCATCCCTGCACAAAGTTATCAGCTTTTCAACACCTCTGAACTCCCGTTTTTTCACTTCATCCAGCACCTGACCACAAAACTCCTTTTCATGAAGCCTGCCGAGCCACAAAGGCCCTGCAAGTGATGTTGTTTGCCCGCAAACAGGGCATTTCTCATGCATGTGGACGGCAAGCCCGTATTTCCATCCCCGTGCGCCGCAAGAAAAGCAGTGGTAAAGAAAACCCATGCTCTTGAGGCATTCATCCGCTGCCACGATGCTTTTTTTTACGGTGACAAATATCCTCACATAATGCGCTGATGCGTATGAAAGATGGGGAGTCATCGCTTTATCATACTTGGCAAGTGTTCTTGCCACAGCGCCCATCAGGATACGAACACCCATCTCAGGGTAATATTCAGTCTTCAGAGGCACTGCGCCATAGTTCCTGATGCCCGCTTTCTTATGCGCTCCGCATAGGGGCGCCGTATCAGTGGCTGTAACGCACAGCAGGCGCTTTGTGGAAAAGCATGCAGCGTCAAGGAAGGGCGCCGGGCTTCCGAACGGGTCAAGGTCTATGATATCGAAACTGCCATCCAGCATCACAACATTGGCGTTCCTTTTTATAGCGGTGCAGTTCTTGAGGTTGTTCAGTTCTATATTTTTCTTTATGAGTTCAACAGATGTGTCTTCCCAGTCGCTCATTGTGGCGCAAAGACCGACCTCGTTAGCTATACGAAGCCCCCGGATGCCCGAGGCTGAAAGTGCATCAAGATATGTGTATTCAGGATCGTTCCTTGAAAAACATGCAAGGGCAGCAACGGCTATATCCCTGTTCATCCTCATGGCTGGATTGTAAAATACTGCTACTGAAGACGGAGGGAAGTTTGAATTTTCGTCGGGTATTGGGACTTCGACCTTTGTTATGCCTTCGGTGATTATCTGGGTGAGCATTGAATGCTTTATTTACTGCGATGGTTTTTAAAGTATCTGTATATTTGAGAAGGGAATGTTTTGAACATAACTTTGCGACCTTTGCGCCCTCTGCGGTGAAAAATCAAACACCGCAAAGCACGCGAAGGGCGCAAAGTGGACATAGAATAAGTATCATAGATTGGGTTCTCAACAATAATTGGCGAAATCCTTATTACATCTGTGCAATAATTTTACAGTAGAAGCAAATGACCGCCATCCGAACAAAACCACGTTCTCCAGAAAAAGTCAAAATGTTCATCGAGATAGCAAAGCTTCGGGTAAAAGAAGGTGTCATTTTTGAAGGTAAAAAGATAAAAGAGGTGCTACCCTGGAAGAATTGAGTAGTAAGTTCAGGATATTGGCAGAGATCAGTGAAAAGCTTTCAGGAAATAAGAAACCGATCCTGGTCGGAGGCAGTGCAGTGGAGTTTTATACCCGGGGGACGTGCAAAAGCATAGATATTGACCTCCTGGGAGACAGGGAATCTCTTGTGAAACTTCTTGAGAATATGGGTTTTTCAAAGGCAGGACGTCACTGGTTTTACACAAAGGACATTGGTATTGAGATCGTGGGCTCTTCAGCAGAAGGCAGGCGCGTGAATGAGGTATTGCATGAAGGGAAAGTCATTCGAATTATTTCCATCGAGGATCTTATCGTGGACAGATTGAATGCTTGCAAACACTGGAAATCACAGTATGATTGTGAACAGGCGCAGGTGCTTGCAGGGGCGTACAAGGATAAAATGGATATGGATTATCTCAAGACACGAATGAAAGAAGAGGATTTAGAGATGGAACTACTTAAAATCTTTAAATCTTGACCCTCTCCCCACACTCATTCCTCCTGTAAACACCGAACTCAGTCTTCTTCAGAACATCCCCTGAGAACACAGGTCCGTCCTTACAAACCCTAAGCCCGTCCACACAGCATGCCCCGCATATCCCCAGACCGCATTTGATATACCTGTGGAGGCTGAACTGCGACTTTGAGGGAGTGACCTTATCGAGCACTTTTTTCATCATTATTTCAGGTCCGCAGCAGTATATTTGATCATAATTTTTTTCATCTTCGAGCAATTGGGTCACATACCCTTGCTTACCTTCAGATCCATCGTCCGTGGCGATCCGCACTTCTCCCACGGCTTCAAATCGCTCCCTGAACAGCAGTTCATCTTTCGTCTTTGCGCCTAGAAGTGCGGTTATTTTAGCTCCAGACATGGCAGCATTTTCAGCAAGCGGCGCAAGGGGAGCGGCGCCGACGCCGCCTGCGACGAGTATGAGATGCCCCGTTTTAATATCGAATCCTTTTCCGAAAGGTCCCCTAATGCCAATGGAGTCGCATTCATCCAGTTCGAACAGCGCCGAGGTAGCAGGACCGACCTTCTGCACCGTTATCGCGTTATCGTACGAGAACGCCATGGGGACCTCATCAATTCCGCGTATCCACACCATTACGAACTGTCCGGGGATAAGCTTAAAAGACGTATCAAAGAAAAATGTCCTGATATTCGGGGCCTCTTCCACAACTTTAGTTATTACAGCATTGACAGGTCTCATTTTTTATGCGCCATCCCGTATAGATCATCAAGAGTCCAAACTTTATCTTCCAGGAATGCTTCCATGCATGATGAAATATCATTGAAGATGTTGATATTGTTCCCAACGGCAGAACCTATCTGCACCGCCCTGGCTCCTGCCATCATAAACTCAACAGCATCCTTCCAGTCCGATATCCCGCCAACGCCGATAACTGGGATCTGAAGTGCTTCGTATAGATCATAGACGCATTTTATCGCTATCGGCTTAATGGCTTTGCCTGATAGCCCACCGAATTTATTCCCAAGTATGGGATAGCCGCTTTCGATATCTATTGCCATTGCCCTTACTGTATTGATCGCAACAACAGCATCCGCTCCTCCGCGCTGCGCTGCAAGA
This sequence comes from Candidatus Methanoperedens sp., assembly GCA_030650845.1. GTDB lineage: Archaea > Halobacteriota > Methanosarcinia > Methanosarcinales > Methanoperedenaceae > Methanoperedens. The sequence continues at coordinate 22,053 of JAUSDC010000225.1, forward strand.
CCAATGCTCTTTATATCTGTTACATTCGGCGTGAGTTTTACCCATACCGGAGCTGTTGTGGCGCTTTTAACTGATTTTGTTATCTCTTCCACAAGAGCAGGGTCAGAACCCACCTGGGCGCCGTAGCCGCAGGCGTGTGGACAACTAACATTGAGCTCAAAAGCATCAGCGTGCAGCGTTCCTGCAATTTCTGAAAACTCATCGGCGTTAGCTCCGAAGATACTTGCAATAACTGGCACTCCACATTCTCGAGCTAAATCAATCTCTTTCTGAAAATTCTTATAAGAAGGATTCGGAAGCCCCATCGCGTTCATGTAACCGCAGTCCACCTCAACCATGCTCGGATTGCTGTGCCCACTCTTTGGTTCTACCCCTATGGATTTTGTGACAACACCACCGGCGCCGCCTTCTGTCGCCCTCTTTAATGAGCCCCCGGTCGTACCCATGATACCAGCGGCAAGGATCAGGGGATTTTTGAGCTTCAGTCCTGTTAATGAAAGTGAGAGCATTCTGTCAAATTATGCTCCATAAATACATAGTTCTTTTTATCAAAAATAGATTGATGGGCCCGACCGGAGTTGAACCGGTGACCTCCCGGTTATGAGCCGGGCGCTCTAACCTGACTAAGCTACGGGCCCTAAATTTATTTCGAACGCCGCCAACAGGGCTCGAACCTGTGACATCCTGGTTAACAGCCAGGCACTCTACCAGCTGAGTTATGGCGGCTCATACCTTAACAGAGCCTCCTAAAAGGCATACTTTGATTTAAGCCTTTTTGTTATCATTTCCAGATCTTACCATTATAACTTCCAGTCACAGGGCAGCCAAGGCATCTGCTGGATATGTGATGCGCGCAATCCTTACAATTGCAGGCGTTCCCACACGGCGGCGTGCTGCTCAGATCAAAGTTCATCCTGATAGGCATTACCAGGTCTTTCATAGGTGCGATCACGATGCTTACTTCTGCGCCTTTTACAAGCGGATTGCTCCGCAAGTGCCCGTCAACGATCGCCTCGAGGGTAGCAATGTCCTCACCCACAAAGAACAGGCACAGATTATGCTTTCCTGACACGATTAGACCATTCAGGAAATACGGGCAGTCCTTGAAGATATCAAGCACAGAAGAGGTATTATTAGCTATCACGTCCACCTTTGCCATGTAAAGGTCAACTTTTTTCAGGTTCATACCCACAACGTGAGCAAGCGCTCCTTTCTGTTTGAGCTTGTGCATGCGTGCGCTCACCGAGGGCTGGGAGATCTTCATTTTTTCTGCTATATCGCTCTGGGACATCTCAGGATTTTTCTCAAGCAGGGATAATATCTCCCTGTCCCTTTTGTCAATGTCGAGGAATTCTCGCATATACCCTGCATTTGTATAATTGTATATATAAATTGCCTATATCTTAAAACAAAATTTAAAATCTATGCTATTTTTTACAATGATTAAGTTTATTAATTATAATATCTATCTTTAATTGAGATAATATGAAGAGAAATATCGTATTCATTGATGAGGATAAATGTAACGGCTGCGGGCTGTGCATCCCTAACTGTGCAGAAGGAGCGATCAAGATAATAAATGGAAAGGCAAAACTCGTGGACGACAGGTTCTGTGACGGTCTTGGTGCGTGCCTAGGACATTGCCCGCAGGATGCGATCACTATTGTCGAACGTGATGCGCCCGGGTTTGATGAACATGAAGTGAAAAAACACCTGGCTGTGGAAAAGAAAACCACACCAAAACACGAAATACCATGTGGTTGCCCGGGAAGTCAGGCAGTGGATTTCAGGAACGAGAAAAAAACCATATCAGGGGCTTCACAGCGTCAGAACTCTGAACTGAGACAGTGGCCAGTGCAGCTCACGCTTGTTTCCCCGCAGGCATCGTATTTCAAGGATTCTGACCTGCTAGTTGCGGCTGACTGCGTGCCTTTTGCATATCCGAACTTCCATTCAGATTTTCTTGCAGGAAAATCGCTGATCATAGGTTGTCCAAAGCTTGATGACGCAGAATTTTATGTTGACAAGCTCACAGAGATACTGAAGAACAATAAGATCAAAACAATAACTCTGGTCAATATGGAAGTCCCCTGCTGCTTCGGGCTGCAGCATATTGTCGAAGAGGCAGTCAAGAAAGCAGGGACGGTCATTCCCATACGGCAGACAGTTATATCAATAAGAGGGGAAAAGAAGTAAAAATATGGAATTAAGATTCATTACAAAACCCGCAATGTCAAATCCACGCATGTTAGTGGGTCTTCCCGGAATGGGAATGGTCGCGAAGGCAACTGTCAATTATTTTATAGAATCCCTGAAACCTGAATTATTCGCAGATATCCCGATGCCCTATCTATCACCTTCGATAGCGTTTTTTGAAAAGGGTCTGGTTATGCAGATCGACAGGGGTGTCAGTCCTTTCAAGTTCTATTACTGTGAAAAAGAAAATCTGATATTGTTCCACGGCGACATCCAGTTTGGTTATTCTGCAAAGGATAATGAGCTTTCTGAGAAGATAGTTGAAATGGCAAAGCTGTGCGGGGTTGAAACAATATATACCGTGATCGCAACCCAGGTGAAAGGATATGTTGAGGAACCTGCAGTATTCGGTGTAGCGACTTCATCCGAACTTCTAGAATATTTAGAGAGCAACGGGGTGAAAATAGCTACCAGTAGCCTTCAAATAAGCGGGGTCAATGGTCTTGTTGTCGAATATGCGGCAAGAAATGGAATAAAAGGAATTGCACTTCTGAGTGAGACTGCTTTTCCTGAGGCGCTGGATATAAAAGCCTGTCATGCAGGAATAAAGAAAGTAACGGAACTTCTAGGCATTGAAATTGACTTGAACCGAATCGAAATTGAAGCTAAGAAATTTGATGAAGGTTTCAAGAAGTATTTGAAAGACATGCAAGAAAAGAAGAGAAAAGAAGAGGATCTGGGGTATATAGGCTGAAAACATGCAATATAACGGACGTTTACAACGAACTGATACGAACTCGAACTAACTCCAGCTCTATATTTTTTTTTATTCTGTTATTAATGCTTTTTTATCAGTATCCCCTGACTGCAATGAGTTTCTCCAATTTCCACGAGATCTTTTAACTCGAATTTTTCTATCAGCTCTCTTGGAATGGTTATTTTGCCATCCGAAGTAATTGGTATTATGATATTATCTGCCATGAAGCCAATATTTAATTCTAAAAGTAGATAGTATTTATGGTAAGCATGTAACCAATTTATAGCATTACAGCCGCACTACCACGACACGACCCTGTCATACTCAAACAGCATCTGAACTATCCTGTCATACCCCACACATTCATGCTCAGTAACCTTTCTTGCCTTTGCATCATCCCTGCAAGCAAAGGCTTTCAACCCGAGTTTCATATACACCGCATCATGCAACAGGAGCAACGCAACATCATTTTCCTTGCTCTGCACGTTTGCTATTTCAATGGGTGTCGTATCATTCGGGTTCCGGATAATATGGAGTATCTTCATGATCAAAATGGAATCACTATATCAGAGCCAGTTAATGTTCTTACTATCTCATCCCGTCCTGCCTGCTTAACGTTCGGAACAAGGTTCTTTATCCCTCTTTTTTCAAGTGATGGCTTATCAGCAAGCATTGTGCATTTCATCATCGGTAGAGCCTCGAACTCCTTTTTCAGCGTCGGCGCGCCTATAAGTTCAGGCGCTGCGGGAGCGGCTGAATAAACCCCATCGTCCATGAAAATGACAGTGACCTTATCCTCACGAAGTGTCAACCCTACGCTCATGCGAAGCGCCTCTGCGTTCCTGCGCGTGTTAAACGGAAGGTTCCTTACTATAACTGTGATCTTTTTCATAACTCACCCGAAAGATATGAACCTGTCAACTTCACCTGCGATGCAAGCATGGTCGTACTGGCTCCCGAACATGATCCCGTCCACCTTCTGGACACTTCGCTGCTCTGCGTTCAGAGCACATACTGCGATCCTAACACCCTTATCCGCAAGTTGTGCGAACTCTTTTTTTTGGACATTATACACGCCGTCGTACATCAAGAAAATAGATACGTCATGCCCCTGCTCTCGCGCAGACCTGCTTAAAGAAATAACAGTATTGGTATTCTCATTCTCAGGGCTTGAGGTCAAAAGTATCCCGAGCTTCATGCCTTGCGGATCCTCACTATCCAGAGATGTTCATCCCTTTTCTCAATCCCCAGTATCTTATGTCCTTCATTTTTCAGGCTCCTGGGAACGTTCTCCACTGCAGGAGCATGGTCAAATGTCACGATAAGTTCATCTCCGCATTCGATCTCTTCAAGTTTAAGTTTTGTCTTAACGAAAGTATAAGGGCATACCTCGCCCCTCAGATCAAGTTCTGTTGTCATATTCACCAAATCCTGCATGAATCTCCGTATATCTCTTCCTGTATAGATGTTATCTTTGGCTTTTCACCGCATACAGGGCATTCCTTGTTCCAGCGCATTTTGATCTCATCAAAGCTCATGTTGAGAGCATCATAATAAACAAGCCTGCCAACGAGCAGTTCCCCTATGCCAAGCAGGTATTTTACGACCTCGGTCGCCTGGATAACGCCGATGATTCCAGGCAAAACACCAAGTACGCCAGCTTCCTGGCAACTGGGCACCATCCCCGGTGGTGGCGCATGTTCGAACAGACAGCGGTAGCATGGTCCTTTGTGTGGTATTATCGTGGTAACCTGTCCCTCGAACCTGTAGATGCTGCCGTGTGACAGCGGTTTGTCAAGGAGCACGCACGCATCGTTCACAAGATATCTCGTAGCGAAGTTGTCAGAGCCGTCAACTATAATATCATATTCCTTGAAAATAGCCTCAACATTTTTGGCATTCAGCCGTTCGATGTAGGTATTTACCTGTATGTCAGGATTAAGATTGTTAACGAACTGCTTTGCAGACTCCACCTTGTGCATTCCAACATTTCCGCCGTGGATGACCTGCCTCTGAAGGTTGCTCAGGTCAACTGTATCATCATCTATGATCCCAAGCGTCCCTATTCCAGCCGCTGCAAGGTATTCGATTATTGGCGCGCCAAGACCACCTGCGCCTATACATAGCACCTTTGATGAAAGTAGTTTTTTCTGGCCTTTTCCGCCCACTTCGGGCAATATGATGTGACGCGAGTATCGCTTTATCTGTTCTTCGCTGAATCCGCCTAACATTTTTTTCACCTGATTATTATTGACTCATTATTACTGGGAGTATTATTTATCCAACTAAAGTATTACTACCATAAATAATTTTTGGTTATTTTCATTACAGCATCTGGAACGGCACAGGGGTGATGCACAGCAGTCCCAGGACAAATGTGAGAATCCCAATTACCATTCTCTTACTGTCAAGCGGTATATCGTCATTGAGTGGTCTGGGATGGCCGCCGGCAGAAAAAAAGAGCAAAAGCGCGCTCCAGAATATCCACATGAAACCATCTGTTTTCATGAATATTATCAGGTAAGCTCCTATAAAGAATAGAACAGCGGGCAGAACCGCTGAAACAAGGGATGCTTTTTCGCCGATCATGGCGCGAAGGACATGACCGCCATCCAGCTGCCCTGCAGGGATCAGGTTCAGGGCTGTCACAAGCATCCCAGCCCAGCCTGCAAAAGCGATAGGATTCATGGCAGATGAATCCGGGATGGGAAAAAAGCTCATTATGAACTCGAAAAGAGGCGGTATGCCAAGAGCAATAGCACCTTCTTTAGGGGTAAATTGAAGCGGTGGCTGAAGAAGACCGATGACCGTGACTATCACGGATGCAATAAGCCCTATCAGAGGACCAGAAACTCCAACATCGAACAGGGCTTTTCTGCCCGGTATCGGACCCCTGTGCTTGATAATAGCCCCCATTGTCCCGATAAGGCTGGGGAATGGTATGAAATAGGGCAGAGAGGTTTGCATCCCATGCTTTTTCGCAACAAAATAGTGTCCTGCTTCATGCGCTCCAAGCACTGTCATAATGGCTATTGAGAACGGGATCCCCTGCAAAACGCTAGAAGGATTGTTTTCAATATCTGCTCCGTAAAGCAATGAACCCACAAGCATTGTAGTAAAAAATGTGGCGATCATCAGAACAACATTTATCCATCTGCGCTCTTTGACCGGAGCAAATGGGGACGCCACAAGGACATGCTCGCCAAGATCATATTTCATCGAGAATTCAAAACCCTTTTGCGAAAAAACTGACCACAATTCCTCATATATTGATTTGATATCCTTTTTCGGACTTCCGAAAAAATATATCCTGCCCTCATGCTCCTGTATTTCATATATAGAGAATAATGGGCTTATCTTTTGCTCAAGTTCATCAACAACATTTTCTTGATGTTCATTCATTTATCTCAATATTCTAAATCCTTCTTAATGAATATACCCATGCCAAGTAAAAACAATATCACAGAAGCAGATACCAGTGAGTATAGATAGTAAATAAAGACAGAAGGTTGATAAACTGACATCAATTCAGCAGTAAAAGGAGATATCCATGTCAGTTTTTCAAGATAAAACAGGATATCCGTATTGCTATTGGTAAGGTTCATCATGAATTCAAGGAAAGGTATCAAGATCCATAGAGATGTCAGAAGCGAACAAACCGTTACCACTTTAGTTCCTGTCCATGAAGCCTTCTTCTCGTTCTTGAACAATGCAGAAAATAACATTCCTGCTGATATAAATAACACAGCATTGACCAGCAATATCTGAAGTACCAGTATTCCTGCGTCATATGTTGAATATACTGAAAGGAAGAGCGACGAGAAAATCAATTCTGTTATTAAATAAAATAAAATTATCATCGGAAGTGTTGCAAGTATCAGCCCTGTGAACTTTGCAAGATATATCGAGGATCGTGTTTGAGGACTTGTTGCCATGATGTACAGCGTCTTTTTCTCCTCTTCTCCTGTGATGGTCGTGCTTGCTTTTTTTATGACATGGCCGCTCATGTAGGTGAGACTTAGCATAAGAGGGAATAATATGAAGAATATTACACCGATAGAGAACGGAAAAACCATTGAAGGGATCTTCCCTGACATGACCTCGGATACCGAAGATACTGCAAAGGATACTGTATATAGCAAAATTTCGGTCATGGGATTATTTGCATATTTTAATGTCATGAGAGACCTGTCGATGCTGATATCCACATATTTTTCTGCAAAAACAAAATATGTTGAAATAAGAACCAGCACAGTGAACCAGAAATACGCTGGCAAAAAGCCTTTTATCAGGCGCCTTGTTTCAGTGTTTACGATGGAAATGAATCCAGTAATTTGAGAAGTCATATTTATTTCTCCAAAGGATGTAACTTCGCAAAAATATCATCTATCGAGAGCTTTACAGGTCTTGCGTCTTTGATATCCGCGGCATTGGCTGCAGCCCTGATAATACCCGGGATCTCATGATCGTTCTCATAATGCACATATATCGATTCACCGCTGACGGTTACCTTTGCTCCTTTCTTTTCAAGTTCAAAAAGCAGTTTCTGGGTCTGTCCAGTATCTAAGAGTTTGATCTCAATGGCTCCTTTTCCTAACTGCTGTCTTATGATTGCCATTTCACCGTCTACTACATTAGAGCCGTTTTTCATCACCGTCACGCTATTGCATAATCCATCCGCGATATCAAGGTCCTGCCCCGTGAGAAGGACTGTCTTGTTCGAAGCAAGAAGGAACTCTTTGATCCTTTTTTGCGATACCGGGTCAAGACCCGCCAGAGGTTCATCCAGCAATAAAATAGAGGGATCATGAACAAAAGCCATCGCAAATGCAACGTTCTTTTCCATTACCTGTGAGAAGCGATTAAGCTTCTGGTCTGCAACAGCTTCAAGCCCGGTTTGCTTCATTATGCTTTCAATAATGGGCGCGTCATGTATCCCATGAAGTGATGCAGCAAAAGTTACAAGTTCCCTGGCTGTCCGATCGTTCGGAAGATGAGGCGTCTTTGGAACAAAGCCGATCATTTTCCTGATCTGGATACCCTTTGACAACGGGACATCATTAATTGTGACCTCGCCAGAGTCGGGCCTGACGAGTGTTGAAAGAATCCTGAGCATAGTGGTCTTTCCGCAAGCTTCAGGACCTATGAGCCCATGTATCGTACCTTTTTTTACATTAATGTCAAGGTCTATTATTGCTCTTATTTTTCCATATTTCTTATTAAGCTTGCGTGCGACTATCATTTATCCCCGTACCAGAGGAACGAATTTCGTGCCGTAATACAGCATTCCTTTATCACTTTCCTCACCCAGCTTTCTGAAAGCCGATCTTACCTTCATACCTATATGGATATCTTTATGATCGCATATCACCTGTGATGTAAGGTGGGGACCTTCATTCAGTTTGATTATCGCCAGTATGTAAGGGGTCTGTTTCTCAAAATCCTTTGTAGAGCTATGTATTATTGTGTAAGTAACAACTTCGCCTAACCCTTTAAATTTAAAAGGCACCGTCCTGCTGCTGCGTCTGCATTTAGGACACAGGTTCCTTGGTGGATAGTGGTATTCACCGCATTTTTCACAATGCGTTCCGATGAGGTTATACAGGTTTTTGAGCCGTCTCCAGAATCTTGCAACTGTCATGTTTACCTCCCGAATATATGAATAACTGCAGTGCCGCCTGAGCCTCCCACGTTATGGGTAAGACCTATCTCTGCGCCGTCGATCTGGCGTTTTCCAGCCTCGCCGCGAAGCTGCAATACCACCTCCACGGCCTGCTTGACGCCTGTTGCTCCAACAGGATGACCGCATGCCTTGAGTCCTCCGGACGTATTAATGGGAATCTTTCCTCCGATAGCGGTCATGCCTTCAATGGAAGCTTTTCCGCCTTCTCCTTTTTTCACGAACCCCAGATCTTCTATGGCACAGATCTCTGCAATAGTGAAGCAGTCATGCACTTCTGCAAAATCGATATCTTTAGATGTCAAATTTGCCATCTTATATGCTCTTTTTGCGGCAGCTACCGTTGCATCGATCGTGGTTATGTCCGGCCTGTCGTGAAGCGAAAGCGTTCCACTTGCCTGGGCTGAAGCTTTTACATATATGGGGGTGTCAGTGAACTTTTTTGCGATCTCTGCTGGCGCAAGAACGACCGCCGCAGCGCCGTCTGAGATCGGTGAGCAGTCAAAGACATGCAGAGGGTCTGCCACCATGACAGAATTTAGAACTGCATCTATGGATATCTCATTCTGGAACTGTGCTTTCGGGTTCATTGTCCCGTTATGGTGGTTCTTGACAGCCACGGAAGCAAGCTGTTCGCTCGTTGTGCCGTATTTATGCATGTGAAGCCGGGCTATCATGGCATAAAGCCCTGGAAATGTGGCGCCCATTACGCCTTCCCATTCCCTGTCCGCTGCTGCAGCAAGGGCATCCGTTGTGGTCTCAACATCCACATCTGTCATTTTTTCAGCTCCGCCAGCTATCACGATATCGTGATAACCTGATGCTACTGCAATGATGCCCTGCCGCAGGGCAAGACCGCCTGAGGCGCATGCCGCCTCAACACGCGTTGAGGGGATATGAAAGCCTGCAAGACCCGAATAATCCGCGATCAGTGAGCCTATATGCTCCTGTTCGATGAATCGTCCTCCGCTCATGTTCCCTACATAGAGCGCATCAATCTTTCCTCCCTGGACGTTAGCATCCTCTAATGCAGAAACTCCTGCCTCTACAAAAATATCCCTGAATGATCTATCCCACAACTCGCCGAATTCTGTACATCCGACTCCTATAATTGCTACATCACGCATTTTTTTACCTCACAACTTGATCTTCCCTTTATGTTTCGCATAGGTCGCATAGTCGACATATATGGGGTTTGCCAGCAGCTCTTCCACGCTTGGCGCCCCATTCCTTGTCTCATCTATCCTGTCAGTCACGCTGAAGCTGAAAGCATCGCTACCCGCACCTGAGCCAAAAGCTGTCATGAATATCCTGTCGCCAGGTTTTGCGATGTCAAGAGTAGCTGCAAGTCCCATCATACATGAACCTGAATATGTGTTCCCCAGGCGCGATACCACAAGTCCGGGTTTTATCTGTTCACCTGAGAATCCCAGCATTTTTGCAACACGTGTTGGGAATTTACCGTTTGGCTGGTGGAATATTGCATACTTATAATCAGATGGCTTTGTACCCATGCGTTCCATAAGACCTCTGGCTGCAGAGGTCACATGTTTGAAATAACCAGGTTCTCCAGTAAAACGCCCTCCGTGTTCAGGATATGGCTTTCCTTCTCTTCTCCAGAAATCTGGTGTATCAGTAGTAAATGAATATGTTGATTCTATTTTTGCCAGGATGTTCTCTTTCCCTATTATGTACGCCACACCGCCTGCGGCGGCTGTATATTCAAGAGCGTCCCCGGGTGCGCCCTGAGAAACATCTGCGCCTATTGCCAATCCCAGTTCGATCATGTCCGATTCTGTCATCCCGACACATGCCTGCATGGCAGCAGTACCTGCTTTACAGGCGAACTCAAAATCAGCAGCTGTAAGGTTGGGCGTTGCACCTATTGCTTCTGCAACGATCGTACTTGTTGGTTTTACAGCATAAGGATGGCTTTCTGAACCTGTGAATACAGCCCCTATTTTTTCAGGGTTCACGTTTGCACGGTTAACTGCATTTCGCGCAGCTTCCACCGCGATCGTGATGGTATCTTCGTCCATGTCAGGAACGGATTTTTCATAAACCATCAATCCGTCAATGATACTGTTCGGATTGTCGCCCCATACTTTGGCGATCTCTTCTATCTTAATTCTATAGCGCGGTATGTAAGCGCCATATGACACTATTCCGGATTTCATTTTTTAACCTCAATCTCGTTTGAAATTTTAAAAAAACTAATGTTTGTTATCGTAGGATTGCAGAGCCAGGATCAGCTCATTTAATGGCATTACTGTAGCGATAAGTGGCACCCTCTCAATTTCTGCGATCTTGATTGCTATCGGATCGACCTCTGCAGCTGGAAGACCGTGGAGCACTATTAAACCAGGTTTCAGATTCGTCACTCTCAGCGCTACCATTGGGGATCTGCCTGTTGATATCCTGGTATATACCATTGCTCTTTCTGAACTCCATCCGTACAGCTTCTGGAACTCATTGTAGGAAAGTTGCAGGATTGCTTTTAAGCTATCGATAACTGTGTATCCGTACAATGGTTTGATGTGTTCGGCAGAAGGAATGTAAACCACATCTGCCTGTAGCAGTTTTCTCATCTCTTCCACAGATATCGGTGAAAGATATTCATGAATATCATAGATGGCATTTGTGGTGACATCACCACGCAGTATGCCCTCGTAAGAACGGATCTTAGCTCCGCCACGAGCTACGTCCATGTCAAGGATCGCATCAACTATCTTACTCACTATAAAGATGCCGGGGGATTTTCTTCTGCCGCTCTCGTAGTCGCTGATCACAGATGGTGAAACTTTCAGGAACGATGCAAGGTCTGTCTGGGATATCTCAAAAGCAGTACGCCATTTTTTTAATGTCTCGCCGGGATTATCGGATAATGTTATTTCCCCTGCCATTTTTTCGGCAAGCTTGTGCCTGAGATCTTCATATGTAGCATTTATGCCAGATGCCACCGGGGCAGGCAAAGAAGCAATGGCTGTGTTTTCAGTCATATAAGTTAATGGGTAACGATGTAGTAGCATATAAAACTAACGAAGAGCACTTCGTCAAATAACGAAGTTCAGAAAAGGTCAAATACTGACAGGATATTTAAGGGATGCACCCGTTGATGAACCTTGAAAAAAAAGGACGGTCGGGTTCAGCAAAATGAGGGGCCGTAGGGTAGCCTGGTCCATCCTTCATGCTTGGGGTGCATGAGACCTGAGTTCAAATCTCAGCGGCCCCATATAGTAGATAAACAACGAACTAAACGAACTCCATACGAACTCACGCCATCGGAGTTCGTTTTGAGTTCGTACAAGTTCGCTGCTAACATATATTATACTCCCCTCAGCCTGTGCGATGCCTGTTTTCCCAGTTCTGTCAGCTCGTATTTTTTGCCATCGCTTGTTATCAATTTTTTTTCTGTTAGATCTTCTATAGTTTTTTCCGCACCGATGATGCGTGTGGTCTTGCCTATTGTGGCGCTGTCCATCGGTCCCTTGGAATCCAGTACTGCAAGTATCTTACTTGCTTTATGATTGCTTGCAACATATCCTATTAATTCTTCCATTTGAATCACATCCTAAAATTAACCCGCGTTGAGATAACTTTATTGCATGCAAGAACAAAGTTAGCGCGGCGGGCTAGCCCGGGTAACTCGGCGTCACCTGTAACTCGAAACCGTCGTTAGCGGGGGGCGAAGCCAGGCAGAAGACGTTTTGACTGCTGCTCAACCCGCAGGTTCTACTGTGAAACCCCGTCCTATGGGGCTGGTGTAGATACAATGGTTTTCCTGAAGGAAGGTTGTTGTATCTTAATCGCGGAAAAAGGTCTAGGCCCGGAAGGGAGCAAACCAGCCGTGAACAACTATCGCTCATGGGGTCGCGGGGCGGAGGCGGATCTGCGGATCACTGGACAGCGGAAGGAGCGACGACCGTCGGCATGCCCGCTACTTAATTCATGCATTACTCAGTTCTTTGACAGGATTAACAGGATCGACAGGATACGATTTTAATAGTTAATCCTGTAAATCCTGTCGATCCTGTCCAAAAAAATTCGATATTGTTCACAATATATTTGCTTTTTTTTATGTCTATAACCTTTATATGCCTTAAAAACATTTTAGCCTAAAATCTTTGGTATCGATACCAGTGGTTATACGCTTTCTATTAAAAAGCAGTGACGAGATAGCCAAGCCCGGTATGGCGCAGGGTTGCTAACCCTGTGTTCCGCAAGGAGCTCGGGGGTTCAAGTCCCCCTCTCGTCGCCTTTTACTAATGTTCAAAATATCCCATGCAAAAGCATTAATACCTTGAGTAATCCTACTATCATAACTCGAGGGACTCATGACTGAGGAAGCAGCCGCAGTAAAGCCAGCAACTGAAGAGAAAAAAGAACCCATAAGCCTTGCCCAGGCACAGCTGGATGCAAAGAGAGCCTTCTGTGTATCGCTTCAGGTAGCAGGTGGAAAGCCATTAAAAATGATCGGGGACAATCCTTATGAGTTCATCCCATTCCTTAAAGATTCATCTGTTGCATGGATCAACTTCCCTGTAAAAGACATGAAAAAAGATGCAGATACCATCGCGATCTCTCTCGGATTCAGTTCCACGCTCGTACCCACCATTCTCTCAAGTTATCAATCTGCATATGAAGACCGCGATACCGAACTTGGATTGATGCTTCCTGCAGTGGCTGTCAAAAAATTCGAAGTGCTCGTCAGCCCCATATTGATACTGATAAGAAAAGACCTTATTCTCACAATACATGAAGATAACGTCAACCGTTTGATACGACTTTCACGCTACGCAGATGCCTTCATGAGAAAGATCAAACCCAATCTCATAAATGAAGACAAAATAACGATCATCCTGACAAGGATAATAGATGAGAACATCAACCGGAATTTTGACCACTTGCGTGAAATTGAATCACAGGGAGCTGAATTAAGTAAGATTCTTACAGATACAACATCCCCACGAGGATTGATCGGTCCTGAGATCCATAACATGAAACAGGCCCTCATCAGCTACATGGACACGCTGTGGGCAACCCTGGACGTAGTAAATTCACTGCGCCACGGCGATGCTGAACTGATAAGCGACAGTCCGAAATTACTTGCGCGTCTTGGCATACTTTCGGATGATGTAAACAGGCATATAGCGCTCAGTGAACACATGTCTGATGTTCTTGCTTCTGGTCTTGAAGTGCTCCAGAGCATATACAATAACCAGCTCCAGATACTCAACAACAGGCTTGCATTTGTCATGACATGGCTCACCATACTTGGCACAGCCGTACTTGTGCCCAACACGCTTGCAACGGTATTCAGCAACCCTGCTTTCAATATGGGACCTGAGGATAAATGGTGGTATGTGATTCTTCTTATCGCATCAACTGCGTTCTCCACCTGGCTTGCATACTGGTGGGTAAAAAGAAAAGGATTGTTCCCAATAAGAGTGGATTGATCGCTCTTATTCAAACATTTTACTTCTTCTTAAAGTAATCTTTTAATGCTATCGCCACAAGCAACACCATAACAGCTGCAACAAGAACCATGATTAGCCAGATGCCATTACCTTTTTCTTCCTGAGTTTGCGCTGTTGCCGCTGGTGTTACAGAAGCAGTTTTCGAAATCGTTGGCACTGCGGTGGTAATAGTTGTGGTTGTTGTTGCAACCGGTATTCCGGTTACATCTCCCACTGCTATTTTTACATTCTCGGCAGCATCGATCGCTGCAAATGCGAATTTCTTGCCTTCGATGCTGAATGATGGGTATCGCTGTTTAAGATCTTCATTGATGAATTGTCTCTTGTTCGTCCCATCCAGATCAATAGCAAATAGTTTTTCACTCGAGGATGTGACGGTTTCATATGAAACAAATACTATCGTTCCTTCATGTCCCCAGACTGGATAGTTCTTCTTTATTTCATCAAAAGTCAGCTGTTTCCTTTCAGTTCCTGCAATATCTACGATGAAAAGTTCTTCTTTGTATTTTGTCTCAGGAAATGATACATATACTATGCTTTTGCCATCAGGGCTGAAGGACGGACTCCATTGTTTAAAAGAATCATTCCTCACCAATCGTTTATTGGTTCCGTCAGCATTTACAATAAAGATCTTCGGGTTCTCCTTTTCATCCAAAGACGTATACGCCAGAAGACTGCCATCAGGGCTCCACGATGGCGCTCCCCATGCCCCCATATATCTTTCAGAATTCCCCTGTCTTGTATTATCCTGTATAAGTTGAGCATTCCCTTTCCCGTCTGGGTTAATTACAAATATCTTCTCAGATCCGTCTTTTCCAAAAGAGATATAAGCCAACTTATTAATTCCCCATGCAAGCCCCCATTTCTTATTTGCATCTTCTGTGAGCTTTTTTTCGCCAGTGCCATCTGTGTTCATAACGAAGATCTCCTGGTTGCGGTTTTCATCATAGGCGATAAACGCTAATCTATTGCCGTCAGGACTTGATACTACATCCCACAGGTCAGTTTCAGAAATATCGAGTTTCTTTATGTTCTCTACTGCGATCGCATTTGCCCCACTGATCAAAATCAGTAATATAAGAATGCTGATACCAGCCGAAGTTATTTTACTCATCTGATAAGAGTTGTAAGCTAACCCTGATAAATGTTACGCAGTGTCTTTCAGAGCCGGTATCCCTAGAGCTTTATTTGTTTTCTTAATTGAGCGCATTCCGTCATTTTCAATACCCGTCAATGCACGTATGGCATCAACGTTCTCAGGGACTACATCTGATTCCTGGTGTATCGCCTGGAAGAAATACAGTTCTCCTTTATCCATAGCTATAGAGTCCTTCCACACTACATTCTCCCACATATCACCTCTGGGTCTACCCATGTCTTTTGCAAGTTCCATGGCTTCTGCTGTAGATTTTATTCGGTCTTTGCTGCTGACGAGCCTGATGCGCGGTCTTTTTCCGAAAAGCGCTATAACATCGTCTTCAGAGCACTTCTTTTTAAGTTCTATGTTCAGTGCGTGAAGGTGCATTAGAGTGGTGGATGTTTTCACAGCCATAGTGGTGATGTCAATGTCAGGAAGAATGGAATTAACATCCGGTCCGTGGTGGGACGGAAGTTTTATTGGGTCAGGAATGAGCGCGTTTATGGGTCCTGTTTTTATGTCATTGGGGTCTGCTGCCCGCCTCATAAGGGTTATTCGGGCTTTCCTGATGCCGTATGCAGAATCAAGAGCATAAAGCACCCTCACCAGCCCCGTCGTATTACATGAAACCACCCGTGCGAACTGCCTGCCCAGACCATCACTGTAATTGGCTTCAGAATTGAATGAGAATCCAGTCAGTTCATGATCTTCCCCGCCCTGCCAGATGGCTTTTACACCATGTTTTTCATAGAGCTTCCTGTATTCTTCTCCAGTATCCCCGGGAGTTGCGTCAATAACGATATCAGCAATATCCAGCAGGTCACCAAGTGTCCCGCTGACCTCGATCTTGGATTTTTTAAAATCATCCATGTTCTCTTTTGCTGCAGTGTATAGCGCGAAACCCTTCTCAAGTGCCATTTGAGCTTCAAAACTCGGGCGGGTCTTCACAACACCGACCACTTCCATGTCATCCTGTTCTGCTACTGCATCAGCCACTCGTTTTCCTATTGTTCCATATCCGTTTATAGCAACTTTCACAGTCATTATTATCCTTCCGCAGATTATTCAACCGTCTATTATAGCTTCCTGTTTTGTAAGATTGACATCTTTTATCTTGCCTGAAACAGTTTTTTCTTCCCCAAGCATTCCATAGAGTTTGATGGAATTTCCATCAGCTTTTATTCGCACAACATCTTCCATTATTGTGTTTCCCTTGAAGATTATTTTTAACTCGCACATGTCCGATACAATGCCCTGAATGATATTAAGATTTATGATACCCTGCAACTATAATGACAGGCAATCATAATGAAGAGGAGACATCGATATAACTGAACTGAAGGGTCTGATAATACCAGATTATACTGTCATGGAAGAACACGCGATCGTAGTTGACGGTGATAACCTTGAAGGCAACTATTCAGAACTGGGCTTCGGACTTATAGGCAACAGTGTGGTGGCGGGAGAGCATGTAAAGATAAATGGGAATATAATATGCGAGAACGATGTGAGGGTAGATCTCTGGTCAGAGATCACAGGGGACGTCAGGACAAAAACGGACGCATATCTGGGGGAATTCGTAAATATCAAAGGAAAGCTCCATGCTGCAGGCAATCTTGATGTGGGGAACAATGTTAAAATTGACGGGGGGTACGACGTAAAAGGCTGGATCACTGTGCGAAATCCTCTCCCTGTGATAATGTTCATTTTTTTCTATCTGATGGCGCTATTGCAAATGGGGAATCAAGAGGAGGTCGAAAAAGCGCTTGAAGATCTTTTTTCAGAAGATGCGCCTGCAAGCAGGGTGATGTCTATCCCCAACAGGACAAGGATGGACCTTGAGATGTTAAAGACCACCTCGCGAGCGATGATCGGAAACCACTGCCGCCTGCTCGGGAATATCCGTTCCCGGTCCATGTCTATGGGAAACCATGTCACATTGTTCGGAAGTGTTCGCACAACAGGCGGTATTTCCATAGGTTCTGGATGCACGATACATGGAAACCTTGATTCAAGAGAAACGATCAGGGTGGGAAGGAACTGCAGGATACTTGGCAAAATAACTTCTGGCTCCATAATTTTGCATGAATCTGCAAAAGCAGATGGAAGTTTGACTGCGGCGAATGGAGTAACAATTGAGCGGGACGATCTTGAAGGTATGAATGATGTTGAAAAGAATCTTTTTTATGGATTTACGATGCTTGAGGAAATTTAGTGAATTCTGGCAATAGAACTGCAATAAAACTCTGACTATTCAAACTCTATCGTCGCCGGCGGTTTCGGAGTAATATCATATAGCACCCTCGCTACACTGGGTATCTCGCTTGTGATGCGCGACTCGATCTTCCTTAACACTTCCCAAGGAAGCTCCATCGCCTCTGCCGTCATACCGTCCCTTGAACTCACGGCGCGCACAGCGATTATCCATCCATGAACTCGGTTGTCGCCCTTCACACCAGTTCCCTTTTCGATAAGCGCTGCAAAGGTCTGCCACGGTGCGAACTGCCTTACCAGTTCCTCTTCCACAATAGCGTTGGCAGCTCTAACCACGTCAAGCTTCTCTTCAGTCACTTCGCCGATAATCCTGACCGAGAGTCCCGGTCCCGGGAATGGCATCCTGTCAGAGATCTCTTTAGGAAGCCCGAGCGCCCTTGCCACTTCACGCACCTCATCCTTGTACAAATCCTGGATTGGCTCTACTATGCCCTCAAAATCAATAACTGAAGGAAGACCGCCTACATTGTGGTGGCTCTTGATACCGCCTTCCGATTCTATCCTGTCCGGATATATAGTCCCCTGGATAAGGTATCTGGCGCCAAGTTTTCTGGCTTCTCTCTCAAATTCTCTGATAAATGCCTCGCCCACCGCCTTTCTTTTTTTTTCGGGGTCTTTCTGACCTTTCAACGCACGAAGGAAATTCACTTTACCATCGATCGCCATGAGGTTCATGCTTGCGAATATTTTCTTTATTCTTTCAGTCTCCCCTTTGCGCATGAGTCCTGTATCGATATATATAGGCGTAAGCTGGTCTCCAATCGCCCTGTGAGCCAGCACTGCGCAGACCGAGCTATCCACACCCCCCGAGAGCGCGATAACTGCCCTGCCCTTCACGTCTTTTTTTATCTTCTCGATGCTGTCATGGATGAATTTATCAACTTTTACCATTCTACTCCTATCATATTTTTCCTGCTTTAAATGGTTTTACATGCATCGTTATTAAGATGAGTCTTCAGTGCTGATTAGATAAGCTCCCATTAGAATGAATACTCCCCCAAGGACAGTGGTAATTGCAATAGTGTTACTCAATATAATATATGCAAATAGAACAGCGCTCACTGGCTCAAGCAGGCTGATAATGCTTGCGCTCTGAGCTTTTATGAGCCTCAATCCACTGAAGTAAAGTATCCCTCCTATCGCAGTGGGTATCAATCCGAACAATATGAGAAGCTGCATGTGATCTTTCAGCACATCCGTACTTACAGCAAAGGCAAAAGGTGAAAATATTATCAATGATACGATCATAGACCATGTCGCCTGGGCTGTGCCTGTATAAATATCCTTGATCTTTCTTGAAGTCAGTATCATACAGGCAAATAATAGACCCGAAGCAAGTCCCAGCCCCATACCGATTATATTTATTCCATTCTGATGGGTCTGGGGCTGTACGACCAGAACGACTCCCGTTATTGACAGCAGTAATGCAATAATACTGCGTTTCGTGATATTTTCTTTTAGAACGAGGGGTGAAAGAAGTGTGACATATATCGGCGTGGTATACAGCAGGAGGACGGCGATAGATACTGTAGTGTACCTGATCGAATAAAAATTAGCCAGCACTGCAGCCGCCTCGAATAATCCCAGCATAAGCAGATAGCTCTTTTTTTCTTTGAGCCTCAACTCGAAAAACCTGCCTGAGAAAAAAAGATACAGCGATATTGCAGTGAGTGCGAAAAGTATCCTGAAGAAGATTATTGAGCCGATCGGCATATCAGTGATGAGCTTTATGAAGATCCCTATCAGCCCGTAAAGGATGCTTGCTGCGATCACCTGATAGTAACCTTTGAAATAAGACAAATCCACCTCAAAATCTCAACAGACGGCGCCTTATATCCTCTTTAGTATCCACTTTACGGGAACGAACATGGAAACCTCCTGCTGATATTTTCTGTATCTGTCACCATAGGAAGAAACAAGCCGCTTCTCTTCTATGAAAGCTCCAATTATGCAGTAAACAGAAACAAGCACTGCAGCTGTCAGGTCGAGAACTGTCATTCTATTATGTGAAAACATCAGAATAATTAATGCTGTATACTGCGGGTGGCGAACTATCCTGTATACACCATCTGTTAATGGCTTGCTATCGATCTTCTTCTTTCTTAGCCCAGCGAATTCAAGCAGATCGTATTGAAACACAGAATATCCGAAAAGTCCGATGGCCAGGAGTTGTAATATTGTTAAAAAAGGATGTGACCATTCAGGAAAGTTGTAAACAACAGGTGTCGAAGATGATGATATCCACCAGACATAAAAGGCAGGCGCTGCAGTAATAAAACTGATGATGTTATAGATGATCCTGTAAAACCTGAAATTGCTTTTCAGTATTTTTTCAGCCCTTTCCTTTGCATTATCCGTAGCAAGAAAGCTGTGTATTAATGCGAACGCAAGAAAATATAACACAAAGGCTGTAATTTCGTTCATAGCTGCTTTTTATCCAGTAGGTATAATTGGATACCTTTCCTTTATCGAGATATAATGGGTGAAACAATATATATCTTACCTCACCTCAATATGAATTGGAGGCAAAATCATGGGTGTAAAAAAATCAGGTGAGCGGGAAAGATATGGAGTTAGTTAAGTAGTTTTACTTATTTTAACCTTGCTCCAACCGCAATCCAGTCGATGGCATTGAAGAACGCTTCGATATAATCCGCTTTCTTTAGCCCGTAATCCACCATGTAGGAATGTTCAAAGACATCCATAATAAGAAGTGGCGTCGCACCTGAGAGATGTCCCACATCGTGCTCGTTTATCCAGGTATTGAAGAGACGTCCTGACATTGTATCATGGTACAGCACGACCCATCCGATGCCGCGCATTGTCCCTGTGGCTTTGAAATCCTTCTCCCAGTTCTCATAAGAGCCAAAATCCGCAGTAATCTTCTTAGATAAATTATTGTTTTTATCGATCGGTTTACCGCCTTTGACAATATTCCCGAAATATAATTCGTGCAGCCTCATCCCGTTCCATTCCCAGCCAAACCTGCGCTTAAGTTCAGCGTATTCCGGAGTCGCTGCCTTTCCTTCCTTAAAAAGTGAGCTCAGCGCGTCGCTTACTTTGTTCGTGTTCGTTACATAGCCCTGGTAAAGTGTGAAGTGGTTCTTAAGCAGAGTGTCGCTCAGACCTTTTGTGCCCAGGAGAGCGTCAAAATTTTTTTGTTCGTATGGCATATTTTAAAACCCCTATGATTAGATTAGTCACTAAGCATATTATACTTTATTCTCATTCTTGATCTTTTGGAACTACTTGAATTTTCTTAATAACCTGTTGTAGAACTCATTCCCCTTCTCCTTCCTCGCCAGTCTCTCCACAATAAGCTCAGGTGTACTTCGCGCAAGATAATTATACCGTGGGTTCCTGTCCACGATAAGATTGAAATTCTCATCCAGTCCCTTTGCCTCGATGCCGTCAACCCGGATCTCACGGTCAGTATTCTTAAGTATCGCCTCTGCAAGATGGCTCACGAAAACACCGATCCCCTTATTGTCGTCAAGCTCCTCAAGTATCCCTGAGACTATCTTTGCGGATGCGCCAGGCTCTGTTATGGATTCCATTTCGTCAGCAAGGACTATCTTGCTCTTTGTGTTCGAAACTGCAGAGAAATTCCTGATAGTGGTTTCAAAAGCCCCGGCGTCCATAGTACCTCTGGACTTCCCGAAATAATAAAATTCCTCTACCAAACCTATCTCACAATGCTCTGAAGGAACAGGAAAACCCATATGAGCCAGTATCACCGTCTGCGCCAGCAGTTCAAGAGTGGAAGTCTTCCCTCCCGAATTCACGCCGCTTAACAGGACAACCCGGGCGTCTTTGAGTTTATTTATACTGCAATTAAAACTTGTCGCTCCAACAGTATAATTTATCGGCACCGCGGCTTCAATAAATAGATTTCTCCCCCCTGCGAAACCTATTCCGTTATTATTCTGGATCACTGGCATGCTCAGGTTAAACCTGCGGGAAAAACATGCTATTGCGTAACCAACATCAAAGTCAAGCACTTCACGAACGACAAGAGTTGCAGTCTCTTTCAGTTTTGAAAGCTCGCGCGCGCTGTTTCTTAAAATGACCATTTTTCTAGAATTAATATTTCGAAGCAGGTGGTTTTTCAGCTCATCCACTGCGCGCCTGTTAACCTTTACAGGATGCGATACCTCATCACTGAAGAAATTATGAACGAATTGTGACTCGGCAGGATTCAATCCAAGTTCAGCAGCAAGTGATCGAATGGCATTGCCTGTTACAGTATTATATTTCTCCCTTATCTCGTTTTCAAAAAGCCCTCTTGCGCTTCCATCCATTGCGGTCAGAAGGTCAAAACCTTTTACAGTAACTGAGCTTTTTTCAATGAGAGAACCGAATTCCATGGCTGCATGGTTTTCTGCCACAGCGATAGCATCGTTCAAATGCTCATAGATCAGGCTGCAACGGTCTATCTCATTATCTATACCTTTCCTTAGATCTGCATCTTTTGAGAGCCTGGACATCTCTGAGGACAGGCGTTCGATCTCAAACTGCGTTATTTTACTACAAAAATCAGGCGCTTGTTTTCTGATGATCCTGAAAACAGAAATAGCGCAGCTTATCGATTCAAGGTTTTTTACAAAGAAAGCCAGTTCTTTTTCAGGAGCCACCTGCCACATCTGTGCTTTCCCTATATCCACGACTTCAACATCTATATCCTCAGGGAAATCCATGCCGGCAAGACCACTGCCTATGAAAACATAAGAATACCCGCGTGCAGTATCCACAGCTTCTCTTGCATCTGAAACCAGATGGACACTGATGGGAAAATTCCTGGCAGCTTCGAACTCCTGCGGCGTTGTCGCGATCATGACCCTGTCCCTTATCACAGGGATGTTGATCTCTGTTTTTACAGGTCTTACTTTCGATAAAAGGCCGGAAAGTTCATCTTCGTCCAGCTTGCCTGCAGTATCAATAATGGTTTCAAGCTCTTTTTGGAGTTTGAGTATACTATCTTTTTTTCCTGAGGGGTATGGAATGTATAACTGTAATTTACTCCTGGCATGATCTGTGTGCGCACAGTCGGATATCAGTGTCATGATCTTTTTATATATTTCCTGGATTTCCCCGGTCTTTAGAAAATCCCTGATGTTAAAGCCTTCATTTGCAGCAACAGCTTCCAGTACAAGAGATATCGCGGATTTTTCTGTCATCCCTTCTATTTCTGCTATGCCTGCGATGTCTCCCTTTAAAATCGTCTCAATCGCATTATTTTCCGAGCCGAAATGTTCAATTAACCGGCTTGCAGTTTTTTCTCCGATCCTGGGTATTTCCTTTAAGCTCTTTATCATTAAAACCTTTTTAAGTTCCTGAATGTCATACTCAAAGGACTTGTGATTTTAAAAATATTCGTATTAATAAAATAGGATATCAGACGGATTTTCATGGATCCGTGCGTATCCATGTCATCTGTGAAATCCGTGTTCTATCGTCGGTTTTTCTCTTCGATGACTAATGAATCGGGCTCCGACATATCAGCTTATCAAAATATATCTATCAAGGATATTTTAGATTGGTACGTCCGGACCGGGATTTGAACCCGGGTCGGGGGCTCGACAGGCCCTCATGATAGGCCGCTACACTATCCGGACATTTACGGGATTCGCCATTATGGTTTTGTTGCATTTAAGCCTTTTGTTGCTATCCTGTTTTCCTAGGTCATGAAGAGATCAAAAATCATTGATACATCATGTCATATAATATAAGGCATACAGCGCTATACCCAGAAGCAGTGCGATCGTCCATGCAAGAAAAACCAATCTCATCGGGATCAAAGTCTTATTAATAAACCTGTTTAACGCAAACGCAAGGCCGCCAGATAACGCAAGAAGTCCTGCTACGGCATGTGCGATCACAAGAAGACTGTCCGGTGAAGTAATATGTAAAATGATCGGGCGTAAATTACTCACAAAGCGATAGCTCATCCAAAAAAAAGCAAGGATACCAAAAATTACCGCAATATCAGCTTTTTTAAAATGTTTTAAAAATTCCTTCTTTTTTGCATGCATTACAGCAAGAAAAAGGATAAAAAACACAGCTATCTGAAGCATCAATGTTAAATTCGCTAAAAAACTGGCAGATGTGACTGGAAAACTCATAAAGGATTATCTCCTTTATGTAAATTGTAATGTTATGATAAATAGTTAGTGCGCCCACAACGATAATCTTATTAGGGATACATACCATCAATCAGCGTCTTAGGGCTCGTGGTCTAGTCGGCTATGACGTCGCTCTCACACAGCGGAGATCCTGAGTTCGAGTCTCAGCGGGCCCATGAATTATCTATTTAAATATATTCAGATTCTATTTTAATCCCTGGATAGACTTATCTATATGTAGCATGTTTTATTTAACAAATGGCGATCGAGATCGATTCATTGTTCATATTAATAGGAAAGACAGTAATATATGGAGCTATAGCTCTTCTGATCCTTGCAGTCCTGGGTTCTGTTCTAATAGCGTATTCCTTCAAGACAGAGAGGTTCATCTTCCCCAATTTCATGTTGTTTTCAATTAAAGTCCTTGAAACTATTGTCAAGGCTATTTTCCGGCTTGTTGGAGTGGATGACAGCATTGTGGATGATGTGGGAATAACTCTTAAGAACAAGATCTCCTTAAGAAAATTCAGGGAAACCCCGGTCAATAAACGGTTGATCTTCTTACCCCAATGCCTGAGAGCCGTGGACTGTCCCTCAAAATTGAGTCCTGATGGAATGAAATGCATTAACTGTGGGCACTGTGAGGTCGGCAATGCAATAAAAAGCGCAGAAAGTATCGGGTATAAAGTATTCATAGTCCCTGGCTCAAGTTTTATTAAACGGCTTGTCAGAAAACATAAACCCAATGCCATACTCGGTGTTGGCTGCATTACTGAAATTAAAGCCGGGCTTGAGATGTGCGAGAAGTTAAACCTTTTTGGCGTAGGACTCGTGCTGGATAGGGCAGGATGTGTTTCAACTGTCCTTAACTGGGATAATTTCTATGAATTCATAGAAATTGATGATCCAAATCCGAACTATTTATAAACGTGTATTATTGTGATTAGCTCATGAACCAGAAAGGGCTCTCAGAGAAAGATGTGATGTCCATGCTGGATAAAACACGGTCAAAAGATACATCTTATGATAAAGTGCTCAGCGCCATGTGCACTAGACCACACCCCATTGCGGTAAAAGCCCACATGCAGTTCATAGAATCAAATCTCGGGGATTTCGGTCTTTTTCAAGGAACGAAAGAACTTGAAGAGAAAGTCATAACCCTCATGGGCGGATTGCTGGGAGACCCGAACGCCTGTGGTTATATCACGACCGGAGGAACGGAATCCAATATCCAGGCGTTGCGAACAGCCCGAAATCTCTCGAAAAAAAAACACCCGAATGTGATTGTCCCTTCATCTGCTCATTTTTCATTTGATAAGGTCGCTGACATTCTGGGAATAGAGGTCAGAAAGGCATATCTAGATAGTGAATTCAAGGTAGATCTCGGATCTGTTGAAAGCCTTATAGATGATAATACCTCAGCTATTGTGGGTATCGCAGGTTCCACAGAGTTCGGGCAGATAGACCCGATAAATGAGCTTGCGGAACTTGCAGGATCTCACGACATTTTCCTGCACATTGATGCTGCTTTTGGCGGATTTGTAATACCTTTTCTTGATAAAAAATATGATTTTGATTTTTCTGTCAGCGGAGTTTCCTCGATAACATCTGATCCTCATAAGATGGGTCTTTCGACCATACCTGCAGGCGGGCTGTTATTCAAAGATGTAGCCTGTCTTCTTCCCCTGGAGATCGATACGCCGTATCTCACTATCAGGAAGCAGCATTCTCTCACCGGAACAAGAAGCGGCGCATCTGTTGCGGCAACATATGCTGTAATGACGCACCTTGGAAAAGAAGGCTACAAAAAGATAGTGGATAAATGCATGAAAATGACACGCAGACTTGTGGATGAAGTTCAGGAGTTCGGGATTACACCGCTCATTGACCCTGTGATGAATATCGTTGCTCTTGATGTACCGGATATTGATAATGTAAGAAAACGACTTCGTTCAAGGGGCTGGTTCACCTCGATAACCCGCTCGCCAAGGGCTATGAGGCTTGTGATAATGCCGCATCTTACTGAAGAGGCACTTTCATTGTTCATTTCAGATCTGAAAGATTGTCTCAGGGATTGATATCACAACGCCTCAGTATTCAGTAATATACTAATCACAATAACAATATTATATGTTAGTGGTCACTGAAAAAAGATATAGAAAGTCACTTGGCACGTTCGAACTTGTAAGCCTTGGCGTTGGGGGCACCATTGGCTCTGGCATATTCGTTGTTCCTGGCATTGCAGCAGGAATTGCAGGCCCAAGCTCACTTCTTGCATGGCTTATTGTGGCAATTTCCGCTTCTTGCGTCATGTTATCATTCGCGTGGTCATCATCCAGGTATCCTTCTACTGGTGCTTTTTATTCAATAATTGCAAAAGGATTCAATAAAAAAATATCCTCTGCTGTCGTTATCCTGTATATGGTCTCCTCTGTATTCGGGAATGCCACGATAGCCGCCGGAATAGGACAGTATATCTCGTTTTTTGGTATCAAGAATGTTATTCCCATTGAGGTGCTGATAATTTTCGGATTCTGCGCGCTCAATGTGAGAGGAGTTTCCCTTTCAGGTACAACAGAAAATATCCTGACTACCCTGAAGACAGTCCCTCTCATAATTCTTGCAATCCTTTTGATACCATTTATTCATCTCAGCAACTTTACACCCTTCTATCCTTCAGGAAATATGGATTTCCTGAAAGCTATAATTATTATCTACTGGACTTTTACTGGATTTGAGATATGTGCCATACCTGCTGATGAGACCAAAGGGAAAGATATCATATTCAGGTCACTGATATTCGTTATGGTAATCGTGATCTCTGTATATGCACTGTTAAACATTTCCCTGATAGGTAGCGTTGGAAGCGTGGCTCTTGCCCTGTCCCCTGCGCCTGTTGCGACTGCTTCCGGGCTTGTGTTCGCTGAATCTGAAAAGCTTATTGCAGTAATTGGAATCATAGCGATGCTGTCTGCATTGAACGCATACATGCTGGGGACTTCAAGGGTTATCCAGAACATTTCAGGTGAGTTGAAAGTGCCCTTGTTCAGGAACATCAGTACGCAAGGAACCCCGGTCTCTGCAACGATACTTACTGCCATTTTAAGTTCGATACTTCTTTTATTCTCGAACCACTTTAATGAGCTAGCCAGCATCTCCGTAATTACGACGCTGCTGCCATACCTGTTTATTTGCATGGCAACATACAAAATCTTTGAAGCACGCAAGATCAGGCTGGTGGCATGCGCCGGAGCGCTTACGACAGCTGCGATACTGGTGATATCGTTCATGCCCTGAACATTACAACAAGCTTTACATATCTATAGGAGATTTTAGTACCAGAAAACACCATGACCACACTCGACCCCTGGGGCGCAGTTAAAATAGACAATTACTCAAAACTGTTCGATGAGTTCGGGATATCGAAGTTCGATGAGCTTCTCAGTAAAATAAAAAACCCGCACAGGTACATGCGAAGGCATATCATTTTCGGACACAGAAGCTATGATTCCGTGCTTGAAGCCATGCTTTCCGGAAAGCCTTTTGCAGCCATGAGCGGCTTCATGCCTTCTGGCAGGGCGCACCTGGGGCACAAGATGGTGATGGAAGAGATAATATGGCACCAGCAGCAGGGAGGAGAGGCATTCCTTGCCATAGCCGACATGGAGGCGCATGCTGTCAGGGGTAAGACCTGGAAGGAATGCAGGGAATACGGCATCAATGAGTACATCCTCAGCGCCATCGCATTCGGGCTCGAACCGGGGGCGCACATCTATTTTCAGTCAGGATTGGAGTCGGTGAAATCACTGGCTTTTGAGCTTGGCATTAAGGCGAACTTCTCAGAACTATCAGCTATATACGGTTTCAACGGGGAGACAAACATTGCTCACATGGTCAGCGCGCTTACCCAGAGCGCGGATATACTGAATCCACAGTCAAAGGAATTCGGAGGTCCAAAACCAGTTGTGATCCCGGTGGGCGCAGACCAGGATCCGCACATCAGGCTGACAAGGGGTCTTGCATACAAAGTAAATATGTTCGTCGTGGAAGAACGGCAGGATAACGGGAGATCGTATATAAGTGTGCGCGGGAAAGCTGCCCCGAAAGAAGCGCTAAGAGAGATCGCAAAGTGCACAGGGGGAAAACTTCATGAGGAACATGTCGATATTTTCAAATACAGTTTAGAAGAAGTAGGATCTACGGTATGTGAGGTTGAATTAAAATACGGTGGTTATGCTTTCATGCCACCAGCATCCACTTACCACAAGTTCATGACAGGCTTACAGGGCGGCAAAATGTCAAGCAGCGTCCCTGAGAGCTACATAGCACTCACTGACAGGCCTGAGGAGGGTGCAAAGAAGGTGATGCGCGCAAAAACCGGCGGCAGGGTCACAGTTGAAGAGCAGAAAAAATTTGGAGGAGAGCCGGATAAGTGCACTGTGTACGAATTATTGCTTTACCATCTTGTTGAGGATGATAGTGAACTTCTTGAAGTCTATAAAGACTGTGTGGGAGGGACGCGCACCTGCGGAAACTGCAAGAAATATACAGCAGAGCTTATGAGTGGATTCCTGAAAGAACACCAGGAAAAGAGGGAGATGGCTAAGGGAAGACTTGGAGAGTTCGGGCTACCAAAATTATAAGAACTCAGGCAGCAGAATAACTATTGGATGCATACATCGGAGGAATAATGGTAAGATTAGAAAGACAGGGAGATTCTTACGTCCTTGTCACAGGCTCGTCGCAAAAACAGGACATCAGCGTCCTTATAAACGCCCTGTCCGAACTCCAGAACCCATCTCCTGATAGTTCAAAGATCAAGGAAGGGCTTGCATATCTTGACAACTGCGGCGGAGCTGATTTCAGAAAAGAGATAAGGACAGTACTCCAGAAAGCAGCAGATATTAAAAGCATGACCATCATCGATTTATAAATGTAGAACAACATCTTATCGATGACAGACCTATTCCTGATACCCATAATTAGTGTATTCGATGTCCATGATGTTGCGGTAAGGGACTGGCTCATTAAACTTGATGACAAAACACTGAAGAGCCACCTTGAGTCCCCATACGGGCTTGAAAGATACTTTTCCCAGAGCGCCCGCCATGCGATGAAGGGCGTTGAGGAAGTCCATAACGAGGTACTGCGCCTGATTGATACCATTGACCCGCAGGCAGTCTTCTTTGATATATCCGTGGACTTAGTCGGGCTTGAGAACAGGTACAATAAAAGGCTGCTGTCGCCCTCTGAGTTCTGGAAAGAGTATTATCAGGCAGGAGCCTGCATTGAGGATGCTTCAAGATCAGTTTATTGCATTTATATACTGGGTATTATAGACCGGCTGATAAGACTCATAGAAAATAAAGAGCATCTACCTTTAAACGTTGTCTTTTATGGACTTTCCATGAAAACAAGGGAAGAACTTATCCCGGTATATGAAAACGCTTTTGACACAGACAGCGAATTCGTACTGCAGATGGCAAAGGAACTCAATGAGATCATGAACCTTCGCGAGTCTCCAGAACACATGTGGTACAGCACAATGGCAGCAAGACAGACCGCAATCTCATACGAAGAGACTGAAAAATTCTATACTGAACTTCTTTACCGCATAAGAAGGCTTCTAAAATACAGAGCCAGGGAGCATTTTGTCAGGAGTTTGAAAGATAATGCCCTTCTTTTCCTGAATGCATACGAGAAATTCCTTGACCATAAGATCATGGAAGAAGAGATCAAAACCTCAAATATCCTTGAAGGATTGAACGTCCTTACTGAGCAATCTGAACTCAGGACTGTCGTTATTTTTTGCACTCCAATGAACTATTTCAGCCTTTTAAAATCCCTTCAAAAAGAAAAACGATTATATGAGATGGGGATAACCCTGGGCGATATCGAAATCAATAGGCTGGTTGGGAAAATGAAGCCATTCATACAGAAAAGCAGGATAATGCAAAGCAATTATGAGATCGCATTAGATATTATCGGGAGCATTAGACCGCCGAGATTTGATGTTCCAGATGCAATAATTATGCCATTTTGATTTATCCCCTGTTGATCTGTTTCTATATTCGAATATATGTGATCAAGATCCCCCATATTATTATGACCGCTATTCCAAGATAGATAAACTTAGTGAAAGTCTTCTTTATCAATTCTGCAAGCTCATTCGGACCTGACCATTTCACGATAAATATCTTTGTCCCTGTGCTCATTATGCCTGCAAGCACGGCTGTCAGCGCCGCGGTAGTTGGGGAAACATGACCGCTAACCGCAAGCGACACGACAGATGCTGTCACTACTGCGCTACTTACAAAACCTCCAAGAGCGGTGGCATATACGCCTGCTGCCCCTGCATATCTGTTAGCAAATGTTGAGAACATAGATAAAGCTGCAAAACCGAAACCGAATTTAACCGCAGAAGAGAGCGCGAATGGTGATTCGAGTTTTATCATCTCGCTGACATGAGTTCCATTCCTTGATCTTATTAAAGCAGACACGGCAAAAGACGTGATCACTATCTGCGGCGGCGCCATAAGCAGGAACACCCTGCCGCTTGGATCGACTATCAGCGCTATGAGCAGATTTCTCACAAGCATTGAAGCATTGGACATAATGATGCCGGTAAAGCTTGATTCCACAAGTTCACTCTTTTCTTTAGCCATTGCAGCTATGGCACCTGTTGTGGCTTCGCTGTTTACGATCCCCCCAAGAAGTCCAGAGATCGGAAGTCCGTACTTTGGACCGAATTTTTTCATTGTAATAAAGCTGATGAAACTGATGGTTGAAACCACGATCACGATCAATAGCACCCATCTTGGATTGATGACACCCATGAACAATTCTTCTGGTGTCACAGGATACAGTATGAAGATCACAGCAAGAAAACGTACCGCGCTTTGTATCTCAACATCAGTAAGTTCAGTTGCAAATGAATGAAGCTTCCGCTTCTCTGCAAGAAGGAGTGTAATAACAACAGCTCCGGCAATGGATATCATGTACTGGTTGTGGGTTATAAAAATCCCGAGGAGAAATGTACAAAAGAGCGCTATCGGACCTGTTATTCCGGGCTGTCTCAGGGTGACGTTCTTAATATACACATATATTGCCGAGATCATTGAAAAAAATGCTAGTGATACAAGCAGGATACCTGGATTAACCGTGAGAGCAAGGTAAGAAGAGACCATTCCTGTAATACTTGCTATGGTAAATGAGCGCACACCCGCTATTAACTCACGCCCTTCTGCTCGCCTGTGTTCCCTTTCTATGCCTATCAGGATGCCGATAAGTGAAGCCAGCACGAGTTTCTGGAAGAAATCCAGGATCACGCTCATGTCGCCAAGGGATGACGGTATCAGTTCCATGTATGAAGATTATATGTTTAGTTTTTTATAAATACTTATTGCAGGATATAGATAACTTCATACACTTTCGGAAACCATTCTGCACCAATGATCAAGAAAAGACCTGTGCTGCTCATGATACTGGATGGATACGGTATCAACATGAATAAATCTGGCAATGCCATAGCAGCTGCAAGAACTCCCAACCTTGACAGGATTTTCTCAACATATCCTCATTGTGAACTTGAATCCTCAGGAGAATCAGTAGGGTTGCCAGAAGGACAGATGGGAAACTCTGAGGTAGGGCATCTCAATATCGGCGCCGGAAGGGTCGTATTTCAGGACCTGACACGAATATCAAGATCCATTCGCGAAGGAGAATTCAAGAAGAACAGGGCTCTTCTTGAAGTTATAAAAAAAGTGAAAGAGAAAGGATCATCCCTTCATCTTATGGGGCTTCTCTCAGACGGCGGGGTGCACAGCCACATAAGTCATATGTATGCGCTTCTTGACATGGCAAAGGAGCAGGGCATTGCAAAAGTATTTGTTCATGCGTTCCTTGATGGCAGGGACGTTGCCCCAAAAAGCGCTCTCACTTATATTGAAGATGCTGAAAAAAAGATGACCGAGCTTGGAGGAAAGTTCGCCACTATTTCAGGAAGATATTATGCAATGGACAGGGATAAGAGGTGGGAGAGGGTGGAGAAAGCCTATGATTCCCTGACAAAAGGAATAGGCGACGCGGCAGAAAGTGCTTCTATTGCAGTAAAAAACGCTTATGATCGAGGTGTAACTGATGAGTTCGTAGCCCCAACTGTTATAGTCAGGAACAACAAACCCATATCCCGTATATCTGATAATGACGCCATTATATTCTTCAATTTCCGCTCTGACCGTGCCCGCGAGATTACCCGTGCATTTATAGATGAAGATTTCACAGGATTTAAACGAAAATCACATCCGAATACACATTTCATATGCCTGACCCAATATGATGAGACATTTGGAGTCACAATTGCATTCCATTCTGAGTCGCTGAAAAATATCCTGGCAGAAGTACTATCACGACATCATTTAAAACAGCTCAGGATAGCAGAGACCGAGAAATATGCGCACGTCACGTTCTTCTTTAATGGTGGTATAGAGGTGCCTGTTCCCGGCGAAGATAGAGTCCTTATTCCCTCTCCAAAGGTTGCGACTTACGACCTCCAGCCTGAAATGAGCGCCTTCCAGGTAACTGATGAAGTGGTGAAGGCAGTGGCTTCTGGGAAATATGATGTTATTGTCCTTAATTATGCTAATTGTGACATGGTAGGTCACACCGGTTTGTTTGAGGCTTCAGTTAAAGCAGTTGAAGCAATAGACTCGTGTATTGGCAGAGTGTATGACGCTGTAATACAAGCTGTAGGGCTTCTTATTCTCACCGCAGACCACGGGAATGCAGAGAAAATGCTAGATGAAACTGGCGGAATACATACGGCTCACACCTCCAACCGCGTGCCTTTTGTGATATGTGAGAAAGGAATAAATTTAAGGAACGGAATACTGGCTGATATAGCCCCCACCATACTTGAGGTACTGGACATTGAAAAACCCGAGGAGATGACAGGACTGTCCCTGATCCAGTCGTAATAATATATATACTTTTTAAAACATATATTACAGCATGGACGCCTCTGGTGACCTGACAATTTTCAACGGTAAGCTAACCATACTTTTGGCTTTCAGCCCGGGTGGAGAACTGGATAAGAACCTGTTGACCAAACTCATTGGTTCGGACATAATTGCAGAAAGATGGAACAAGCCAATAGAGATGGAACAATCAGAAGGCGTGGCAGTTATTGTTTCAGGCAGTGAAAAAATAACCTGCAACGTGAATATTTATACAGATGTTTTTATAGCCGGTGTATCGATACTGAGGACTGAAATAGAGATCAGAGACAGGATATTATTGAATGATATTCTGGTTGCCCTCCACTCAAATACTATCATCGTCGAGGGGCTTGATTTTCAGTCGTTCTCGAACAAAAAGATCGCTGAGATCCATGATAAACTTAATCCTTCAAAGAAAGGCCCGGAATATCCTATTACCAAGAGATACACACTTTTAAAGATCAAGGATTTTAAACCAGTACTCGACCAAAAAGGATTAAAAGACCAGTATGGCGAGATCATTACACGCTTCCTGTCAGGTGAGACATCAATACGACCATTGCACAGCAAAGAGATCAACGATAAACTCGCGAATGACCTGTCATATTATGATGAAGATCTTTTCCTTGCCTCTCCTGAAGGCGTTTTCATCATGGGCTGCGATGATTACCTCAAGGACCTGCGTGAATTGCTTGAGCTGTCTATTTCATTATTACTGCTTTTCCAGATATATGACAGGAAGATAGACCAGGAGATAACCCATGCATTTGTTGCTATAAAGAAAATGCACAGCTCAAAAGTCTATTTCCTGACCCAGGCTCCGCGTAATCTTGAAAGATCCCTGCTAAAAGTGAGCGAAATAGGGCTTATCATACTTGATGATATCGAGGATCTGATGAATCCTCATAAGATCACTCAGGACTGGTATTACCAGTCAGCCTATCAAAGAATGTTGAATACTCTCAAAGTTTGGGACTTTGAAAAAGTAGTGGAGCATAAGATCGATGCGCTTCAGGAATTGTACTCTACTGCAAGACAGCTTTCTTCAGAGCAATTGACAATGCTTCTAGAAGTTGCTGTCGTACTGATGATATTGTGGGAAATTGTACTTCCGCTTGTAAAAGGATGATATTAATTCTTCTTATACCTCTCAAGGTACACGACTTCTATAATATCAGTATTTTCAATGAGCTCATTTGCGATCTGGCGCTTTGACATGAGCCATCTCTGGTTAAATGTGATCTCAGATGGTATCTCAACTGTTGCAGTGCTGTCTTTTATTTCAACCGAGAACTCTTTTCCGATATATAGACCAAGAAGTCCTTTGACCTTACCCTCATTATCTTCGACCTTTTCTTTTATCTCGTAATCATATGTGACTGTTTGACCTGCAAGGAACCTGTTAAAGTCCACCGTTGCCATTCTTCCGATAGCACGAATTACTATACCCTGCCTGCCATCCACAAGAACAGGCATCCCGACCTGCGGTCTCTGTTCGAACTTGGTGATGGGGACGGTTTCTATAAGTTCAGGGTTCCTCTCACCAAAGGCTTTTTCTGGCGGCATGGTAACGCTTCCTGAATATCCCACATCCTTCCCAACAAGGTCTTCATCAAGACCAGCAACTGTATGACCTGCTCCAACAATAATGACATCTCCGCCATACTTTCCTTTCTCATTGTAGATTTCGTTTGCCTTAGCGATTTCCTCATTCGTGGTGTCAAAAACTCGGTCTTCGTTCTTTCCTGTGTATGAAACTCTGATGAAATCTCCTTTCTGGATAGTCATAATGATTCCTGTCTTTTTCGGCTCTTGATGTACCTATGGTATAAAAAACTTATTACAGACCATCATTATAAACCATCACAAACGATTTCTGAAATACCTGGCACTATCAAGTGCGCTGCATAGCGTTCCTTCAAATGTGATGATATGACCTGATATTTTTCCATCCTCTATCACAAACTCGATCGCGCTTGGCTCTGACATCCTTGGAGCAGTAGGACTTCCAGGGCATGCAATGAGGACATCCGACGTCTCTATTACAGGTT
>JAUSDC010000003.1 GCA_030650845.1 Candidatus Methanoperedens sp.
CGTTTAGTTCGTTGCTTGGTGAAATAATGCATCACTATCAAATTTTGATGGTTTTTTCCAACGGTATTTCGATGCTATAGGTGGATATGTAAGACTTAGCACAACATATAAACACTCCAAAGAACATTATTACATCATAGGGAGAAATTCACATGGAACTCAGGATGCCGGTAAAAGATATAATGACGAGGAACGTTGCGACCGTTGACATCAAAAGCGATGTCCCGCAATTAGCTCGAAAAATGCTGGAGCTTGATGTTGGCAGTGTCATCATTACGGATGGAAAACACCCGATAGGAATTGTCACTGAACGCGATATTGTTAGAAAGATAATAACTAAGAATCTTAAACCCGGTGCTATTTCTGTCAAAGATTTGATGACAACTCCTTTGATAACCGTATCTGCAACACAGGACGTCACGGAAGCCATGCATATGATGGTCAAACTGAAGATCCGAAGGCTACCTGTGGTTGAAATGGGAAAACTGATCGGTATTGTTACGGATATCGACCTCATCGCAGTTTCAGCAGAAATGGGAAGCATCTTCTCTGACCTTATTAAGATGCATCGTGAGAAGATCTTTACAAGCGAAACACCCCAGAGGATCAACCGGGGAATATGCGAAGAATGCGGCGATAATGCTGATGATTTGCTACTTGTGAATGGCAAATTGCTTTGTGAGAGTTGCTCAGAAACTTAAGACCGTAAAAAACACATATATAAAAAATATATGAATGGTAATAGGAGGTATCATATGAAAGTTGAAGACATCATGACAAAGAATCCAGTTTTTTTGCATGATACAGATTTCATGACACATGCGCGCCAGATGATAAGAGACCATAATAAACGCACCCTGCCAGTTGTTGATTCAAAGAACAGGGTTATTGGTATGCTTTCTGAAAAAGATGCTCTAAGCATTTATTCTACTAAATCCAATGTCACAGTGAATGGTTTTACATCTGAATTCCCGGAAGTATATCCTGAAATGGATATGATGCATGCTGCAAAAATAATGGTGGATTCAGACCTGGGTCGTGTCCCGGTGATCAGATCAAGTAATGATAAGTCACTTGTGGGTATTCTGAGCACAGTGGATATCTTCAGGAACCTTAAGGCTGATAATATTCCTAAAAAGATAGTTGAGGATGTTATGACCAGAGATGTAAAATCATGCTCGCCCCGGGACAGTATCGCGAGAGTTTGGCTGAACATGAAAGAGATGGGCTTTTCTGGCTTTCCTGTTGTTAAGGATGGTCAGCTTGTCGGAATGGTGACAAGACGAAATATCATCAGGGCAGGTTATGCAAGGATCGAAAGAGAAGATGAGCACGGGACAAAATCTACAATGTCCCCTCCTGTTGAAAAAGTGATGAGCTCTCCAGCTTATACACTTTCTCCCATGGCTACTTTGAAGGAAGCCATCCAGGCATTCCTAAAACTGGATGTAGGAAGACTTTCCGTGGTCAACGATGGAGATCTTGTTGGTATTGTGGATAGAAACGACATAATCAAAGCGTTCATTTAAAGGTGTTTTTATGAAAAACCAGAAAGGTAATGTATCAAAGGAAATCCGCGGTGGATATATTCGAAACCAGGCTCCTCTTGATTTTAAATCCAGGATATCAGAACATCAGGGCGACATAATGACGATAGCATCAAAGGACGTTGTTACCATCCCGCCCACGATGTCTGTAATTGCTGCAGTAAAAACCATGACCAGTAAAGGGTTCAGGAGAGTTCCAATTGCAGATGCAGGTACGAACCGGCTAAAAGGAATAGTAACATCAACCGATATTGTTGATTTCCTGGGTGGAGGTAAAAGACACCTCATCGTAAAGAACAAGTTCAAAGGAAACCTGCTTGCAGCCGTGAACGGAAGTATCAGCGAGATCATGGAAGAGAACGTGGTATGCATGAATGATAAGGATTCAATTAAGGATGCTCTCAATATTATGATAAAAGAGAATGTTGGAGGCATTCCGATCACTGATGGGGACAGCAGGGTGAGCGCCATCGTTTCGGAAAGGGATTTCTTGTTTTTGATCTCAGGAGTAATGACGGGGAAGACCGTGAATGAATTCATGAGTAAAGAAGTTGTTACAGCTCCACCTGATATGACAGTAGGGGCGGCGGCAAAATCGATGGTGAATAATGGATTCAGGAGACTCCCCATAATCCGGGACAACGTTCTTATCGGGATAATAACCGCATCTGACATCCTGCGCTTACTGGGCAGCGGTGAGATGTTTGACCGACTTGTCACTGGAAAATCAAGAGATGTTTTTGACGTCCCAATCCGAACCCTGATAAAAAGGGATGTGCTTTTTACATCGTCTGAAGTTGATATCGGGGAAGCTGCAAGCATGATGCTTGATAAGAACGTGGGTTCGCTCCCTGTGCTTGAGGATGGAGAATTGAAAGGGATTATAACTGAACGCGACTTTGTCAGAGCAATAGCAGATTGAGGGATTATGAAAATCAAAGAAATAATGAGTTCACCAGTTTATGTAATATCGCCGGATGAAACTGTAGCAAGAGCAAGGAACCTTATGCTGCGTCACAAGATCGGAAGGCTTGTGCTTGTGGAGAACAATAAGCCGATCGGGATAGTGACGAAGAAAGATATCAGCAGGAGGCTTGACCAGGCTGAACCAGCATGGCGCAGAAGACCCATAGACAGTATTCCCATAAGGCAGGTCATGACCGAGAGCCTGATAACGATATATCCGGACGCAACGCCCAAACTGCTTTCAGAACTTATGGTCGAAAACAATATTGGGGGTTTACCTGTGATCAATAATAAGGACGAGGTAATAGGAATAGTCACAAAATGGGATCTGATCAGGTATTTTTCAGAATTGCCACTTAAGTTAAAAGTAAAGGATATGAAAATAGAACCAGCTATTACCGTCCACAGGCATCATACGATCAGCCATATAATTCATGAACTTGATGAAAATTCATCAGACAGGGCTGTTGTGCTTGAAGATAATGAAAAACCAGTTGGAATTATCACCAGTTCAAACCTTTCGTTTACTGAAATGAAGGGCAAAACTGGAGATCTGCCACATAAGGATATCAAGATGACGCGTAAGGATAGTTCAGCAGGGAGAAAACAAAACAGGTACATAAGAGAAGTCCCTCTTGTGGCAGAAGACATCATGACAAGCCCGTTGATCAGCGTGAACATTGAAGACCTTGCTACATCTGCAGCAGGGATAATGGTCAAAGAGAAGATCAATGGAGTGCCGGTGATAGGAAATGGTGTATTGGGGATATTGACCGGGGATAATATTGTAAATACGATATTGACATTGTGAGGTGAAACAATATGAAAGCAATAGACATAATCGCAAACCCGATCCAGGTGCATAAATCAGATACAGTTTCGCATGCCATGGAATTAATGAACAAAAATGATACGCGAAGGCTTCTTGTAGTAAATGGATCTGAGATACATGGATTGATAACAATGAGAAGCATTGCTGGCAAACTTGGTACCTGGAAGAGTTCAAATCTTCCCGCTTCGTCGCTTCATGTTGCAGCCGCAACAACGAATATGTATGCAAAGGTGCTTCCTGATACGGATATCAAGGATGTTATCGCCCTGATGGACAGGAGCGGAGGTATCCTTGTGGTGACAGAGAACAGCAAGATACATGGTTGGGTGACGCCTCATGAAATATTAAAAAATGTTCGAAAGATCAAGGGGTACGCTGCTGATGTGATGAAAGAGGCAATTTCAGTAACACCTGGCGAAAGGGTGGCGCATGCGCGCCGTTTGATGCTGGACAATGATATTGGAAGGCTTCCTGTAATCGAAAATGGGATCCTGGCTGGCATAATCACTGAGAGGGATGTTGCAAATGCAATGATGAATTTCAGGAATCTCGTGCCTGATAACCAGCAGGATGAGAGGATACGCAACCTGATAGTTGGGGATATAATGACCCATAACGTGAAATCGGTCAGGACAAATTCGCCAATATCTGATGTAATATCATTATTACTGAATGATAATATCGGAGGTGTTCCAGTCCTTAACCTCAGGGATGAGATGGTAGGAATAATCAGCAGGAGATCTATTATCAAATATCTTGCTTCTATGAACCAATCAGGTGTTGATTAATAGAATGAATACACGATGAGACGGGATGTCTCTTCGGAACTCATTGAGAAGCTGGATGTTGAAAGAGTATCTGAAATTCTTGAAATTCCCTTACATAGAATAACAGGGGCAATTCAGAGAAAGACATTACAGTATGTCAGAGGAAAACAGGAATTTTTCAGGTTCGATAAACCCATTTCAGGAATCGAGGGCGGAACGTGCATATTCCTTGATCCTTTTGAGATCGTGCGCGGCTTTCCTAAAATACCGCGCGCTCTGATACTTCATCCTGGCATCCTGGCACATTTTTCATCGTGCAAGACCGTAGCTGTGGAAGAGAAGATGAATGGCTACAATGTAAGGATCGCTCTTATCGGTGATGAAATTGCAGGCATTACACGCGGAGGGCTTGTCTGTCCCTACACTACGGAAAAAGCAAAAGAGCTTGTTGGAAGTGATCTGCTGCATGAACATCCGGATCTAATGATCTGCGGAGAAATGGTTGGACCTGACAGCCCTTATGTTCCCAAATCAATTTACGACATCGAATCCCTTGAATTCTTTGTATTTGATATTCGAGAAAAGCTAACAGGAAAACCCATGCCTGTTATGAAGAGACGAAAGCTTGTTGATGAATACGGACTTAACTCTGTCAGGCTTTTCGGGGAATATGAAGTTGAAAAAGCGCATACAGAGGTAGCTAGGATCATTCAGGATTTCGG
The DNA here is from genome assembly GCA_030650845.1 of Candidatus Methanoperedens sp. Classification (GTDB taxonomy): domain Archaea; phylum Halobacteriota; class Methanosarcinia; order Methanosarcinales; family Methanoperedenaceae; genus Methanoperedens. The sequence continues at coordinate 4,835 of JAUSDC010000003.1, forward strand.
GTCATCCCTCAATGAAGGCGTCGTAATAAAGGATCCTGAAATGGTTCTAACGCCAGTGAAATATACAAGCTCTATGAGCAATTGCCAGGACTTAAGATACGCATTTGAATATTACAATGACTATGGGCGTGACTTTTTTTTCCCGAGGGTTTGCAGGGAAGCATTCCAGGCTGTGGAATGGAATGAAACTGAAGAAAAGCTAAAAGAGAGATGCCAGAGGCTTGGTGAGAGCATCCTGCTGCCCATGATCAAGACGATAAATAAGAAAAAGGATGGGGGACGCATCACTGAGACGGTGCAGATAAGGGTAAGGGATCTTAATACTGCGCGGGAATTCCAGGAACACTTGAGGCTTCTTGGAGTGGATGCTATATTTCAAGAGCCTGAGTTAACAGAGTATGGATACCTTGTGCGGATACAGAAAAAGTATCACAGCACAGATGATAAGACTGAATCCATACTCAATGGGGATCTGTGGGCATAGGATATGAAAACATACAAAAATATATATCACATTTGAGCTACTGTTATTGACATAATGGACACGCAAAAGATCAGGTCTGACTTCCCCGTACTTTCAAAAAAATGGAACGGGAAGTATCCCATATATTTAGACAATGCCTGCATGACCCTGAAGCCGCGCCAGGTAATAGCAGCGATGGATGAATATTATTATGAATATCCGGTATGCGGCGGACGCTCACTCCACAGGATGGCAAAGATAGTTGATGAGAAGATAACCAGTTCGCGTGAGAAGTTCCAGAGATTCCTGGGGGCGAAGCAGCATGAAGAGATCATTTTCACAAAAAATACAACTGAAGGTCTCAACCTTGTTGCAAATAGCCTTGATCTCAAAAAAGGGGATATGGTCCTGACCACAGACAAGGAGCACAATTCAAACCTTATTCCCTGGCAGGTACAGGCTGAGAAAAAAGGGATCAGTCATGTTGTGGTTCCTTCAGCTCCTGATAATACCTTCGATATCGATAAGTTCGAATCACTGATTAATAAGAACGTGCGCCTCGTGAGCATGGTGCATACTGCGAACCTGGACGGATATACTATTCCGGCAGAAGAGATCATAAAAATAGCTCATGACCATGGCGCGCTTGTGATGCTGGACGGCGCCCAGAGCGCGCCTCATAAACCCGTTGATGTAAAGGCGTTGGATGTTGATTTTTTCGCGTTATCGGTACATAAGATGCTGGGACCAACGGGCATGGGTGTACTATATGGAAAGCACCAACTGCTTGAGGCAATGGCGCCATTTATCGTGGGTGGGGACACGGTAAGTGATTCCACATACCAGAGTGCAAAATTCCTTCCTTCACCTGAGAAATTCGAGGCAGGGTTACAGAACTATGCCGGGATAATAGGGAGCGGTATAGCTGTGGATTACATTGAGAATGTGGGGCGCTTGGAAATAGAGAAACATGAAGAAAAATTGAATACGATCATCACCAATGGAATAAAGAACATACCAGGATTGAAGATAATCGGCCCGCAGGAACCCGGATCAAGAGGAGGCATAATCTCTTTCACCGTGGAATTTCCGAAAGGAGGGGATGCCCATGATATCGCAATTGTGCTTGATGAGACCGCGAATATAGCCGTGCGCTCAGGCGCCTTCTGCGTGCATTCATGGTTCAATAACCGCAAATGTGAAGCTGCGGTCAGGGCTTCGGTTTATCTTTATAATACAGAGGATGAAGCCAGGAAGTTCGTGGATGCGCTTGGGAAGACGATAGGACTGTTCGCGTGATTAATGGTTATATATAAATAAAAAAGATATCATATATTGATATTTCTGCGATAATATTTTATATAAGTATGCATAATATGAATTGTAAGAGGCTGAGAATCTTATGGCTGATGCGTTTGAACGAATACTCAAAATTGGAATATGGATTACCGCTACAATACTATTCGGTTGGGTTTGGATCAAATTATTAGACGCTATACCCTTTATTTCAGGTTTAGGACATGATTCATTCCTTTTGCTTTTAACTATGGTTTTCTTTTATTTCCTGAAACAAGTACTTCATTTAGAATTTAATTCTAATAAGACAACCATAGAACCCGAAAGCGTTATCATAAATATTCCTCATGGACAAAATTGAATGATTTAGGAATTGGCGGTTGGGAAGTTTAACATTACAAGGTCTTCAATGGAACATCCCGACCAAACCCCGGCGAACCAGACTATCAGAAAATTTGAAAATCCAGAAAAATCATCCCGGAGATTTGCATGGATTGAAAAGTTTCTTGATAATAAGTTAGAAATGTTGGGTCAACTTTTTGACGGAAATTAAATAAAGAAAGAAATAAAAGGGGGTGAAAAATATGGCAGAACAAGGAAGCATGCAAGCAGAAGCTAAATTAATTAATCAACATTTACTTTTTTATCTTAATTAAACTTTTCGGTACTACACCACTGCATACTTATTCTATATTTCATTGAATGCAAATAAAAGGACTTAAATACATGTTATTTCCAATTGAATTATATTAGAAAATGTGGAGAGTGACTATATGGGAAACTTCAGCAACAAAGAAAGCATTGAACCGAATAAGTATCAACAACCACCGCCCAATCCTAAACCCCCCGAACCGATTCCTGAACCTAAACCTATCCCTGTACCTGATTCAACTCCTGAACCTGAACCGAAATAATACCAAAAATATTAAAAGCAATCGAATTACCACTTTGCACAGTTTATCCCCCGTGAGAGATTAATTTCTTAATCTCCAATTCCACTCTGTTCCCGAAGGCATTATTGTTCCAACTTCATAAGCCAATGGGAGAAGCAGCGTTCAGTGGTTCTTTGATTTTACTTCACCATTATGCAATTTTTAAGTATATTCAAAACACTGCTCCATCGATTCTCCTCGTACCTCAGAATGAACGGTTTTCACACTTAATCCATCGGTTTCAGAGCAAAAAAATATTGTACTTTCTTTTCCACTATCTTTTTCCACCGTAATGCAGGAAAAGGACTTCTGTAATCCTGGTCACACATTGAAACTCCATTCTCTGTCATGTTTACACTCTTTTAGAAACACCGTGATACAATCTTTTTTTCAGGAACTTTGTATGCCCAACCACTGTAGCTATTTATATACAAAGTACTCTCATTACGGTCTTCTTCTATGAACTTGACTTCTCCTTTATCTGTTTCAATAGAACCAATTTTAAATTTCACTATATCCCCTATAGAATATTTCATTTATTAGACCTCCGTTATAATTGAAAACTTAGCATGTGCCTGCCTCATGAATCGAATTGGTATGGTGGTTTATGAAGGAGGCCAGGCACGGCAAATTTCCACTCCCGTTGTTCACTCCTTAGTAAACAATACAATGAATACCTTCATAGTATTTAAAATATTTCAATCGTTCATTTACTTTTAAACGAAAATGGAAAAGTAATTTTGACTTCTGAACATAGTTCATAACTTGGTATTCAAGCGCACATTCATAGTCGCCCCACGTTGAAGCCCTGCGCCGACTATATGAATTATCGGAGTGAATACTTCAGCATACGAGTAATGATTTTTGACAAACTTCCCAAACTAACGCAGACAGAAAATGCTTAAGTATCTCATACAACAATAACATAATTGGGGACATGATTCCGGACGTTGGTTACCAACCATGAGAAAACTTTATCATAGTAGTTTGAGCTTGCCTTAGGCAAATTGAAAACTATCGGATAATTAAGTTAGAGAAAAGATATACAAAATAAAAGGGAGATAAATAATATGGCAACAAACAAAGCGGTATTTGGAATATATAAGACAAAAGTGGGGGTTGAATCGGGTGTTGATGCTCTAAAAGCTGCAGATTTTCGCAGTACAGACATCTCGGTCCTCATGCCTGAAACGGTAAGTACAAAAGAATTCGCACATGAAAAACACACTAAGGCTCCGGAGGGCGCAGCAAAAGGGGCAGGCTCTGGAATTGTAATCGGAGGGGCTCTTGGATGGCTGGCAGGTATTGGCGCACTGGCAATTCCAGGTGCCGGTCCCTTTATAGTAGCAGGTCCTCTAATGGCAGCTCTGGCTGGCGCTGGTGTTGGCAGTGCTGTAGGTGGAATTGCAGGTGCACTTGTCGGCATGGGTATTCCCGAGTATGAGGCAAAAAGGTATGAAGGAATTGTTAATAAAGGCGGCATCTTACTATCAGTTCATTCAGATAGTTCGGAATTGACAAAGCGTGCTGAAGAAATCCTGAAAAGCACGGGAGCTGAAGACATTTCTTCAACGGGAGAGGCAAAAGCAGAAGGAACAGTGCCACCGCGCTCTGCTGAGGAAGTTCCTGCTTAGCCAGGAACCCTAAACACTCTTTAAGAAGAAAAGAACCGGCAAAGAATCAAGGGATCGAGTTTTCGATCTCTTTTATCTTTTTTATAGTTACCGATTTTTAGAAGATATCGGAGTTTAGATTTCATATACTAAGACAATATTGCCTATAGATAGGAATAATAGAGTTGGTCTGAATTTTCTGATAATTCAAACATAATTCAAACATACTTGCGCAGTAACTACATTTTTGTCCTGAACACCATGAAATGAAAGGACACAAATTTTTTTCAGTTCACTCTTTCAATTCAACAGCCAAATTATGAATCTAGAAATGCTTTCTTTATCAAAAAAAAACTGCTATGACTAATGACGCCAAAATCAAAAAGGCTAAAGGCTGTAATTTGCCAATTATTTCAGTAAATAGAACATAATTTTCCTCATGCCTATCATCAAAATGTTATATCTTTTGCGATTGCAGTAGGCATCAAAAAGAGTCTGTGATTTTGTATTTGAGGATGCTGGATATTCTCAAGATGACGTGCCCCGCCCCGATTGCTCACGTTCTTATTTTGATTACTATATAAATGAATTTACGATGCGGTCATTTGGTCTATTCTGTATATTACCAACGTAATTGTATGCGAGGGATGGGATTCGAACCCACGAACTCCTTCGAGACTAGCCCCTAAAGCTAACGCCTTTGACCGGACTGGGCGACCCTCGCATTTTGAGAATAACGTCCAGATGAAGCTGCTCCCATATATCTTTGGCGTTTATCAAGATACATTTTTAAATAAAAAAGATAAGTAAATGTCATGAAAGGGGTTTACATCCTGAAACTTGAAATTGATAAAGATACTGTCATTCGAGTGGGAAAATTAGGGATCATCCAGTTCAAAAAAGGCTATTATGCATACATCGGTTCTGCACTTGGTCCAGGAGGTTTCAAACGCGTAACAAGGCATTTCAATGTTGCATCAGGTAAGAACATGACAAGAAAATGGCACATCGATTATCTTTTGCCCCATTCTAAAGGTGTGAGCGCTGTTCTAATACCCACAGAAATTGGCATAGAATGCAGTGTTGCAAAGGCTGTCGGGGAGTTAGGCGTTGGTATTCCAGGATTCGGATGTAGCGACTGCTCCTGCTCTACACATTTATTCTTTTCAGAAACAGAACTCATGGCTTCGGTGCATGATTTTTTCACCGCAAGTCAGTTATGAACCCTCGGTACGTAGATGACCTGAAAAAAACAACGAACTGGTACGAACTAAAACGAACTCCTGTGGCGTGAGTTCGTATCGAGTTCGTTGTGTTCGTTGCTATTTTTTTCATACGGAGCGCAAAGTCCACAAAGATAGTTTGAATTAATTAACTCTTTTTCAACTCAAAAAACGATAAGATCAACCCGAGTGCCACAATCATTACCCCGGTGAGAATAACATTCCACTCAAGCTGCAGGAGCATGAATACACATGCCAGTATCCCAAGGAACGGCAGTACAGGAAACTTTCCTGCATTGAGCGGTACCCTGAAGGATCGGTTCATTCCTGGTTCTTTATACCGAAGCACTATCAAAGCTGCATTAATAATAAAAAATGTCACGAACAGCGTAAAGTTATCCACGTTCGCCACAAAGGTGATATCTCCAGCAAAGCTGAACAGGATTGATACAGCCATTGTAACCAGTATGGCTGTCCATGGAGTCCTCCTTGACCTGTGTACACGTGAAAGGATCGCAGGGAGCGTCATGGAATCAGCCATCCCGTACATTATCCTGGATGACCCAAGCATCATCATAAGCACTGTATTGGCTGTTGCGAAGAGGGCAATAGCAGTGAGGAGAACGAACGCCTTGCTGCCGAAAGCGAAAAATGCAAGATCTGCAAAGGGGGCGTCAGAGGTTGATAGTCTTTCCCAGCCCATCACGCTGACAGCAGAAACTGCCACCGTGACGTAAAGGAAGATACTCACAATTATCGCCAGTATCAATCCCTTCGGGATCGTTTTCTCTGGAGATTTTGTTTCCTCGGAGAGCTTGACAATGCTCTCAAACCCGGTATATGCGAAAAACACGAGCGCAGACGCCTGAAAAACACCAGTCCAGCCGTAAGGCATCTCAAAATAATCCACCTTCCCAAGATAAGGAAGCCCGATAAAGATCACAATGATAAGACCCGCAGTCTCTATAAGTGTTGCAATTATCACAAAACGCGTCGTCTCTTTTATCCCGTAGAAGAGGAGGACGGAAAGAGCCACAATGAGTAGAATGGCAGATGGGATGACAGGCACATTAAAAAATGCATTGAAGTAGCCTCCGAAACCCAGGGCGACCGTTGCCGCTCCTATTACACCGCTAAGGATGATAAGCCACCCAATAACAAAAGCCAGTTTCCTGCCAAAGGCATTCCTGACATATTCATGCTCTGCGCTTGCCTTCGGGAACATGGATGAAAGTTCTGCATAGCTCAGTCCGGTAAATACTGCAATAAGTGACGCAATTGCGAACGAGAGCCATACAGAGTTCCCGGCGAGTCCGGCAGCTTTTCCTATGAGGGCATATATGCCTGCTCCAAGAATTATGCCAATACCTGAAAGTGTGACCTCAAGCAGCCCGAGTTCACGTTTCAGTTCAATTTTATCGCTCATTTCATTTTACCTTATTTCGTCAGATTTTGGTTTGTAGAAAAGTGCGAACCTGTACTCTGACGGGGGTCTGTCCATTTTCCTCCACAGTATGTATTCTGGTGTAATGTCCGAGAGCTGGAACCAGTACCAGGACATCTTTGCGCTGTCCAATCTTAGGTATTTGCTGCCAAGATCGCGTTGAATAACATCAGCCTCGGTCTCATTCTCGTCAGAATCATGGACAATAATAAGTGGGGCATTGAATTTAGCATCAAGACTTACTCTCCAGTGGACGTTGGTATAATGGCGCGCATACCATAGCAATTGGGTTTCCAGATCCACATCAATTACCTGAATATCAGTGGACTGGTTACTGTACTGAGAGGATATTTCATAAGTCTTATTGAGAAATGCAGAGAATTTTTCTTGAGGAGGTTGTGAAGCCTGAATGATGGGTTCAGCTGGATCTGTATAGGTCTTATAATTCAAAAGAAGGCCTGTGTGTATAAAAAATGCACTGCTGATCACAAGGAAAATCATAAGGGCAGCCCCTGACCTTGACCTGATATTTAACCCGGATAAGAGCTCGCCAAGGTATGCTGCTGCGATCAAAAGCAGAGGCAGCAATGGATTCAGGACAAGCCAGGGGACTTTTTCCTGCACATACGAATATATAAAAAAGTTAGAAAAAGTCCAGAATACTAGGAATGCAATGAACCTGTTCTGGATATATATTACTCCGATGATACCAATCACAAGAAGCGGCAGAAATATAATAGTGGATGATTGGATGTAAGTAATTGGCAGATATTTTTCGGTCCATGGGTAAATTTGTGCGATAAGATACATTATGTCAACGATTATCCAGTAAATTAGAATTACGACCAGGAGCTTTTCTTTTTTCCTATCATTGAAGCGCTCCCTGAAGGCATAATAAAACATTCCCAGCAGCCCGAATATAAAGACAGGAAGCTCATATAAGGCTATCAAAGGAATGTAGTAAAAGTATGGTCCGCCCATGCGCTGTATCCTGTGCATCTCATACCAGTGGGAGAGCGCCCTGTAAACTGCATCTTTCATGCCCGATAGGTCAAAGAATTTTCCTGTATAGAATAGCGAGAAAACAACCAGGATCACGATGACCAGAAATAACGCTTCTGCAACAGGTATTAACAAATCCTTATCTGGTCTTTTCAGTCTTTCTATCAAACCCCTGTACCAACCTTCCCTGATGAAAAACAGGAACAGGAACAGGGCTATTAAAGCCATTATAATGTATGCGTTCTCTTTCAGAGCAGCTATAGATGAGATCGCGATCCCTCCGATAGCAAGATAAAAGATCCTTTCTTTCGAATACAGGTTCGATCCAGAAACTGATTGTTTGTCCCTGACATATGCTTCTGCATATTTTACTGCACAAACAAGCGCAAGCAGGGTAAAGAACGAAATGAATATATCTTCCCTGTAGAACCGCGAGTAATACAGGAATGACGGCGATAGTGCGAGAAAGAAAGCTGCCATGACGGTCCCGATCTCCCCGAGATATCTTCGCAGGGGTATCAGTAAAAATATCATCGATGCGCCAAGGATCGCAGGTAGCAATCTGGATGCATAAATTGTGTCCCCCATGAGCCTGTACATTTCTGAAGTTACATAATACATGAAAGGGCCATGGAAAGATGGGTCGTATGAGTAGATGCTATCATTGAATAATTTGTATGTGTAATAACCCACTGCAGCTTCATCATGGTGAAAAACTCTCTCGTCAAGTCGATATAGCCGCAGGAAAAATGCAAATATGATTATGAAACTAAGAAGAAGATATAATCCATATTGTCTTTTATTCATTCGGACTTAAAATGGTTTAATATATTCATAGCATTTATGGTTTAATGGAGATAATCTCAGGTCATGCCAAATATCAGAATAAAATTCTTTGCTAATTTCAGGGAATTCACAGGTACAAAAGAACTTGAAATGGATGGCAGTACTGTAATTGAAATCCTCAAAGATCTGTGCACTAAATACCCCGGGTTTGAAGAATTGATATTTGACGGAGAAAATATTAAACCTTATGTGAATGTTTTTCTGAATGGAAGAAATGTGAAAGAATCTGGTGGAATTAATACGATGCTGCACGCTGATGATGAGATCGCGCTTTTCCCCCCTGTTTCTGGAGGATGATGTTTCGAAAAATCACAAATGCTGATCAGGCAAAGGATTTTTTTTTAAAGGCAATTCGACCAATTGAGGGGACTGAACTGATAAATATCGAAAACTGCGATGGAAGGATCGTAGCCGAGGACATTTATTCGCAGGTGGACGTGCCTCATTACCGCAGGGCTGCAATGGACGGCTTTGCTGTGAGAGCGGCAGATACCATGGGTGCTAACAGCAGTTCTCCTGTTCTTTTAAGATCGGATAAAGATAATGAAAAAGGAATGTGTACCAGAGTCCATACAGGGTCTCTTGTTCCTGATTGGGCTGATGCTGTGATAATGATCGAGGATACGGTCGTTCATGGCGAGACGGTCGAGGTTTTCACTCAGGTGCACCCGTTCAAGAATGTTGGAGAAACGGGCGAGGATATCAGGAAAGGTGAACTCATTATCCAGAAAGGTCATGTTATTCGACCCTGTGATGTTGCAGTCCTTGCTTCAGTCAGGATCGATAAAATAAATGTTATCCGAAAACCAGTTGTGGCAATAATCCCGACCGGAGAAGAAGTTGTTCCAAGAGGGGGTAGATATCCAGAAGCAGGGGAGGTATATGAGACAAATGGATTAATGACATTCCTCTATGTCAAAAAGTGGGGCGCAGTCCCGCACCTTCTTGATATAGTGACAGACGACCCTGAAAAGATCAAAGAAGCGATCCAGAGGGTAACGGGAGCTGATATGATAATCATCAGCGGCGGGACATCCGTGGGAAAAAGAGATCATGTACCTGCTGTTGTTGAATCCCTGGGCACACTGTTAGTACATGGCGTGGGGATAAGCCCAGGAAAGCCCACTGCGCTTGGCCTTGTCAATTTGAAGCCAGTGGTATGCATGCCAGGATATCCTGTGGCAGGAATGGTAGCATTGTATTATTTTGCACGCCCTGCTGTTCGAAAACTCGCGCATATCCCGGATGAACCCGACAGGGCGGTACGGGCTGTGCTTTCCGAGAAGATACCGGGAAGGATCGGGTATAAGACATTTGCGCGCGTAAAACTTGAGACTGGGGCAGGGGTAAATACAAGGCACATTTCAAAAGCAGTCCCGCTTGCCACTTCTGGCGCAGGGATATTAAGTTCAGTTTCGAAGGCTGATGGATTTGTGATAATACCAGAGAATGTGGAAGGTATTAGTAAGGGGGAAGAGGTGGAAGTAGTACTTATAGAATGAGATTATGCTTTTAGCCCGATTTTTGTCTTGATCTGGAAAATATCATTTTCAATTTTAAGGAGTTTTTCATCAAGGTATGATCTTAAATCCATCCTGAGTTCCCTTATTTCACCACTAATCTCAGTCCTTGTTTGGTCTTGTTTTTCCAGCATCTGATCTTGCTTATCAAGCATTTTGCCCTGTTTTTGGTCTATACTTAATATTGCAGGTATCCCCTTGCTGAGTTGTTCGACCTGGATCAGGTGCATATAGTCAACGACTCCTATTACATAACCTGCATAATCTTCAAAAATGGTATCTGATACTTCTGCATTTTCCGGTTTATTATTCCTGATATAATCCTTAAATGTCAATATTTGATCATTGTCACCATCCAGGATAGAGATCAGGACTTGATCTCCATTTTCCTTTGTATTATAAGCATTAAATCTCTCAACCCCAATCTCCAGAGCTTTTCGAAGCAAGAATACACGATAGCCTACATCGTGCACCTTATTTCCTATTATTTTCGTCTTGATCTTCATTGATGTATTATTTGTATTAGGGTACTAATAGCTTTTGCAGTGCTCGAAACCACCTCCATTTTGATCCAATAGATATAAAGTCAATTAATACAGAAAGGTGCTTCATGATATTATTCGATGATATTGGAAGCTACCCTCTGCCAAAAGACGTGAAAAAGGACTGGGTACCCGAAGCCATAAAGAGAAAAGACCTGAAATTCCTCGAAATAATTAAAGATGCGATGCGGCAGAAGATAGACGCAGGCGTCGATGTACCCACATACCCCCAGTACCAGGACATGAACCAGCAGTTCCTGGGGATAATTAATGACGAGTCCATGACCGAGGAGCCGTTGCTGGTGCGTAAGGACAGGGCAAGGATAATGGAACTTGAAGCCATCGAAGATGTAGGCACTGAGTATTATAAAAAAACGGGAAATAAATTAAATATAAGGGTTTGCGTAACGGGTCCTGTTGAACTGTATTTAAAGCAGTTCGGAGGGACAGCGTACACCGACGTTCTTAATAACTTCGCTGCAAGCATCGACAGGTTCATAAGCAATTCTATTGACAATGCAAAAAATTTCAGAATATCAACCATATCAATAGATGAGCCCAGCATAGGCATTAATCCCCAGATCATGTTCAATGATAGCGACCTGGCGGGCGCCCTGGAAAAGGCGGCAGCTACAGCGGCATCTCATAATATAGATACAGAGATCCATCTTCATTCGCCCCTTCATTATAAGCTGGTATGCAATGTGCCGTCAATAAGCGTTATAGGGGTGGAATCAGCAGCAAGCCCGTCGTATCTTGACCTCATCGATAAAAAAGACCTTATTGAATATGATAAGTTCTTGAGAATTGGGGTAACGCGTACCGATATATTCAATATGTCGTCAGTGCTTAATGAAAAATACGGGATCAATGTCTGGAAAGAGCCCAAAAAGCTTGAAGATATTGTTTCAGTAATGGAAACACCGGAAATAATAGAAAAACGGCTTGAAAAAGCTTATTCTCTATTCGGGGACAGGATAAAATACGCAGGTCCTGATTGCGGGCTTGGCTCATGGCCAACTCAGGAAATGGCTTTCAGACTGCTTAAAAATACTGGCATCGGAATAAAAGAATTTTTAAAAAAACAAAACAGGGCAACAGTTTAATAGTTAATTGACATTTATTGCCTTCAATGAGAGCAAAACAGCGGGTAAATAACAAAAAAAGCGGTAAATGCAGTTCAACCGCTAAGGAAAATGGTGCTAAAACAGTGACGGTGAAACCTGCAGGCTACCCGTTAAAAGGCATGTTCCATGAATACCCCGAAACATCTGAACTGGATGTATTTGAATTCTATGCCCGCGAGCAGTGGAACGGGATCATTATCAAAAAAGGCGACTATCTTTTCGACAGGCGGATGTTCCCGGATTTTGCCTTCAAGATCATAGATGTAGATCCCGAAAACTCAGTGATAGGTAATAACACTAAATTCATGGTAGAAGACTATGAAGCGGATTTCCTCGTCCCTGATATGAAAACCGATACATCATTCAAGAGCATTATCGGGCAGATCAAAGCCAAAAAGAAATGCAAGCTTATTGAAAAATATCTATCCAATCCGCGTAAGTTCGGAAAGTGGGCTCCTAAGAACATATTGTTCCATGGACCTTCAGGCACCGGAAAGACAATGATGGCAAAAGCTCTTGCTAATTCCGTGGATGTTCCGCTTCTGGCAGTAAAAGCCACTAAACTTATCGGTGAGTTCGTTGGCGACGGCGCACGCCAGATACACCAGCTTTATGAGAAGGCTGAGGAACTTTCACCATGTATCATATTTATAGATGAATTTGATGCAGTGGCACTGAACAGGAGCTTCCAGGAAATTCGAGGGGATGTATCCGAGATAGTAAATGCTATACTTACCGAGATGGATGGAATTGATGAACGAGATGGCATCTGCACGATAGCCGCCACGAACATGATGGGCGCACTTGACCCTGCAGTACGAAGCCGCTTTGAAGAAGAAATTGAGTTCACTCTGCCAACAATGGAAGAACGGTATAAGATCCTTCTGACCTATACCCGCACCTTCCCGGTAAAACTTGAAAAAGATGTTAATCTTCAGAACCTAGCAAAAAAGACGACCGGCTTCTCAGGACGCGACCTAGTTGAAAAGCTGCTCAAGAACGCACTTCATAAAGCCATACTTAAAGGCGGAAAAGTTACATTTAAGCAATTTGAGGAAGCGTTCACAGAAGCAGTAGGGAAGAAGTCTGAACCGCCAAAAGGAATGTTTGCATAATGGCAGTAAAGAACATCAGCACCCTTGTGGGGGATCTTAAGGAAAAATACGATAAGAGCAAGGACAAATCAAGCTGGCGTGTGCTGCAGGGCATGGACAGGGATCATTATAATACATTTGTGGCAGGTGACAAAAACCTCTGGCAGATAAGATCTGAAGAAGTCACGGCAGGAGAAATGGTCGCTGTTGGATTAAGGATAGCGCGAATGGATGAGGACCTTGAGAAGATCATGAGGCAGGGTTCGCCTGTACCTTTCGGGAATGTGACTCCCCAGCGAAATAAGCCTTCGATAGTAATGGCAGGTATACAGACTTATTCTTCTGATTCATCAAGCCTGCTGTGCAGGGAATTACTTTCAAGCAAACAGGCAGAACTTGAACAAAGGCTCAAAGGTCAGGTCGAAAAGATGAAGGATGACCCGGTTTTTCGGAGAAAGTACGATGAGCATAAGGACAGGGTAAGAAGGGCGTACCAGTAGAACTTTTTTCAAAAAATATACAATATCTTTTGAAAACCAAATTTCAAAGGTAAACAATATATATATTTACTGCTTAGTGAGCCAAACAATCACAGGAGGATATTATGGAACAGTTATTGTACTCAGCCCCGCTTGCGGGCATTATAGGACTTGTTTTTGCATTGTATCTTGTTTCGTATATAATGAAACTTGATGCAGG
>JAUSDC010000006.1 GCA_030650845.1 Candidatus Methanoperedens sp.
AACCTCGCAGGATCTGCTCAGGACATATCATACCATAGGGGCAGCGGTTGAGAGGGCAATGGTTGAGATACTTTCGGGATAGCCGAAAGATAGTGAATTTTTCAAATTATCTCATAAGCCATGAGTTTTTTCCCATCTTCAAGCTACCTGCGGAAGCTGATACGAAGCAGTGAAGAAAGACTCGAATTTCTGGAATCCGAGGAACTGCTTCCTAAAAATGCAGTGAGAAAAGAAGAAATACTTAAGGTGAAAAGTGAAGTCAAAACAGAGATCGTAAAACTAAAGCAGGATCTAAAGCTCACAGAAGAGCCTGATCCGGTCCAGGTAAAGAGGACATATGCGAAGATTCCTGCATCCGCCTCCAAATACGTCCCTTTTAATGACTGGTCTCAGGAACGGCTGCTGCTGGGCAGTAAAACAGCAACATCAAGAACAAGTCAATATGGCATTATTGGGGACACTTTTCAGGCAGGAGATAAATCCTTTGAACTCACAGACGTATCCAGGAAAAACCTGTGGGACATAGCCCAGAATTATTATCTCGATGAAGGCGCAAAAAGCCCTGAGGAGTTCATAGAGGTATGGAACAAACTGCATCCGAAAGGGTTTGATCCTGAACTGGTCGTTTATTTTCATAAGTTCAGGGAACTCACACCAGAAATAATTCAGCTGAAGGATCTGATCTCTAAACCTTCCCTGACCCAGGAAGAGTCCAGAAAAGCTGTATCCCTTGCCCAGACCATTTACAAAACCCAGTCTCGCAATGTCCTTACTGCCAGGGAGAACATCGCTCTGAACACCCAGGTGCGAAAGAACCTGGGAGAAAGTTATGTTCAGCTTATACAGGAAGGAGAGATCAAAGCAGCAAAGGTAGCAGCGTTCAGGAAAAGGCAGCTTGAGGAAGAACTGAATGTCCTTGGCGAGATCGCACGGAAAACCGAAGCTCCTAAAATCCCAGCGCTAAGTCCGGTTACTGATAAGAATTTCGTGAAAAATACCGGGAACTTTCCTTTCATTACTTATGAGCCGCGTCCACCTGTGAACTACGTGGTAAAACCAAGAGAAATAGACGTATCAGGTTTTGCGCCGCAGTGGTTCAGCAGGTTCGATAAGAAAGAACCTACTTTCTTTGCAGACTGGATGGAGAACCAGGAAGAGAACCTTCGAATGGTGCTGGATGAAAAAACTGGTTTATATTCAGCTGCGATCTCACAAGGAAAGACCACGGAATTTGAACAAAGAGTTGTAAACTTTCCGGAAATAATAAAGGGTACTCCAACACCTTATTTGCCTACATATTCAGACTCCCTCTCATCACCGTTAGTTATCAAAGGTACGCTCAGGAAAGAACGCACTGAAAAAGAACTTGCAGCGCTGGCAAAAAAAGAAAGATCAGTTGAACAAAAGCAGATAATAGAGGATGCAAAGAAACTTTTCATCAAAGTGGGAGGAAAACTTGAAGAAAAAGACTTCTGGGAATATCATGTAAACGATAAGGGTGAAGTCTATCAGAGATTAGCATTTTTCCGGTCACCTGAAGGCGCCATCGTGTATGCTGGGGATAATGAAAAGATAATGCTTGAATCAAGGCTCAGCCAGGCCGTTCCTGAAACTGGTCTGGAAGATGTGTCGTTCTACGACTCTGAAAAGATCAAGAAACGCATAGAAGAACGAGCAAAAGCATACGATAAGGAACAGTATGACCAGGATACTATCCTCACGAACAGGGGCCTTCCAATCAAAGATGCTGATAAACTCAGGAGAGAAACAGAAAAGTTCGAAAAAGACTTCGTGATAAATTTCATGATCAACCATCCGGATCAGCTGAAACCATGGCTGGACGCTGCTGACCCGAAGACAATAAAGTATCTGAACGATGTGCTTGGAGGCGAAGAAGTCCTGAGGCGGAAATGGCTGCCTCAGATAGAGTTCAGGGGTAAGCTCTACGAAGTGGGAAAAACAAGAGCAAGCTATGAACTCCCGGAGGGACTGTCACCTGAAACCAGAGAATTACTAAAGCGCGCACCTGAAAAGGATACCTTGCTGGATATTGGTATTTCTCCCAGGAAAATCGAAGATGTAGTGAAGGGCACTGCATCTGACAGAACAAAGAACACAGTAATATACATAGTCGGGCGCGATATCCCGAAAGACCCGAAGGAGTATGAAAACTTCATCCAGAAGCTCAGGACTGGGAAAGAACCTTACTTTGCAAAGCTGGGTGAAGAGATAGAAGAAGAAGCAGTGAAGAAACCAGAAGCAGGACTTGGTATGTCAGTATCAACTGACATTCTGGATTTGCTGAAACAAAAAGATATCCCCGAAGGAGTGAAGGTCTCAAGCCCTCTTGAGATCAAGAATGACATACAGGTGGTCAGGTATGTCCAGCCTCTCAGGAATATGGCAACCTACACACCGCTGCAGGATGCATGGAAGAAAGGGATTGAGGATATCACAGAGCAGGCAAAGACTGTAAAAGGAAAACATCCTGATGCAGCCCTCGGCAGGATCATAAGACTCAACAATGCACCATCAAGATTCGGCGCAGCACAGGAAGGTGTGCTCCTTACAGATGAAGGAAAAGAGATCCAGTTCGTAACTTATAGAAAAGATAATCCTCCACTTCTGGAATATATACTCTAAACGGCAGAGATTGTAACATTTTTGAACGACTGGAAATTCCAAGACAATAAAGATTCCAATTCATCCTTGTGTTCTGTGTGAGCATTTCTGATACAATTATCAATAGCC
>JAUSDC010000015.1 GCA_030650845.1 Candidatus Methanoperedens sp.
ATTGTGAAAAGTAAAGAAGCTAGCCAAGTAATAGAATTTTTAGAGAAACAATCTGCACAATATCATATTCGAGTAGTTGAGCTTTCAAAAGATGATTGTGCAGCATTGGGATTGTCTACGGAATAATATTGTCCCAAAGCCGATAGGATATGTAAATATATACATTATATAATATAAAAATTATATTTTGCATTTTGTCCTATCAACTAATAATTATTAAGATGTAGGATCAGATTAAAAAGGAGATAGGAAATAATGGTATTAAAACAAGAAAAAACGTCGAATAGTTTTGTGAACAAGGAGAGTTTTTTCTTATTAATATTATTATCAATAATCTTAATGAGCAGTGTGGCGAGCGCAGCGCAGGTATTGCAGGTGTCCAGCAGCAGGTACTCACTTTTCTCTCCCTGGGCAGGCAAAGCCAGCGATACCAGTCTCAGTGCAAATTTCACAGGTTATGCTCTGCTTTTAGGAGATAATGGCATGCCTGTTTCTGGAGTGAACATCACCTTTGAAATATGGTCGCCAGCGGTCAAAAAGGCGACCAGATATAACATAACTGCGCAAAACGGTCTGGCAAGTGTTTCCTACGATACTTATCCTGATTTTACATCAAGTACCGATGCAGACTACGGTAATTGGACAATCAAAGCATACGTTACAGGCAGTCCGACTGTGAAGGACAGTACGAATATGAGCATGAAAGCTGGCGGAAGTGGTTTATCGGGTGGTGGTTGCGGCGAGACTTACTGCCATAAGACGGGCACTAGCAGTGGCAGATTTCCACTATCACCCTACACAGCTGGTTATGGCTCGACGTCTTCAAGAGCTGTTGCAGCCCATACGAAAAATAATCATATTGACGAGGGCTGCTATGCCTGCCACCCTGGATATGCTGCAAACATTCTTATAATTTCGATAAGAAAGCCCCACTCACAGCACATAACGGCACAAACTATAGCTTAATTAAATCCGTGCCATGCATTGTATGCCATGGCCCGGCGCACAATAACTCGAAACCAGACCCCAGTCCTGCCAATACGAATAATATCACAGAATCTACCCAATGTACATCATGCCACACTTCTTATCAGAAACATAATAACAATGTAAGCTGTACTGTATGCCATTCTCAGGATGCCCACGATATTAAGGTATTTACTCAGAGTGCCACCTATATTAACGACTCAAAGAGCCCGGCGAGGGGCAACTGTACCAACTGCCACCAGAACGCCACATTTTTTACCACTCTTAAACAGGCTCCTAAAGCCGGTGCATATGCAGGAAGCGCGCCGCAGGTACAGAAACCGTTGAACCACAGCACAGATCGTGCAGGTACAAAATGGGGAACTTACTGGACAACAACAAAGGATGCCTGCGTTTATTGCCATGGCGATAACAAGCATGTCGCAACAAGACTGGGCAATGCGGCAGTGCCTGTTGGAAGCGACACAATTTGTGGAGCAATAGGAAGCGGCACGGTTTGTTCAAGCTGCCACAACTCTACAGATAATGATTATGCTGCATCAATGGCATTATTTTCGCCCAATCCAGTAGCTATCATAACTGGAGGAATTAACTGGAACGCCAGCGGCACTGATCATGCTTCATACGGCACCACGGATGCAGATTGTAAATCATGTCACGGTGGAGTTCTCTCAGGATCAGCAGATGTCAGTGAATTCGTACATAATGTTGATGTTGGAAAAGGAGGAGGTCCTGATTGTGTAAGCTGTCACGACATAGGTGCAGGCCAGGAAAAGGTAGATGTTAGTAAGATGAACCTGAACATCGGCACATTTGGTCACTATGAACCTAAATTGACCCCCTGAAAAACGCATTCTATCAGACTTCTGCTATTGTTTTTACATACCGAAATATTTATATACTTATAGTTACTAATTAGTAACTATGTCATTCAATAGAACTACGACAGTTGGAGGAAAGAAGTATCGGCAGCTTGTAGAATCAAGATGGGATCCAGAAAAAAAACAATCAAGAATTCATGTAATCAAGCATCTGGGACGAGTTA
>JAUSDC010000016.1 GCA_030650845.1 Candidatus Methanoperedens sp.
ATTGTGAAAAGTAAAGAAGCTAGCCAAGTAATAGAATTTTTAGAGAAACAATCTGCACAATATCATATTCGAGTAGTTGAGCTTTCAAAAGATGATTGTGCAGCATTGGGATTGTCTACGGAATAATATTGTCCCAAAGCCCCCATCTGCTGAAACTATTTATATAGAGGATGTCCTCATTTCGGTCCTTCTCTATGAAACGAACCTCTCCTTTCTCTATTTCATTGGTTCCCGCTTTGAAAGTTACGATATCTCCTATTGAATATTTCATACATTCACCTCCAGGCTTCAAAATTTTCGGTGAAGCCTGTCTTTTGGACAAGCATAAGGATGTAATTATTAATACATAAACCTTTCTATTTATAGAAAAGCTAGCCGAAAATAAAATAAGTTTTACGATAATAAAATAGTTAAATATACGATACTAATAATCTGGTAATTCATTCATATCTAAATAGAATCTTATTATAAGCCTTACTTTGGCGTTTTCTTCATTCATTGTAAATGTCCTTATCTGCTTGCCCAGTTTCTTTTCTATCACTAAATTATTCGCTATAAGCGGCTCGATCACCCTTGCAACGCTTGAAGGGGAAAGTCCTGTCTCTTCAGCAATTCCGGACAGATAGGTGAATCCACCTTTTTTCTTTATCAGATTTTCAAGAACGATGGTCTGAGCACTGTTTCCGAATATTTTTTCTAAGAATTCCATTTTATTAAGTATTTATATCCTTTAATTATGTATAAGCTTTTCTTTTTTTATAAAAGTTTGACTAAAAATCAATAAGGTTTATTATAAATAAATTTCATGTGACCAATAGCAAATAATATGTAGATGATAGTTTATTTTAACTTCAAATAAGTATGATAAAATCAGATTCAATTGATACGCGCATTCTCCAACTTATTGAAAAAACACCGGATATAACTGAGGCTGAGATAGCTCTTAGGCTCAGTCTGGATCCAAAAGAAATTGGTGACAGGATACGGAAGTTTTCAGATGAACGCATCAAAATAATGATCGTTGACGATGAAAAAAATACGATCTTTCCTATAAGAATTTCTCTTGAATCAGACAACTACATCGTGATAGAAGCATACGATGGCAACGAAGCTATTGAAAAAGCACGCAGTGAAATTCCCGATTTGATACTGCTGGATATGATGTTACCAAAAATGAAAGGTGATGAAGTATGCAACCTTCTGAAAAAAGACCCTCGAACAAGGTTGATCCCGATAATTATGGTCACAGGGGTTGACAAGGTTAGCAACAAGATAGAAAGTCTGGACATGGGGGCGGATGATTATATTACAAAGCCCTTCAACATCAATGAATTGAAAGCAAGGATACGTACGGTGCTTAGACGTTCGAAGAATTAGACTGATTTATCTGGAAATATTCGTTCATCTACAGATTCTGCATCCGCGTTTCCTTCAATACTTCAGTTATCTCTCAAAATTGAAATTCTGCTTCACGATCTTTAATGCACAGTAATTCCCGCACATGGTACATGCTTCAGAATCCTCTGGTGAACGGCTGTCCCTGACAGCCCTTGCATGTTCTGGATCAATAGCAAGCTCGTACATCCTGTCCCACTTCAGATCGCGCCTTGCCCGTCCCATTTCAAGATCTCGCCCCCTGTCGTTGTTCTTGACCATGTCTCCTATATGCGCCGCTATCCTTGCAGTAATCACTCCCTGCTTCACATCATCCACATTCGGTAGCGCAAGGTGCTCAGCTGGTGTAACATAACAAATAAAATCCGCTCCATAAGCACTCGATAGAGATGCGCCTATGGCTGCGACAATGTGGTCATATCCTGGTGCAATGTCTGTAACAAGCGGTCCAAGCATATAGAACGGCTTCTCACCGCTCAATCGTTTCATGAGCTTCACATTGGCGTCTATCTCGTCTATGGGTATGTGTCCCGGTCCCTCTACGATGGTCTGCACGCCTGCCTCATGCGACCTGTCAGAAAGCTCGGAATTCATTATCAGTTCCTGTATCTGGGCCCGGTCTGTGGAATCATGTATCGCCCCTGCGCGCATGCCATTGCCCATGCTCAGGGTCACTTCGTGCTCTTTCATGATCTCAAGCAGGTAATCGAACTCGCTGTACAGCGGATTCTCCTTCTCGTTATGCATCATCCAGGCTGTCATGAACGCCCCTCCGCGTGAGCATAATCCCCCGAAACGCCCCTGGTTCTTGAGCCGCTCCACAGTGACGAAGTTTATCCCTGTATGGATAGCCATGAAATTCGTTCCCAACTTTGCCTGCTCTGCCGTTATCTTGAAAAGTTCATCTTCTTTCATGTCAACTGCGCTTCCATATTTTCGGATCGCCTCTATGAATGCCTGGTAGAGAGGAACACTTCCGACTGAAAGAGTGGTGGAATCGATGATCTTTTTGCGTATATCATAAAAATCCCCGCCTGTTGAAAGTTCCATGAGCGTGTCTGCACCAGTTGCTTCTGCCACGCGGGCTTTTTCTATTTCCATATCGATATCCACGATATCAGAGGACGTTCCGATGGATGCGTTAACTTTGGTGCGAAGTCCTTTCCCGATGCCGCATGGTTTTGTGTGACGGTATGGGCTTACAGGGATTACTATCCTTCCATTTTCTATCCCGCGGCGCACGAATTCCGGCTCGACTCTTTCTTCCGCTGCAACCTGTTTCATAACTTCTGTCAGGTTGCCTTTTTTTGCTTCTGCGATAAGGCTCATAAGTATTACCGGGCTTTTGGAGGGATGGGATTATAGATAAATGTGTTCAATCAACTAAATTGAATTTAGAACAAGTAAAATTGACTATTTTCCTAAAAAAATAGCATATATGAACATTACTATCAGAACTATGTGCGTATAACCGATATTAATGCCCGTTCGTGAGCAGGAATATACTCGCAATAGCAAACACAACCCCTGCCGCGATCCTGATGCTCACAGCTTCACCCAGGATCAATACGCCCAGGAGCACGCTTACAAGCAGGCTCATATTCGCTATCGGAACGACCTTTGAGAGCGGTCCGCTCTCAAGTGCAAGGAAGAAAAGGATCGTGGCGACCGCTGCTGTGATGCCCCCTGCTATACCGAGTTTTATGCTGTTGGCATCCATATTAAAATCGCTTTTTGTGATAAAATATGCCCCAAGTATTATCTGCACAATGAATTGTACTGTGACAAATATCATTGAGGACGCTATAGGGTTGTTCCCGGTAGATGATAGTTTAATGAAAAATTGCATTATCCCATACAGGAGAACGCATGCAAGAGCATAAATGATCCAATTCATAGAATGAACAGAAGAACCCTCGAAATGATAAAGATTACTTCACATCTTATCCCGTAACAACTTTGAAAGCTCATCAAAAGCAGGAGGTCTTATCTGGAATACATCGATACCCTGAGGGTATTCTAATGGTCTGCCATCCGTGAATATGAGGATCCCATTTGAATTCTCAGGAAGTTCGCTCAAGATCCCGGTCGCATGTTTGCTTATCTCCTCCTGTGTCTCCTGTATCCTTTTAACCAGGTACTCCCTCCATTTATCAAAATCAATGTCCTTGCCATAGAATCCCTTATGGATTTCCATTACCTCAGGGGAAAATGATTTTGAATATTCATCAAAAAGGAGCTTTCCCTGCATGAGAGATCCTGTCTTGTCGATCCCTTTTAACTTTGCGCCGGTGTCGATCATGTTTTTCAAGAATTTGTAATGGTTGCTTTCCTTCCCGAACCTTTCAAAGATTTCAATGCCTTTTGTCTCATCCTCGTTCATACCTTCAATAAATACCACACTGATCTTCCCGTATGTTGACCTGAAATATTCTATCTTTTCCTTCACCTCGCCCCAGAACCTCTCCACTTTTGCCTTATCGATATCCATTTCCACTGAAAGTTCTTCAAAAGGAAGCGTTGGCACCACGAATAGTTTTCTCTTTTCCTTGAAGCTTATAGCTTCAGGTTTCTCGATCTTTCCAAGCTCTGCCATGTTCCAATCCTTGTGCTCGAAGAAATATAAAAGCATCGATTGGTTTGCCCTTTGTGGTGAAATTTCTAGATTACCCCATACCTATTTGTTAACCTTCTGGCAATTACACCCCCATGCGCAAGAAACAGAAAGACTGGGCAAAAGATATGGCTTTCGAGCGCATCCTTCGGCTTTTTGATCTTGCAGACATGGAATTCAGGATGCATCCGGAACGCAGCGACAGGTACGTTCAGCTTGCCAGACTCATCGGGATGAGATACCGTGTCAGGATGCCGCCAGAGTTGAAACACCAAATTTGCAGGCACTGCCACTCATATTTAGTCCAGGGTACTTCTGCGCGCACAAGGCTTCAGGAGACACATATTGCCACAACATGCCTTGCGTGCGGAAAACAGATGCGGATACCTTATTAAATTTTAAGAAATCAACCACACAGGACACTGAGTCAATACCGAAAAATAACTTATCCAAATTAGTGACAGTTTGGAAAAATAGAATAATTCCATTTTGGATGTAAATCATGGGTTTTCATGTGCAGTTTTGCTATATCTTCATCTGT
>JAUSDC010000020.1 GCA_030650845.1 Candidatus Methanoperedens sp.
TATGTAGTATTTGAAGTTACAAAACAGAGCTTTGAATTGTATAATTCGTTATCAAGCAACATTGCAAAAGGAGCTTTATTCGGAATCGGATGCACAAGTGATGATTCAAATATTTGTTCTCTAATAAACAATATAGAAAAATTTAGTGCAGAAAGTCTGTCAACGATAGGTTTTGACAAGCACCTGCAGAAACTTATACCTCTTTTTGAGGAGATGCTAACAAATTACCTTGTTGAAATACCTCTGGCAATTCTCAATGGTGGTTTTATATTGTTTATATCATACTTTCTTTTCAAAGATGGGGAGAAAATCTTACAAAAGATAGTTGTCTGGCTTCCAATAAGAAAAAAGACAATTAAAAAGCTTATAGATCAATTCGATAAGGTAACCTATGCAGTAGTTTTTGGACAATTAGTAGTTGCATTGGTACAGGGATCTGTGGCTGTAATTGGATTCTACATCTTTGGCGTTCCGTTCCCAATTTTTTGTGGTGTTTTAACGGCATTTTTTTCTTTGATCCCACCCATGGGGACTGCAGTTATATGGTTGCCTGTTTCTTTGTATATGGTACTGACCGGCTACCTTACAAATGATTACATCACAATAGCAAAAGGCATTGGGCTATTCGTGTATGGATTGTTGATCATAAGCACAATAGACGAAATTTTAAGGGTAAAAATAATACAGGCAAAGGCTGATGTGCACCCGATAATTGTAATTGCCGGAGTCGTAGGCGGAGTAAATTTGTTCGGGGTCATAGGATTGTTCTTAGGCCCGATACTTCTGCCTTTGCTTATAACATATTTTGAAACCTTTAGAGAAAGATTTGAAATAAATTAAAGAAGCATATACTTGACAGAATGCGCAGTAAAAAAATAAAATATTCAGACTTGATTTTTTTATCCTAAATATCAAGTCTGAAAATTGATTGATAATCCTTCTTAGTCCTTCCTTTTTCGCCCCATTAGCAAGAGCCCAAGAATACCTGATGATATCAGTACCAATGTGGGAAGCTCAGGGACTGGCGGAGGTGGGGACTGGCGGCCGACAACAGTCAAGGTCGCGCTGGCTGGGGCGCTGTTGGAGCCGCGGTCGGTCTGCAAGGCTTCGATGGGCAGCGTGTTGTGGTAGGGGGCCGCGGTCTCAGCGGTCACGTCTACCTTCACTGTACATGTGCCGACAATGCTGCTGCTGCTGGCCGGGATCGTCGTGCCTATTAACAAGGTCACTGCTGTGTCGCCAGACGAAGGAGTCGTCAGCGTGCCGCCACAGGTGGTGCTGGCATCCGGCGTTGGCGCGATCTCTACGCCACCGGGCAGGTTGTCGATGAGCGGTGCCGTTAAGGTCGCGACGCTGGGGCTAGGGTTGGACAGCGTGATTGTTAGGGTGGACACGGCGCCCGTATTGATGGTAGCCGGGCTGAAGCTCTTGCCGAGCGTGGGGACGGTAGATGGCACGCCACACGCGGAGGCGGTGATCGTGTTGCTATCCATCGTCACTGCACCATTACGCGCCAATGCTCTACCGGATATGGTTGCTCCAGTCGTCAGGGTGATGCTTTCGGACGCGAGTATGTTTCCTACGAAATCAGTTGTTGTACCGAGAGTCGCAGAACTGCCCACTTGCCAAAAGACATTACAAGGTTGAGCACCGTTTACGAGACTCACTTTACTCCCCGACGCTGTGGTGAGTGTGGACGCGGACTGGAAGATGAAGACAGCGGTTGAGTCGCCTAGGGCGTCGAGCGTGAGAGTCCCTGTGATCGCAAGCGATGCCGGGGCGCCGTCATCTTTATAGACGCCGGGTATCAGGGTTCGCCCGCCAAGCTCTCCTCCGGCAATGGTGATCGCACCGGTTCGTCCCGCGGCGTCGCCGTAGGCCGTGGTCAAATCGATCTTGGCCCCTTGCGTGACCGCGTCACCCGCGTGGTTCATCCCGGCCAACGTAACGGAGCCAAAGCCAGTCTCGGTCGTAGTCGGAAACGTCCCGACATCCCCATTAATCGTCGTTGGACCAGTATTGGTGATCCCCGAACCACCTAGAATTACGAAACTATCGGCTGTTCCAAGATCTACCGTCGTCGCGGCCAATGCCGGGGAGGTGTAAAGAACCAGTGTCATCATCAGAGATGTTAAAAACATAGTTAATACTTTACTCATAATAATTTTCATTTTACTCATATCAAACTCTCCTTATTCACTCCTAAGGCAATCATAATATCTTGTGAACTACCCCTCATAGCATTACACCAGATATTACTCAAAGTGAATTAAAATACATATTACTTAATCGTATTTATAACTTTCTACATTTTTTTATGATGATAATGATAATCATAACATAACTTTGCTGTCATATCCTGTACACCAATAGTGGAAAAATCGTTCATAAAATATGGAGTGAATCCCCAAAACAGTACAACCCGTTAAGAAACTATTTCTTTGAGTCTATCAACATATTTCCATGAAGCGTTATTAAGATAACTAATCAATATGACGAATATCAAACCGCAACACTGTGCCTTCGCATTTTGGATGATTTTTGCAGACCCATCTCTCATGTATTTTATCCCACTTTATTTCTTTTTCCATATAAGTTTCACCACAATGTTCACATCGTACCAGCTTATCTGATGCTGAATCCGGCCTAAAAGGAGGTACTGTCCCATCTTTGCGGGCTTTCATATCATCACATTGCTTACTTCCAGGTATCATAGTGCGTGTAAGATTATTTTATAACCGGAATCCTACAATGGTTTGCGTCCCTGGATGATCCTGATCAGTATCACGATGATAACAGCCACCAGCAAAATATGGATTAAGCTACCAACTAAACCGAGCGAAAATCCCAATAGCCAGAGGATCAACAGAATTACAACTATTGTCCAGAATGTGTCCATAAATCTTTCCTCCTCATAAATTCTATTATACTAACTAACTGCTAATAATCTTTTCGCTTGAGCATAATATTAAAATGCAGTTGAATTAGGGGAACCAAAATGCTTAATACATATAAGATTCATTTTGATAATAATGGCAGTGGAAACAATAGTCTTAGTTTTGGCAATTATAGCTGTGATTGCTGTATATATTTTTTTGAAGGCTGCAAAGTACCTGATCGTAAATTCAATACTGGGTCTTATTCTTCTTGCTTTGGGCAACATTATTTTTAATTTAGGCATTTCATATTCCGCTACAGCAGTATTGATCTGCGCACTCGCGGGAATTCCCGGTGCGATCCTTATAATGCTGCTTCATGTATTCGGTATAGCGTTCTGACCAGCTTTTGATTTAATAAGCAAAACATCGTACTGTAAATCATGAATAATTTTCTAAGAACTTAAGGTTGAAATGACGATATAACTCTTTTATGTTTAGCTTCATCTCGCTTTCTACACTTTTGAATAAAACAATTGCGTCAAATTTTTTGGATAAAGCGAGCAAGAAACAATCTGAAAATGCAATATTATATTTGGTTTTTATGATTCCGGCATTTAGACAGAGTTCATAATCCAGAGGTTTAATCTCAACGAACGGATGATAATAAATGAAATCGTAGAGTTTATTTGCAAGTTTTTCAGATTTTGGTGGTGCATGTACTTCTCGATACACTCTCTCTGCAACATAATATATCTCAGTCATCGTCAGAGGGGTCAGAATGGCAGGAGAAGATCATTTATTTTTTTCTCGTCTATATCATGAGACGCTTTTATCGCTCTATCAGCAGCATAGGGGGAGGCGCTTACAAATAATTCGGACTGATTCACATCTGGTTCAGCTATAAGAATTATCTTTTTGTTTTCCTGAAAGATCTTCAATTTATTGCCTTTTATTAAACCCAGAATCTCCCTTCTCTCTTTGGGGATAACTATCTGTCCTTTGCTTGAAATGATTACATTTGTCATACGGATTTGTAAGTCGATGAACTTATTTAAAGCTTACTACTATACATAACTGTGTGTCAAAGGATCATCCGCTAAAATCGTATCCTGTCGATCCTGTAAATCTTGTCTGAAAATTATAAATTGAAGAAATTAACAGCGAACTCAACGAACTAAAAACGAACTCACGACGACCAGAGTTAGTACATGGAACGGAAAAAAGATACCAACTGTTTCAAGGGGGTCCTAATAATCACCGTTTAAAATTAAATGAATAATTAAATTAATTTAAATACTATTAGGGTATTGATAAACATTCAAACACATAAAAGGAGGTGTTCCATGAAAAGCAGTACACAGGATCAGGCAGAAGGCAAGATCCACCAAGTGAAGGGTGATATCAAGAAAATCGCCGGGAAACTCAGCAAGAATCCCAGCCTGGAAGCAGAAGGCAATGTCGAAAAAGGAGCCGGCAAAGTTCAAGAAAAGGTCGGTCAGATCAAGAAGGTCTTTGGTAAGTAATATTAAAACTAGTAAACTGGTATTAAAACTAGTAAACTAGTTTAATTTTTTTATGAGGTAAATGTAAATTATAAATAGAAAATCAAATATTTGTAAAAATATAATTTCTGTGCTGCTGACACTGCTTATTATAGGATTGGCAGCAGGCACGGCGAGCGCGAGTGCGCTTGCAACAGTGAATCTTGGAACAGCTGGCAATTTCGCAGTACTGAGTGCAGCGCCTGGGGGCGGGGGGGGCGTGACGTTGACCAACTCCACGGTCAACGGAGATGTGGGTTCTTCTGGTCTACCGGCAGCGGTCGTTCAGACCGACTCTACGATTATCGGGGCGATCATCGCGCCGGTTTCCGATCAGGTTTTAAATGACTTCAACAGATCTTACAACCAGTACGCTGACATTCCGTGCACCGGATCGTTGGATTCTGCTTACACAGGCGCGACGCTCACGCTAACGCCAGGTGTCTACTGCACCGACGCAGCTGTGACGTTCACGGACACCACGTTGACGCTTGACGGGCAGGGCGACGCAAACGCAGTCTGGATATTCAAGATCGGGACCCTCGGGACCGGCGCCCTTACAGGCACCAACTTCGCGGTGATCATGGCCAACGATGGGCAGCCGTGTAATGTGTTTTGGTGGGTCGCCCAGGCCGCTACAATGACGACGTCGAGCTTCCAGGGAACCATTCTCTCGGGTGCAGCCATCACCATTACTGGTCTCGCTGGTACCACAACACCCTTCAATGGGTCTGCCTTGGCGAAAGCCGCAGTAACGTTGACTGACGTCACCGTCACCAGCTGCAAAGCAACCGGCGGCGGCAACGTACATGGCCAGTGCAACCAGGGCGTAGGCAACGGACCTGAGAATTGTGATCCGGGAAACTCAAACCAGGGCGATCCGAACCGGTCGAATGACGAACTCGGCGGAACGCCAGGGGACCCTGGACGCATGGGTGGCAACGGCAAGTAAAGGATGTCCTGAGCTCTGAATATACAGGTACACGAATAGATTTGAGAGGGTGTAATAACCCTCTTTTATTTACATCGATTTTTTTTGGACAGGATCGACAGGATTTACAGGATCAACCATTAAAATCGTATCCTGTCGATCCTGTAAATCCTGTAAATCCTGTCTGAAAATTATAAATCGCACTAAATTAATTTATGGCGCTTCCACAAAACGCAATGCCCCGTCGTATCACTTTGAAGGCCATCGATGTAATTGATTGCACAAGCAATTATCTATGACACCAATTTTCCAGTTTTAATCCTTTTATTCGGTCAAAATGCCTTATATTGTTTGTGACAAGAGTTGTATCTTCTAAAAGTGCGCAAGCTGCAATAAAAATGTCTGCATCATCTATAATATTGCCATTTTCGATCAAAGAAACCTTTGTTTTCCCAAATATTTCACAAATCATATCATTTGATTCGATGACATGAAGCCTTTTTTTAAGTTTTTCTATATTGAGAAGATTTTTCTTTACTTTTTGGGATTTATATGCGCCAAAATATAATTCGCTGAGAGTGATAAAAGAGATTGAAATACAATCCAAACCGGCTTTAAGTGCCCTGCTTTCAATTTTTTCATAACCTTTTAGCCAATATACACATATATTTGTATCAAGGAGATAATTCATAACTTGATATCTCTTCCACCAAATCCAGTTCTATTTGAATGAATCTCATGGATTATCTCATCTGCGCTTCGATTATCTTCCCATATCCCGCATAAACCACTTGATTTTACTCTAATTGATTTTTTTATTTTAACAGCAATGAGAGACTCCTTTAGTGAATGCAGTATTCTTATTACCATTGGAAGCGTTTCTTCAGGGAATCCCCTTAATTCACTCAATATCAATGTTTCATATTTACTTTTTGACTGCATGATTATTTCTTATACATTTCCACGTTTTTAAATCTATTGTCGAATATTGTTGATATTCCAGACAGGTGACAATCATTTATCGAATCGACAGGATCAACCATTAAAATCGTATCCTGTCGATCCCGTAAATCCTGTCTGAAAATTGTAAATTGGAGAAAATAACAACGAACTCAACTTACTAAAAACGAACTCACGACGACCAGAGTTAACAAACAGGAACCCAAAAAAAGTTACCAGCGGTTTCAAGGAATTCAGGTAACCACCGTTTAAAAATAAATTACTGATTGGATATATTTAAATACTATATACGTAATAAAGATTTGTATAAACGGAGGAGTTCCATGAAAAGCAGTACACAAGATAAAGTGGAAGGTAATATCCACAAAGTGAAGGGTGAGGTAAAGAAGATCGCAGGGAAAATCAGCAAGAATCGCGGTCTGGAAACAGAAGGCAAAATCGAAAAGGGAGCCGGTAAAGTTCAGGAAAATATCGGCAAGATCAAGAAGGTCTTTGGGAAGTAATATTTAAATTAGAAAAATGTTTGAGGAGAAAAATCATTATGGCTAAAAAATCTATTAAATACATAGCACCTCTGTTGCTTGCGCTGCTGATTTTCGGGATGATGGCATCCACAGTGAACGCCGGCACTTCAACAACAACTGCAGGTAATGTTACCGCAACACTTAAAGAAAATAGAAGTCTTATAAGCACGTCGGTAAAAATTAATATCACTGTAAATGATCTGGTCAATGCAACATCCTGGTACAACATCACCTTTCCGACTGATTTCAATGCAGCTGGTGCCAATGTTACTCTGAGGATCAATGGTTCAGCCAATCCGGTAAACTGGATTAATACCAATGGAACATTATTTGTCAATGTATCCTCAAACGACCCAACAAATCATGCGAATAAGAGCACTATTCAGTATATCAATCTCAGTAATATAACAACGCCGTCAACTGCAAACACATTCACGATCAATATTACAACGAACAACAGTGGTGTAGTTATTCCTTTAAACTATACAACCACAACAGGTTCTGCACGGGCGCCGGTAGATCTCGGAACAGCCGGCAATTTCGTGATCCTGTCAAAAACAGGGATCTCAACCACCGGAACTACTTCAATTGTTGGAGATATAGGAGTGAGCCCAATCGCTGCCACTGCCATCACTGGATTTGATTTAATAGCTGATGCATCGAATGTATTTTCGACGTCATCTCTAGTGACCGGTGATATATATGCAGCCAACTATGCGCCTCCAACTCCAGCTACAATGACAACAGCCATAAGCAACATGGAAACAGCGTACACTGATGCCGCTGGAAGGACAATCCCCGATGTTACAGAACTGGGCGCTGGAGATATTAGCGGGATGACACTCTATCCAGGTCTCTATAAATGGTCATCCGGGGTTTTAATAACCACTGGTGTCACTCTCGACTGCCAGGGCAACGCGAGCGCTGTCTTCATATTCCAGATTGCGCAAATCCTCACCGTGGCAAACAGTGCCAGTGTTACTCTGAGCAATGGCTGCCAGGCAAAGAACATCTTCTGGCAGGTCGCCGGTCAAACGACCCTTGGAACTTATTCTGACTTCATGGGAAATATTCTGGATCAAACATTGATTGAAATACAAACAGGTGCAACGTTGAACGGCAGAGCGCTGGCACAGGCCGCGGTTACCACAGACGCCAATGCCATCACAGTGCCTAACTCCCCACCCACTATGAGTTCCACAGTCCCTCTTAATGCTGCCATAGGTGTAGCCAATAACAGTGAAATGACCGCCACATTCAGTGAGGCGATGAACGGGTCAACGGTTACTAACGCCACTTTTATCTTAAATCAGGGAACAACGCCTGTTTCAGGCACTGTGAACTACTCTGGCGTAATTGCGACTTTTACCCCAGATAGCAATCTCAACGCAAGCACCGTCTATACCGCTACGATTACGACCGGGGTCAAAAACCTGGCAGGTATTGCCCTTGCCAGTAATTATACATGGACATTTACCACAGGTGCAACCCCGGACACCACCGCACCCACGGTGAATTACACCGAACCGGTTAATCATAGTACCGGTGTGGCAAACAACAGTGCAATTTCTGCCACCTTCAGTGAGGCGATGAAAACCCTAACTATCAACACGACAACATTTATCTTAATGAATGGGTCAACGGTTGTTTCAGGCAATGTGACATACTCTGGCGTAACTGCGGTCTTAACACCAGCAAGCAATCTTAACGCCAGCACCACATATAACGCCACGATAACTACCGGGGTCAAAGACCTTGCAGGTAATGCACTTGCCAGTAATTACACATGGAACTTTACCGCAAGTGCAACCTCAGATACCACCAAACCCACGGTGAATTCCACCAGCCCGGCAACTGCTGCCACGGGTGTGGCGACCAGCAGTGCAATGAGCGCCATCTTCAGTGAGGCGATGAACCCCACAACGATCAACACGACAACATTTACCTTAAAGTGGGGGGCAACGCCTGTTTCAGGCACTGTGACCTACTCTAACAGAACTGCGGTGTTTACACCAGCAAGCAATCTTGCAGCAAGCACCATCTATACCGCCAAGATTACCACCGGGGTCAAAGATCTGGCCGGTAATGCCCTTGCCAGTAATTACACATGGAACTTTACCACAGGTGCAATTCCAGACACCACCAGACCCAACGTGAGTTCTACCATCCCGTTAAATAATGCTACGGGTGTGTCAAACAACAGTGCAATTACCGCCACCTTCAGTGAAGCGCTGAACGCTTCAACGGTTACTAACGTCACTTTTACTTTAAAGAATGGGTCAACGGCTGTTAACGGCACTGTTACCTACTCTGGCGTTACTGCGGTTTTTACATTGTTAGGCAATGCAAGCTATCTTGTAAACAACACCAACTATACTGCTAAGATTACCACCGGGGTCAAAGACCTGGCCGGTAATGCCCTTGCCATTAATTACACATGGAACTTTACCGCAGGTGCAACCTCAGACAACACCAGACCCAACGTGAGTTCCACCACCCCGGCCAATCTTTCTACAGGTGTGGTTATCAGCAGTGCAATGAGTGCCATCTTCAGTGAGGCGATGAACCCACGACGATCACTTCGACAACATTTACCTTAAAGCAGGGGACAACGCCTGTTAATGGCACTGTGACCTACTCTGGCGTTACTGCGGTCTTTACACCAGCAAGCAATCTTGCAGCCAGCACCATCTATACAGCCACGATTACCACCGGAGCCAAAGATCTGGCCGGTAATATCCTGAATGGTACCACCCTGAATGGTTCCAAAGTGTGGACATTTACCACTGCAGCCACCTCATCCGGCGGCGGTAGCAGCAGCGGCGGCGGCAGTAGCAGTGGAGGCGGCGGCGGAAGCAGTGGTTCAGCTGAGAACTTCTCCAATATCGTACTGAAAGAGAGATATGACGAGACCATCAAAAAGGATATGGTCACAACATACAAGTTCAAGAACTCAAGCAATCCAGTGACCTACATCAAAATAACAGGTAACGTCAATGCAGGAGTTATAAATGCAGCAGTAGAAGTGCTAAAAGGCACATCCACTCTTGTAAATGTAGCGGCGCCAGGTACTGTATATAAGAATTTCAATGTCTGGATCGGAACATCAGGTTTCGTTTCGTCAAAGAATATCAAAGAAGGCGCAATTGGATTCAGGATACTGAGTTCATGGCTGACTGACAACGGGGTCGCAGCAGGAGATGTCAAGCTTGTCAGATGGGACGGTACAAAATGGGTACAGCTTGAAACGGTAACAATTGGCAAAGACAGCACTTATACCAACTTTGAAACAAAGACAACAGCATTCGGAAATTTCGCGATCGCTGGATTAAAAGGAAAGATCGTGCCCACAGCAACGTCGCCAGGTGAGGTAAAGGAAACCCCCGGGCCAGCAGGCACGACCGCACCGACACCAGTGGCGACAAAGGAGTCACCCGGATTTGGGCTAGTGTTTGTTTCAGCTGCAATTTGCCTGGTATATCTGTTCAGCAGAAAGAGAAGATGAGCATTATGAAAAAAGAATCTAATGTAATGAAAAATGTAATTACTGTGCTGCTGACCCTGCTTATTGTGGGATTGGCGGCAGGAACAGCAAGCGCGGCGCAGGGGCCGGTAAATCTTGGAACAGCAGGCAATTTCGTGATCCTGGCAAAAACAGGGATATCAACCACAGGAACCACATCAATTGTTGGAGATATTGGAGTCAGTCCAGCAGCTGCGAGTTATATAACTGGATTTGGGTTAATAAAGGATGCCACGAATAAATTTTCCACGTCATCTCTGGTGACCGGAAAAGTATATGCATCCGATTATTCGCCTCCAACTCCATCTACAATGACAACAGCCATAAGCGACATGCAAACCGCGTACTCCGACGCTGCAGGACGATCATCACCTGATTCAACTGAACTGGGCGCCGGAAATATTGGTGGGAAGACACTCACTCCTGGTCTTTATAAATGGGGGACTGGAGTTAAAATACCAATCGGTGGTGTCGTTCTATCTGGTAACGCAAATGATGTCTGGATATTCCAGATAGGGCAGGATCTCACTGTGGACAACGGTGCTGTTGTTTACTTTGAGTGGCGGCGCACAGTCAAAGAACATCTTCTGGCAGGTCGCAGGCAAAACCACTCTTGGAACTACGTCTGACTTCAAGGGAATTATTTTGTCCAAAACGCTGATCTCGATGAACACTGGCGCAAGGCTAAATGGCAGAGCTCTGTCACAGACCGAGGTTACATTAATTGCCAATTCTGTCACAATGTCTTCGAGCGTTACCACGACAAACACCCCGGAAACGACCACAACCACGCGTGTAATAACTCCGACACCGACAAACAAAGCACCGGGATTTGAGCTACTGCTTGTTGCAACAGCATTTTGCTCGTTGTACCTGTTCAGCAGAAAGAGAAGATGAGCAATTCATCTTCTTTACTTTTTTTTGATTTCATTAATGCAGGCGCTGTGCAATAGCAGGATATAGAATAGGGTAGGTTTTGAGCGTGGTTTTTGGTTTGAGGAAATAGTATTCATCAAACCGAAGGGAACACGGATGACACGGATTCGACGGATACGCACGGGGTTTTACCAAAATTCAATAATAGCCCGACTTCTTTATCTGTGGCTTTAAGGTAATTGATCAACTGAGCTTTATTTTCGTCTCTTAGACATTCAGCTGCCTTGATCTCAAAGATCACTTGGTTAACAATAATATCCACAAAATAGTCCCCTACCACCTGATTTTCATAGAAAACTTTGATATTTTGTTGTTGTAAAACATTAAACTCTGCTCGTTTAAATTCAATTCTCCTTTTTGATTGAACACGAAAAACGGATCGATCGTATCCGTGTGCATCCGTGTGATCCGTGCAATCCGTGTTCCTAAATCATTTGATTCCGTTTCTTTGCTTGATTCTACGAATGAAGGGTTTGTATTCATGAAGAAGAACATGGAAAATATAAGATATGCCAAAACATGTAACATGAGAATATGGAAAATCAGAATGAAAGTAGTAACATTTCTACAGTTTCACTTGTAAAGTGCCAGACCTATGATAATTCAAACATTGAGCCTGCGATCGAAAAAGCACTCAAGCTTATTGGAGGTATTGAAAGTTATGTTAAACCTGGCGACCATGTCCTTTTAAAGATCAATCTCCTGACAGGGGATGTTCCTGAAAAGGCAGTTACCACGCATCCTGAGATCGTAAGAGCCATGATCCACCAGGTCAAAGCAGCAGGAGGTATCCCGCAAGTTGGCGACTGCAGTGGATATGAAGGAGCGGCAAATCGTAAAAAGTACTTTGCTGCCTGCCGAAGTTCCGGTATCCAGCAGGTATGCGACGAAGAAGGAACAGAGATCTTGCACCTGAATGCAGAATCCATAGATGCTAAAAATGCAAGCGGTCGCATGTTTAAGAGCTTTATCTTATCAAAACAGGTTCTGCAGACCGATGTGCTGATATCTCTGCCAAAACTCAAGACCCACGGGCTGACATTATTTACGGGAGGAGTGAAAAATAATTTTGGATGTGTAACAGGTCTTAATAAAGCAAAAATGCACCTTCGAGCCCAGGATCCGGAATCATTTTCCCAGATGCTTGTGGATCTCCTTGGCATAGTGCGGCCTGCATTGACCGTAATGGATGCAGTCATCGGCATGGAAGGGAACGGGCCGAGCAACGGCACACCAAGAAAGGTCAATGCAATTCTCGCTAGTATTGACCCTGTGGCACTTGATGCAGTAGCCTGCACCATGATCGGATTAGACCCGTTCATAATACCTTCCACCCGTCTGGCACATGAACAGGGTTTGGGGGTCGGAGATATTTCCAGGATCCATGTGCTTGGAGAGGATATTAAGGACATGCAAATTGAGAATTTCAAGCTTCCTTCAGGGACTGCATCATTTTTCCGCGCAAGGGGTCTGATGCGGTTCGTTCGCAGTATGCTGTTAGCAAAACCTGAACTTGTGAAAGAACGATGCAAAAAATGCTGGATATGCATCGAACACTGCCCTTCGGGTGCGCTGTCAAAAGAAGAAGACTATCCTTTCTTTGATCATAAGAAATGTATCAGATGCTACTGCTGTCAGGAACTATGTCCGAGCAATGCCATTGAATTGAAGACTCCATTCCTGGGA
This sequence comes from Candidatus Methanoperedens sp., assembly GCA_030650845.1. Lineage (GTDB taxonomy): Archaea > Halobacteriota > Methanosarcinia > Methanosarcinales > Methanoperedenaceae > Methanoperedens. The sequence continues at coordinate 12,981 of JAUSDC010000020.1, forward strand.
AGGTTTGTGAAATGAAATGTCATTATTTGATTTGAAAGGTAAAGAGGAGGTTGGCATGAAAAAATTCTTTTTTGGATGGTGGTTTGGTGGTTTATTTGTTGTATAGGAGTTGCCAACCTCACTCATTCCAATGCATCTATATTGATTATAATTTTCGACCATTTCCATGAATGAGAATATTGTTTTTACGATCTGAGTTAGTTTAAATATCACCCCCGACAATATTCCTGTTGCGGAGGTATTAGAATGACAGATTTCGATGAAATGGTCACTGGTGCTGTAGAAAAAGTTATACCGAGTGTTGTAAACATCAGTGAAGTCAAGTTAATGAAAGATGCACATCTGCATGTTCATCCGGTTCCGGGTGTGGGTTCAGGTTTCATAATAAATAAGGAGGGCTTTATACTCACAAATGCCCACGTAGTACTGGGTTCCCAGGAGATAAAAGTGGCTCTGGACGACGGAAGGATATTCCAGGGTGAAATAAGAGGTCTGGACACCATGAAGGATCTTGCAGTGATCAAGATTCAAGCCACCGATCTGCCAGTAGCACAGATCGCAAAAAATAACGATCTCAAAATAGGGCAGATGGCAATAGCTATAGGCAGTCCTCTGGGTCTGGTTGGAGGTCCTACGGTCACTGCTGGAGTCATAAGCGCATTGAACCGGTCAATTCAGACAGAAGTAACATTCATGGAAGGATTGATTCAGACAGATGCTGCCATTAATCCAGGCAATAGCGGAGGTCCCCTGATAAACAGCAAAGGTGAGTTGATAGGGGTCAATAGCGCCATCATACCCTTTGCACAGGGCATCGGATTCGCTATACCGATACAGTCTGCCATAGAAATTGCAGACCAGTTAATAAAGCATGGTGAGATCGTAAGACCCTGGATCAGTTTCAATGCTGTTGATGTCAATCCAAAACTGGTTGCATATTATGACCTGCCAACTACTAAAGGGGTAGTTATTACTGATGTAGTGAAAGGAACCGAAGCTGATAAATCAGGTATAGAGATTGCAGATATCTTGATCCGGATGGATGAAATTGAGATAAATAACGTGAGAGATCTTATTAAACTTCTCAGTAAACATAAGATCGGTGACAAAGTAACTATGGAATTCTATAGAGGGCACGAAAAGGTAACGCTTAAGACCGTGCTTGAAAAGGCACCATCCATGCAGCATCCACCGGCTCCCTTATAAAATTTCAATCCTTTATATTTTTCAACATTTTTTGGATTCACGTTTTATCGCTCTCTATCATTCCGTCACGCATCGTAATTATCCGCCCGGTCTGCTGTGCAACAGCAGTATCATGCGTTACCACAAGTATGGTATGGCCCTCTTCACTGAGTTTTCTCAGCAGGTTTACTATCATATCCCTCGTCTTCGTATCCACTTCTCCGGTGGGCTCGTCAGCAAGAATGATGGCAGGGTGGTTTGAAAGCGCTCTGGCTATGGCTGTTCGCTGCTGTTCTCCTCCAGATAATTCGGATGGTTTGTGTTTCATCCTGTCAGCAAGTCCCATCTGAGTGAGAAGTTCAACTGCCCTTTGTTTCCTCTCATTTTTAGGTACTCTTGCAAAACGCATCGCAACATCCACATTCTCGAATGCTGTCAGCGTTGGTATGAGATTGAAATGCTGGAATACAAAGCCGATCTTTTCACGTCTCAGTTTTGGAACCTCGCTTTCTTTTGCCTTTGTGATCTCCTTATCGTCGATGAACACGCTGCCTGATGTGGGTTTATCAAGAAGCCCTATCATGGAAAGCAGGGTTGACTTCCCGCTTCCAGATGGTCCCACAATGCTCATGAACTCGCCTTTTTCTACGTCAAAACTCACATCATTGAGGGCATGAACAGGAATTTTGCCCTGCATATATGTTTTTGTAAGATTCCGCACCCGAAGCACAGGTTCATCCATATTTCATCGCCTCCATTGGTCTCATTTTTGCTGCCCTGTAAGCAGGAAGGATGCCTGAAACCGTTCCAAGGAATGTGGCAAAAAGGAGCGATATTGCCATAAGCCTGTAAGTTACCGCAAAAAGCACTGTTCCCATTGTGGCAAGGTACTCATTCATGAAATAAATGAATATACTGCCGCCTGCTATACCAATAATACCCCCCAGTATCCCCATGAGCGCTGATTCTCCCATGGTAAGAAGAAGGATATCCCTGACCTCTGCGCCCATGGCTTTCATCAATCCAAATTCGCGCGTCCTTTCTGACACCGACATCAGCATTGTGTTCATAACGCTTAAACCCCCGATGATCGCAGCAAGCACGGCCGCACTTATCGTTATAAGATTCATTACCAGGAGCACTTGCTCGGATTGTTTTCTAAGTTCCTGCGGCGAGATAGTTTTGATGTTATCAACCCCGAGCTCAATGCGTCTTGACAGATCTTCAGCATCCACACCTTCTTCCGGGACTGCCCAGATGTAAGTAAGCTGATCACCCATTTCATAGAATTTTTTTGCTAAATCTAGCGGGATTATTATCATATAATCAAAATCAGTGCTTGTGAATTCCATTGCACCAACAACTGTAAAGTTCCTTGCAGTAGTTATTGTCGAGGCGCGCTGTACCCTTTTGGATTTGATCTCGATCTCACCCCCCACATCAAGACCATACTGTCTGACCACATTGCTCCCGATCACAGCCCTGTAACTGTCGCCCGGGAGAAGCAGCCTTCCCTGCGTGAGTTTGATATCCCTGAGCGTCAATTCCTGTTTATCAGGAGGAAGACCTACAACAAAGGCACCGAACATTCCAAGGCTTTCCATATCATAGGGTAAATACAGCACCCCATACGCATCAAAAACGCCAGGGATACGCCTCACTTTACTTACCATGGAATCTTCAAGGCTTCCCCCGAAGAATCCGCTCTCAGGCACTATGTAGATCTTATCAGACATCAGGTCAAGCCCCCGGTCTGCACTGCGGTTGAAATATTCAGACATTCCCCCCATTACCATGATGGCAAAGATCCCGAGAGCGATACCGAATATGGTAAGCCCTGTCCTCATTTTTCTCTGCGTTACGTTCCTGAGGATCAGGTCAAAATTATTCATACCGCAGTGCCTCCATAGGGCTCATTTTTGCAGCCCTGTAGGCAGGATATGTCCCTGATATGATCCCCAGTCCCATGGAAAATACCATAGATATCACGATCAACCGCGGCGTTATCGTGAAAAGAACTGTACCGCGTGCTGCGAGGTAATCGTTAAGCAAATAAACAACAGCCCCGCCGCCTATGATACCAAGAATACCGCCAAGCAGACCCATCAGTGCTGCTTCACCCATTGTCATGAAAAGAATATCCCGCGTATCCGCACCAAGAGCCTTCAGGAGCCCGAATTCCTTTGTCCTTTCAGATACCGACATCAGCATCGTGTTCATGACGCTCAAGCCCCCTATGATCGCTGCAAGCACTGCAGCGCTCAATGTTATCAGGGTGAAAATGATAAGGGACTGCTCTATCTGTGTTTTCAATTCTGCGGGTGAAAAGGTCTTGACCTTTTCAACGTTCAGTTCTATCCTTCTTGCAAGTTCCTCTGGATCTGTCTCAGGATCAGGGACAGCAAGTATGAATGATACCGTGTTGCCCCTGTTATAGAATTTCTGGGCTGTATCAAGTGGAATTATTATGCCCCCATCAAAAAAAGAACCGGTATATTCCATTACTCCCACAACTGTAAAATTCCTGATATTCGTTATCGACCTTGCTCGCTCAAGCTTTTTGCTCTTTATCTCCATCTCATCACCTGCCCTGAGGTTGAACTCTCGCGCAACACTGCTTCCGATAACAGCCCTGTAATTGTCCCCTGCTACAAGCGATCTGCCTTCTGTGAGCTTTGTATCCTTTAATACCGAAACCATTTTTTCAGGCGGGACACCAATTACCATATCGCCTCCGAACCCCAGGCTTTCAGGGTCAAGAGGTGACTGCAGCATCCCATAGGCATCTGAAACACCTGGTATCCTTTTGACTTCAGAAGCTTTAGATTCGTTCAGGCTTGCACCAAAAAGCCCGACTTCGGGGAGAACCCGGATCTTATCTGCCGTAAGGCTGATGGATCTCTCAAACGTCATGTTGAAATGTTCGGACATCCCTCCCATGACGATAACTGCAAAGATGCCCAGAGCTATGCCGAATATGGAAAGCCCTGTCCGCAGTTTTCTCTGTGTGATGTTCCTGAGTATGAGATCAAACATTCACACACCTTTTAACAGCCTTGCTGCTGCTATCAGGACGATCATCGAAATAAGTGCTGCAAATCCAGGCGATCTATTTACAGGGGTGGTCGCTGCAGGTGCAGGTGGCTCAGGGATGCGCATGACTGTTTCATATTTATCTAAGGTCATGTTCTCCTTATTCACTGCCAGGATCTCAATATCGTATGTCCCTGGGGCAATCCCTTTCCATACCACTCCTGCAGTATCTTCTTTTCCGGATACAAGTATCTCTTCAAGAGCCTGATGGTATGTCTTTGTCTCACCAGTGACCTTGTTTTTTGCGTTCACAACAATGGCGCCATCAAAGGGAACCCGGGAGTTTCCGCGGATGGTCACGCTTGCACCGTATTCATCTACCTCAACATCGTCGTGCAGTATTTCCACGTCATCTGTCGCTGTAAAATGTGAAACATAAGTGTTTACAAGAGGAGCGGCATAGAGCCTGTGGGTGTATATCTTGGATCTGACAGTATACTCTTTTTTCCCTTCAAGCAGGAAAGGCCACGTTAAACTGACCTCCTGGTTTACAGTGAGGTATATGTTTTCTTTTACATTCGAATAAACAATATCGTTGTTATCCAGGAGTTCGATCTTAACATCAACCGAGCTTGGATCAAATGGTCTGAGCAAAAGCAGCACTCCAGTATTGGTAGGTGAGAAATCAATTACATGGAAGCCTGGCATCGATACGGTGCCGTAGGATACCTGGAACGACCTGCTGGATAAAACAGTGCTGCCCTCAAGTATGCTCACTTTTGCTGTATAGTAATCTTGCTGCGGATTTTTCTTCCATATTATAACTTTTGTTGTAGTGCCGCCCGCTTTTATATCGACAGGCACATCATGTGATTCTACAGGGGTTCCAGCATAAAATAGTTCAAAGATCGCTTTGCCCTGGAAGTCAGAAGTGGAATTGAGAGTTACATCGCTGCTTGTGAAATCTGAAAAGAAGTCGGCTATTTCAACCTGAGCGGCTGCTGAACTGATGATCGCAAAAATGGCTGTTACGAGCAATATGTTCTTCATTAGTACTCTCCTTTTATTTGACATATTCCCCTTATAAATATACCTTAAATTTGTTCTGATGTTTTATAATCTTTTACAGGCTCAATATATTTTATATAAATTCAAATATATTCTAATAATTCTTCCAGTGAAATTCCTTCAGAAACAGAAGGAAGTTTAGGCACTGGCTACTTCCACCCTGAAGACTTCAGTAAACGACCGCGCTTGTTCCTGTGATACTTCCAGAACAAGTTGAATCGCTTCTTTAATATTTTTTAGAGCTTCTTCTTTTGTATCTCCTTCACTTATCGCAGCAGGAAGTTCAAGACAATGGGCGGTATATCCACCTTCATCAGATTCTTCGAGTTTTACTGTGAATTGCATGCTCTATAATTGGATTTGTTGTTATTAATATATTGGTATATAGGACATTCTATTCGCGCCTATTAGAGCTCAATAAAAGGTTGCTTTGGCTTCTTATTGCCGTTTGGGAGCAACGCCTATCTTCTTCAGTCACGGTATACCCCATACAAATGTTACGAGCCCATCCAATAAGTTAGTTTTATATCAGTGTGAGTCTATGACAAAGCCCAATTAAGGTGATACTATGGATTTTACCGTTAAAGGAACATTCAAAGCAGGATTAAAATGGGAACACTTTTCCAAAAAAGTAACATCCCAGAATAAGAAAAACGCAATAGAGAAAACATATTCATTGATAGGAAGCGAACATGGGCTTGAGCGTCGATTAGTAAGGATCGAGGGAGCAGAAGAGGTCAAAGCATGAGCGATGCCGCACTGACACAGCAGCAGATCCAGGAACTTGCAGGAATGCATCAGCAGTACCAGTACCAGGCTGAAGCGATAGGTAAGCAGTTAAATATGTTAAAAATGACGCTCAATGACCTTGATACAGCTCTGGTGACAATTACTGCTTTGAAAGATGAAACAGCTGGAAAAGAAACTCTTGTGCCTATAGGTTTTGGATCATTTGTCAATGCAACACTTACAAACACAGATAAAGTCGTTATAGGCATTGGCGCTGGAGTCAGTGTTGAAAAGAAAACAGAAGATGCTAAGGTCTTCCTTGAAAAAAGAAAAGAAGAACTTACAAAATACTTCGAACAGATGAACAGCACTTATGCAAAATTAGCACAGGAAATGCAAAACATCGAAAAGACCGTTCAGATGCAACAACAACAGCAACAACAGAATCAGCAGAAGCCCATGGGCGCCCAGTAAACATGTTTGATAAGCTCAAAGAAAAGCTTGGCGGATTTAAAAAGCTCATCGGTGGGGCAATAGAAAAGAAAGAACAAGAGGCAATTAGTGGGGAACAACCTGCCAGAAAAGAAGAAGCACAGGCAGTTGCTCAGGTAGAAGCGCCAAAGATCCCTGAAAAGATCGGCCTGATACAGAAGATCAAGGCTGCTGTTATAGAACAGGAATTCATAATCGAAGAGAAAAGCCTCAAAGACCCATTATGGGAGCTTGAAATGGCCCTTCTTGAAAGTGATGTTGCTCTTCCAGTTACCGAAAAAATAGTGGATAACGTTAAGATCGAACTCATAGGAACACGCAGAAAGATCGGTTCTGATACCAGCAAGATCGTGGAAAATGCCCTCAGGCAGGCGATCTCCAAGGTTATTTCGGTTGACTCATTTGACTTTGATGCATTCATCAAAACCTCTCCCAAACCTGTAACTATCGTTTTTGTTGGAGTGAACGGTACAGGCAAAACCACCACCATAGCAAAGATGGCAGAGCGTTTCAAAGTGCAGGGATATTCAGTTGTGATCGCTGCAGCTGATACCTTCCGCGCAGGCGCCATCGAACAGATAGAAAGGCATGCAGAGTCACTTGGAATAAAGCTTATAAAACATCAGGAAGGAGCAGATCCGGCTGCTATTGTATACGACGCGATCCAGTTCGCAAAAGCTAAACACAAAGATGTAGTGCTTGCCGATACAGCAGGAAGGTTGCACACCAACATCAACCTGATGGACCAGTTAAAAAAAGTGTGCAGGGTGAATAATCCGAACCTTATCATTTTCGTGGATGAAGCAATTGCAGGAAACGATGCAGTTGAACGCGCAAGAATGTTTAACGAAGCAGTGCCATTTAACGGTACCATATTGACAAAACAGGATGCAGATGCAAAAGGTGGGGCAGCTATATCCATTGCATACACCACTGGTAAGCCCATACTGTTCCTGGGTGTGGGTCAGAGCTATAAAGACCTCGTCAGGTTCGACCCAAACTGGTTGCTTGACCGGTTATTTGAATAATATCCGATATATAACTATTTCTGTCCATATTCGTACAAAAACGAACATTATTTATATAACGAGAACCATTTAGAAATCATGGGCCACGACCAGAATATGATGCTTTTTTCTACAGAAAATGGTATAGTTGCCCTGGATAGTCCTGTCAAGTTAAAAATACTTGAGATGTTAAGAAAAGGAGCCGCATCATTCGATGACCTTGTGGAGCAATCCGGAAAAGCAAAATCAACCATATCTGTGCACCTGGATGATCTTGAGGAACAAAATCTTATTCTGGAAAAATCATCTCCAAACGATAAACGAAAAAAATATTTTTATCTGAATTCTGTGTGCTTTGCCATTTCAGAAATGCCTTTGATGACGCACTATCAAAAGAATATGGGTGCATTTGATATATCTGCGATGAATGGTGACTCTTTAATTTCCCATATTTTTCAAACCGTCAGATATGGTCTGGAAGCATATGGTTTTGATCCGAAACCTATCATGAAACGGCTGGGAAATGATATAGGTACAAGGCTTGGACCCGAGTTCGGATCAAATGATGAGTCAGGACTCTTAGATGAAATTTCTGAATTCTGGAGCTTACATAAGCTGGGGAATATGAAGATAATAAACGGCAGCAGCCCGACGGTAATGGTGACTGGATGCTACCACTGCAGTAAGATGCCCAACGTGGGAAAAACGCTGTGCTCCATGGACGAAGGGATCTTAGAAGGCATATTTTCAAGCAGGCTTGACATTGATCATACGTTCAAAGAGACAGAATGTTTTGGTACGGGGTATCAACACTGTAAATTCGTTTTTGATGAAAAAAAGTGAGACATCTAGAGGCTTTTCAATACAATATCGATAAAGCCCTTTATATCGTTGATTATACCTGTTATGTACCGGGGAAGCCTGAAGATGTAAGGTGAGGCAAAGTCCCACCACAGAGGTATAGACAAAACTGCCATTATCACTAACAGCATCAGGAATAATGCACCTATTTCCCTCAACCTCATAGTATAAGATTAGACAATCAGATATATAAAATTGTTTCCTCTTTTGCTGTTCTGTGTGCCTATGGTGTCATTAAACCGTTGGATTATTTTACCGAAAGTTCACAAGTATGCTTTAAGATAAAAAGAATACTTTCACACCGCTTGGCATTATGAT
>JAUSDC010000024.1 GCA_030650845.1 Candidatus Methanoperedens sp.
TAAACCTGAAACTATGACCATGACCAATAACTGCTGCCCTAATAAAGGGTTAATAGAGGCTTGAGCCGTATGAAGGGAAACTTTCACGTACGGTTCTTAGAAGAGAGGGAGGGAGCAATCTCTCCTTCTTATTCGGCGATGACACGGATGCGCACAGATCCGTGAAGATCCGTCTGATCCGTGTCATCCGTGTTCCCGTTTCAAACATTTTTATAACCACAGAGTTCACAGAGAACACAGAGAAAAACATTAAGTAGCGGCTCTCTGTGTGCTCTGTGTGCTCTGTGGTCGATCATCCATGCCTTGAATTGTTTTAGACACAGATTGACACCGATTTACACAGATTTGCCACCAAAATCGTCTCCTTCCGACCCTGTTCACCCAGTCAAAAAACAGAGCTACCTGCTTTTCGCATAACCTCGAAGCATGAACAACGTATCGTCAGCCAGCACCTCATAATGAGCAGGGAATTATTCTAAAAGCATATCTTTTATTATTCTTTCAAACTTCTTAATCGTATCCAGATCGTTCTGAAGTATTCCATATATTACGTTAATATCGAGCTTCCAGTAGATATGGACCAGCACGTTCCTGAATCCAGCAAGCTCAGACAGGTCATGGCTCAATTGAAGCGGTATAAAACCACCTTCCTGGAGTATTTCAAAAGCCTCTCGGTATGTTGCTGGCTTTCTCAGCTTTTTCTCGGCAATAATGTGGTTAGAGATATCGATAGCTGATTGGATCGCCACCAACATTGCATGCAGCACCATGTTCATCTTATCCCGATCATTTTTCATATCCTCAAGGCTTATGGTCCTGTATCTTTCCCAATCGCTTTGTGCAGCATTCAGTTCACGAAGATGACCGATCATTCCATCTTTATCTAAAATCATTATCACACCTCTGCGAGGAATCGCTCATCGAGCCACTGTGATGTAGGTGCATAATCGAGAAACTCTCCAACAACACTCTCTTCGTATCTGATACGCAGGCATTCATCCCTGCAAAAAACCAGCCTGCCAGTGCTTGTGACATTATACTGGAAATTTAGGGGGCATAAGTTGAGAATCTTAACATCAAACTCCAGCCTGGGCATGATCTCACGTTCAAGTTTCCTGGCGATCTGCATAGAAAGCTTGAACCCCTCGTATGGAGTTGGTTTTTTTGCCGTTAGAACGGCAATATCCACATCTTCGAATTCATCGCTCTTGAGAAAAGAGCCAAATACATAGCCGAGGTCAACTTCAAGACCTGAGAGCTCCTGCCCGATTTTTTCGAGGATGTTATTTTTCATCATAAACTCGATGATTACTATGTGACTCTATATTTATAGCCCCTTCTCTTTACTTTCCGACCCATTTCATTCAGTCAAAGAACAGGGCTAACCTGCTTTTCGCATAACCTCGAAGCATGAAACAGGGTCAAATGATATAGAACACAGATTGCGCGTCGCGACATGAAAGTCGCATCACAAATTGCAGAACATGCTACCCCCTCCATTTGGGGCAATCCTACTGTAACATGCGTCGGCAGTAATGCCGGGGTCTGAAGCTTGCAGGACAAT
>JAUSDC010000025.1 GCA_030650845.1 Candidatus Methanoperedens sp.
TATGTAACCATTGATTTCAGGTTAAACTCCGCCAGCGGCGGCGCCTCACCGGGGTCTGGGGTCGCACCCCAGCGCCGTTCAGATAATAATTACCGAAAGTGTTAATAGTACTCTCATCTGCGGTTTTTTAAATTCTAACACCCAAGTATGTTACACCCACGAAATTTAATAATAATCCCTATATAACTCTAATACGAATACCTCTCCTCTTTCCATGGATCAGCTGTGTTGCTGTACCCCCTTTCTTCCCAGAAGCCAAGTTGCTGCTCCTCTGTAAACACCACCCTTCTTACCCATTTAGCGCACTTGTAAGCATATTTTTTCGGCACAACGAGCCTGAGAGGACCCCCGTGTGCGGGTTCAAGCGGCGCTCCATTAAAAATGTACGCAAGGAGCACATCAGGTTCCATAAGCTCCGCAAGGGGAAGACTGGTGGTGTACCCGGCATCGCACTCTATCGTGGCAAATCGGGCGCTGGTTTTTGGTTGTACCATCTTTGCGATATCGCTGAACCTGACCCCCTCCCACTTATTGTCGAATCTGCTCCATCCGGTCACGCAGTGGAAATCGCTGACATCCGCAGTCTTTTCAAGTGCCAGGAATTCATCATAAGTAAGCCTGACAGGTTTTTCAACAAACCCATCGGCGCGAAAATCCCATGTTCTCAAGTCAAATTCAGGCACTTTTCCGAAATGGAGGATAGGGAAGTCTGTTGTCAGGCGCTGGTGAGGAGGAAGTTTTTGCATGATATTAACCCATTTATTAAAGGTGATGCCCAGGTATTAAGCCTTAACTCTATTTGATCCCCAGCACTTTTTTCAGGTAATACCCCGTATAAGACCCCTCAGTCCTTGCCACCTTCTCAGGCGTCCCTTCAGCAACTATCCTCCCGCCGTTATCCCCGCCTTCAGGACCCAGGTCTATAATGTGATCAGCCACTTTGATGACATCCAGGTTGTGCTCGATCACAACGACACTGTTCCCTGCATCCACGAGCAAAGAGAGCATATCCAGAAGTTTCTGTATGTCTGCAAAATGCAGACCTGTTGTGGGTTCATCAAGGATGTAAAGTGTCCTGCCCGTGCTTCTTTTACTTAGTTCAGTGGAGAGCTTGATGCGCTGCGCCTCGCCTCCTGAAAGAGTGGTCGCGGGCTGCCCGAGCCTGATATACCCGAGCCCCACATCAGAAAGCGTCTGAAGCTGCCTTTTTATCCTTGGAATATTCTCAAAGAACGAAAGTCCTTCCTCCACAGTCATATCCAACACCTGCGCTATATTCTTTCCTTTATATAAGATCTCGAGTGTCTCGCTGTTGAATCTCTTCCCGTGGCACACCTCGCAGGGCACATAAACGTCAGGTAAAAAGTGCATTTCAATCGTGATTATCCCGTCGCCTTTGCAGGCTTCACACCGTCCTCCCTTCACGTTGAAGCTGAACCGCCCTGGCATATAGCCCCGCGCCTTGGAAGAAGGGAGCTGCGCGAAAAGGTCACGTATCGGAGTAAAAAGTCCTGTGTATGTGGCAGGATTTGAGCGTGGCGTCCTGCCGATGGGAGACTGGTCGATTATTATGATCTTATCGACGTTCTCAAGCCCGATTATTCCCCTGTGCGCTCCAGGTTTATCTCTTGCATGGTAGAACCTCCGCGCTAGCGCCTTATAAAGGATCTCATTCACAAGCGTGCTCTTTCCCGACCCTGAAACACCTGTGACGCATGTCATCACACCAAGAGGGATATTGACGTCTATCTGCTTCAGGTTGTTCTCGCCTGCTCCCACGATCGTTATTTTGCCTTTTGGGATTCTTCTTTTGGGCGGTAAAGCTATCACTTTTTTATGGCTCAGGTACTTCCCGGTGAGTGATTTTTCGCAATTGATGATATCCTCCTGGCTTCCCGTGACAACCACCTCGCCCCCGTGAACACCAGCGCCCGGCCCCATATCCACTATAAAATCGGCACTGCGTATCATCTCTTCATCATGTTCAACCACGATCACCGTGTTTCCCAGGTCGCGAAGCTGGGTGAGCATGTTTATCAGCCTGCTGTTATCCCTCTGGTGAAGACCAATACTGGGCTCATCCAGGATATACAGCACACCGACAAGGCTTGAACCGATCTGTGTAGCAAGCCTAATTCTCTGACTCTCGCCGCCGGACAGCGTGCCTGCAGCCCTGTCAAGAGTGAGGTAATCAAGCCCCACATCCATCAGGAACCCAAGACGCGCCCGCAGTTCCTTCATAATGGGCTTTGAGATGATCATCTCTTTTTCAGAAAACGCAATGCTTTCCAGGAACTCAAGCGCTTTCTTCACTGACATGCGGGTAATGGCTATGATGGATTTCCCTGCCACAGTTACCGCAAGACTGGAAGGTTTCAGCCTCTCACCATTGCATACAGTGCACGGTTTTATGCTCATGTACTGCTGTATCCTTTCTCGCGCCTCCTCAGACTGCGATTCCCTGTGTTTCCTGGCAAGGTTGGGGATAACTCCTTCAAAATAGCTTTTATGTTCCCACAATCCTTCTTTTTCGCGCGGCACATACCTGAAAAGCACTTCTTCTGTGCTTCCGTGCAGTATCATTTCAATATGTTCGGGTTTTAATTCAGAGAACGGGGTGTCGAGTGAGAAACCGAAGTGTTTTGCCAGTGACTGAAGCATCTGGAAATAATAACCATGCTCGTATCCCCACGGCTCTATGGCGCCTTTACTCAAAGAAATGCTCTTATCTGGAATTATGAGATCAGGATCAAATTCCATCGTGCTGCCAAGGCCCTGACAGGATGGACACGCGCCCCGGGGACTATTGAATGAGAACATGTTTGGTTCAAGCTGCTCGAAACTGATACCGCATTTTGAGCATGCTGAATGCTCGCTAAATAGAAGCTCCTTGCCCCCGATCACATCAACTACTGCAATTCCATTCCCCTGCTTCAACGCAGTAGCTACTGAATCTGCAAGCCTCTCTTCTGCTCCAGGCTTTATTGAAAGCCTGTCAACAACAACGTCGATATCATGCTTCTGCTGCTTGTTAAGGTTTATCTGCTCCGAAAGTTCATGCATCTCCCCATCCACTCGCGCGCGGGAAAAACCCGAGCCTGCAAGCTCTTCAAATATTTGCTTATACTCGCCCTTCCTCTGCCTCGCGATCGGAGCCAGCACATGGAGTTTTGCGCCTTCAGTCAGCCCCATGAGCCTTTTTACTATTTGCTCAACCGTCTGCGGACTGATCTCGTTGCCGCAGTTCGGACAGTGCTGCTTTCCGATCCTTGCATACAGCAGGCGCAGGTAATCGTATATCTCTGTGACCGTACCGACCGTGGAGCGCGGGTTCTTGCTTGTGGATTTCTGTTCGATCGAGATGGCGGGCGACAGCCCCTCGATATACTCAACATCCGGCTTATCCATCTGTCCCAGGAACTGGCGGGCGTATGCTGAAAGGGATTCAACGTACCGCCTCTGTCCTTCTGCATACAGTGTATCAAAAGCAAGCGATGATTTCCCTGAGCCTGAAAGCCCTGTGATCACTATCAATTTATTCCGCGGAAGCTCAAGGTCAATGTTCTTGAGGTTATGGACGCGGGCGCCCTTGATTATGATCTTATCTGATGACATGCCTTACTCACTCCTCGATATCCCGCGCTTCACCTTGAGCAGCAGCTTTTCAGGCACGCATTCAATTAGTTCAGGAGCAAGATGCACTGCGCGTATCCATGCCTGGGCGGATCTATCCAAACGTCCAAGCTCATAATACGCGTTTCCCATGCCGCAATGAGCTTCCGCGAGTTCGGGATCACGCCTGAGCACTTCGCTGAATTCCCGAAGCGCATCGTCATGCCGTCCCTGCCTGGAATATAGTGTCCCGAGGTTGCTTCGGGCAAGAATATATTCTGGATCAAGTTTTACTGCCTCTTGAAATGCTATGATCGCCTCAGGAAATTTTTCCTGTTCTATATTCAAATTGCCAAGATCATTATGGACAAGCGCGCTTTCGGGATTGATCGATAACGCCGCATTAAATTCTGAGAGCGCCTCATCGAACCTTCCGGATGATACATATATGCTGCCCAGGTTGCAGTGAGCTTCCAGATATCCAGGTCTAAAACTTATCGCCTCCATGAGCTTTTCTATAGCTTCATCAACAAGCCCCATCCTGTGATATGAGACTGCGATATTATTTAAAACTTCAACATATCCCGGATCAAGCCTGAGAGCCTCGTTAAATTCAGAAATCGCCTCCCTGTGCATTCCTATTTTATCGTATGCGATGCCGATGTTGTTATGGATATTGTGGGAGAGACCGATGCCTGAAGCTACATGGAAAAATGAGTAATACTGTGCGATGTGCTTTGATACTTCATCATCCGATGCTGGAACCTTGAGACTATAGTTATTTTCCTCCTTTTCATACAGCTTTGCATTTATCTCAAGTATGGAATCAATGCTGAAATCCACAAACATCATGGTATCTTGAGTGAAATGATCTATTAAAATAAAGACATGTTCTCCTGAACTTGCAGCTTTAACTTCGCCTATTATCCGGTGTATTAGAATGTATCCAAGCTGGGTGATGGCTGCACAGGATGCGAGAAATTCCTGTTCTTTTCTTATCTCTTTTCCTGAAAGACTGGAATTATCAAGGACGGTAAAGATATCCTCGTTTCTCAAGTTAAGACCGTTGACCAGGTGCTTTATCAGCGCAGCAGGATAGTCCGGGCGGTAAATGCCTTTATTTTCCATGCGTTTCATCAGTTCATTCAATACGGTGATAAGCCCAGCTGCATCTTTTACATCTATTGCATCATGCGCTTTCTTTTCAATTTCATCGAATCCGATATCTTTTAATAGAATATCAAGTTCACTTATTATATTCTGAATGCCCGCCTCATGATAGCCAAGTCGTAAGAGCAATTCGTGCATATCCGTGCAAGGGTTTTCTTGAGCCATTTCTGTCTGGAATTTATGCCCTGAATATTTTTAGCAATATAAATATAGATGCGCTTATAGCTATTATGCCAAATACGACCCACGATGAAGTGCATGGTCCGGGAATCGTACTGCAGGTCTGCCTTGTAATTACAAAGGCTATATAAACGCCAAATACTACTGCAGCGAGAATTATCTCTGATTTATCAGATGGGTCCATGAGTTACTCATATGCCTGCATGTATAATAATCCATATACCTTTATCCTTCATTAACCTTCAACATGGATCTTAACCCCTCACGGATCTCAACAGGTATGAACGCGACCTTGAATTGCCGATCACCGAATGCCATTTTTCCAACAACCATCAGTCCTTTCTGCCTCAGCAAGCCGATTGTGGATAAGGTTTTTCCCTCCTTCCAGAAGAAATCCATATCATCATCGTATCCTTTAAGCTGACCATATTTCACAAACCCGCCCTGTTTGATACAAAAAGCCAGCGCTTCCCTGGACTTTTCTGGTAATTCTAAGACGATCTGCGGCAGGTCATCTACAATTTTTGTCTCGATCCTCTGGATTTTTTCCTTTTTGAGTTTCTCTTTCAAGCCATAATGCTTGCTCATCCAATCTATCCAGTGAGCCGGATATTTGTTCAGTATTGACTGGAGAGAAGAACCCTTGCGTAATAGAATGCTCTCGATCTTCTTTAGCCCTTCATTTTCATAAGCGCTCATAAGAATATCCGGATCCAATATAAGTGGTGATGTCGAAATCGTAAATACGCTTGAGAAACAGTAATGATCGCCAAATGGATGGATTCTGCCAGTTATCATATTGTTTGGAGATACGGGGCTTGGAGCGGGTAACTTTACCTTATAGACTTTTTTTGTCTTCATATCCTTCATATTTAAGAACAAATCCTTTTTTGAAATAACGATAAACTTAGATCGGATCATGTTCTTCATTTGCAGGACGTTCTCTTTCATTTCAGGACTCAGATCATGAGAGTTTTGAGCAAATTCTTCTGCAATTGTCATGCCTGTTTCCGGAAGCACTTTTTCAAAAAAAAGCCATGCAAGAAAATTGTTGCTCCAGAGTTCTTCAGGAAGATCCCAGTCTTTTTCGGGAAATTCATCAATATACCTCTGGAATAGTTCCTCTGATCGTTCGCCATATTTTTCATCTGCGTAGTCAAAAATTGCCTGGTTTACGTTATCTTCAGTAATCATCTAAATCACATTGGCCTCTTTTTTCATAGTTCTTCAACTCCTCAAGGAATGCAGGACGTTTTTTAAATTCTACTTTTAAATTTGAAAAACGCTGTTCCCAGTTCGATTCTTCATTCAATATATCTATATAGATGTGTTTAACCCTATCCAGATATCTTGCTGCGATAAAGTATGTATTTCTATTACCATTCTGGATCTTACTATATGCTTTTTGCCAGTAATATTTGATGATATCTTCCGGGAATTCTTCTTTTAACCGTTGCGCGAATTCATCAAGGTCGTATTCTCCATCAGATAAGAGTCCGGAGCCATGCCTTTTTTTTGGTGAATTTAATAATATGTCTATTGCTTCTTTTTTCATGTTTTTATCCAGACATATTCGCATATAGTCTTCCAGGTCTTTCTCATGAACGTCCCGGATAATTTTCGGCTCGATCTCTCTCCAATCCGCTTTTGTCAGGAACTTTTTCATTTTATTGTAGTGTGCATAGGATCTAACTTCTGGAATATATCCTGCTCCCTTCACATACTTGAACGCTTCCAGAAGCGCTTTCTTGGCGTTCTCATAATCGTTCTGTGTTTTATAATATTCAAATAATCTGCCCAGCATCTCTTTTTCGTCGCTTTCTTTCGTTATCGCACACTGTACGATACGTTCAAGATTTGCAGTATCATGGATTTTTGCATAATGGTCAGACAGAAATTCAAACAATTCCGTCTGTCGTCCCTGCCCTTTTAATAATCCCTCTTCTGCTATCTCCACGGCTTTCTTTCTATCTCCTTTCCCGTCATAAAATTCTGCCAGGTCCCAGTAATCCATGCCGTAGTGAAGTTTTTTTAATCGTTCTTGCAAAAACGCTTTATCGTCATGGAGCTGCTCCTTCTGGATATCCATTATGAGTTTTTTCCTCCAGTCGGAGGGATGTTCATCAAGTTTCTTTACAAGGTACTCCCATTCTTCTTTTGTCTTGCAGAGTATGAAGCATAGTTCCATCATCTTATCTTCAAGTCCGGAGTTTCCGACATTATACTCCTCAAAGAGTTCATCTAAGAACTCACATTTTACCTCTGTTGATATATCACCTTTTTCAGCCAGTTTTTCGATATGATCAAGATAACTGCAGCATTCTTCTTCTTCTTCATCTTCTGGTCCACCGCCATATTCGTTGAATTTCGAAATAATGGGTTTAGCATCATTCCAGTTTTCCCATAATCGTTCCCCATTCAGGGCTTTACTTACTTGTTTTTTGTTGATATTTTTCGTATCTTTTGACCTGTCCATGAACCATTCCAGGATCAATTTCCGAACTTGCGGGTTTCTATTCAAAAGAGTTTGCACTAAATCATGCAGGTCTTTGTCACTGAGGGCTTGCAGTTTTTCATCGAGGGGGAAATCCTGGATTTGAGTTTCCTTTTCTTTTTGATTTTGTTTGTGTGATAGCATTGGATCACTTCTTATTCTTTTCCATCCTCGGCAGTATGTCGGAAATCCCGACATACTGAAATCTCTTTTAATTCGCCTGTTTCGAAGATGTTTTGCAAATGTTCTGCTATAGTACTGCGACCTTTTTCAAACAAAACACCTATCAGCTTTTGAGTCAGCCATACCGTTTCATCTTCAATGAGAACCTCTATAGTATTTTTATTGTTCTGTTTTGTGAAAATCAGAAATTCCACAGTGCTGTTTCGTATTTGTAGTTTTTTGGTTTTCATATTATATAACCGATATTTGAACTACCGAGAAATCCTCGGCAGTATGTGCAAAATTTGCACATACTAAATCTTCCTACAATTCACCAGAATCATAAATATTTCCGCTCATACCAGCTTCACCTTGCCGCCATATCTGCCTGAATCTCTATTACTTATATCGTATATATTATGTGGTCTTAATACTTTATGCACCTCCTTATTTCCCATAAAAAATCTCACCGTTTCCCCCCACCGCCACTCTCTTCGCCACCGCCTGCTCGACCCCTGCCCTGTTCTTCAGACAGGATCGACAGGATTTACAGGATTAATCCTTAATATCGTATCCTATCGATCCTGTAAATCCTGTCTAACTCTGCTTTTGTCCGTAATTTTTCATGAAAATTATCGAAAATATTCATATCCTCTTAATCATAAACGGCCCCTCTCGCTCATATCCGAACTTCCTGTAATAATCCCGCACCCCGATCCCGCTTATCACAGCAACCTTCCCGTACCCTGCACATCGCGCAGTTTCCTCTGCCTGAGAAAGCAGCTCCTCTCCGTATCCGCGATGCTGCCACTGGGTCGCGCCAGCGCTCTCACCTGGAGCTACCATCGAGCCATATACATGCAGCTCCCGCACAAGCGCCGCGCCAGTAAGTTCCTGTCTGTGTGGCGCATGCGGGAAGCGCAACCTTAAAAAGCCTATCAGTACGTCCCTTTGCGAGTCCTCAAAAGAAATGAAATGTTCAATGCCACCGCATGCCTCATATTTCTCTGTCGTCAATTCGATATCCAGAGGTTCATTTATCGGGAGTTTTTTATGCCCTACCTCACGGCATCTGATGCAATTGCACTTTCCTCCCATTTTCAGAAGCCGCCGTTTGGATAAATCCCTTATATCGCTTTTCCTTATTCCGGCAAGCACCTGGTACGCCGGGATGTCGCGCTGTATCCTCTGCAATCTCACCCACTTGGGCAGTAAGGATTTGACCTTTGCGAACATTTCCACAGCCTCTTCCACCTCAAGCGGCTCGTAGTTACCAAGTTCCCACATCCCGTGAAGCTGCGTTCCTTCAGTGACAAGCGTGGGATATATTTTGAGATAATCGGGTTTAAAGCGCTCATCCTCGAAAAGCGTCCTGAACATAGTTAGATCAGACTCATTCGTGGAACCGGGAAGTCCTGGCATCATGTGGAACCCCACCTTAAGACCGCTGTCCCTGAGCCTTGTATTCGCTTCAACGCTTTGCTTTACCGTATGCCCGCGCCTGATCCCTGCGAGGATGAAATCATATGTGCTCTGGACGCCTATCTCGACCTTTGTCGCACCCAGTCCAAGTATTGTATCGATGTGTTCCACTTCTGTCCAGTCAGGTCTGGTCTCGATGGTAATGCCTACATTCCTGATCCGGGCGCTCTCATTTGCTGACTGGACATCCTCAAGTGAAACATATTCTTTATCTTCCCTCCATTGAGTACTATAAAAATCGTTCATCGCTTCGATCGCGCGCTTCACGAACCACTCCTGGTAGCATAGTGTGCGTGAAGTGTAGGTACCGCCCATTACGATAAGTTCTGCTTTCTCTATTGGATGCCCTATCTCGGAAAGCTGCCTCAGGCGTGATCCAACCTGTTTATAAGGATCAAAATCATTCTCAAAAGCCCGCCTTGCCGCGGGTTCAGCTCCCATATAGCTCTGCGGGGAATTGAATTTTGATGATGGCCCTCCTGGACAGGGAACGCACAATCCGTGCGGGCATGGCGCAGGTGATGTCATGGCAGCAATAACGGCCACGCCTGACAGTGTCCTGACAGGCTTTAGCTGGAGGAGGTCAAGGACATATTCTTTCTCATCGTCTTTAGCCGCGGCAAGTATCCTGGAATTGCCAAGCAGCGATGAGAGTTTATAACGTATGCTGACAGCTTTCTTGGCAGCATTCAATTCTTGCTCTGTCGTTATCTCTTTTCGCAGGAGCTGTTCCACAAGTTCCCTGCTTGCAGATTCAATAGCATTCATTATTTTTTATATTGACATTATGAATAATCAATTAAACCCTCACTGCAACTCCTTTCTTGCTCAAATAGTTCTTTGCCTCCCTGATCGTATATTCTCCAAAGTGAAATATGCTTGCTGCAAGCGCAGCATCCGCCTTTCCTCGTGTAAAAGCGTCATACATGTGTTCTATGTTCCCGGCGCCCCCTGATGCAATGATGGGAATGTCCAGCGTCTCCGAGAGCTTACGGGTAATAGGCAGGTCATAGCCATCCTTTGTTCCGTCCCTGTCCATGCTTGTAAGTAGTATCTCCCCAGATCCGAGATTCTCCACCTTCTCTGCCCACTGAACTGTGTCCAGACCAGTAGGCGTCCGCCCGCCGTATATTACCACTTCGTACCATGCTTTTGACCCGTCATCAAGCTCGACGATGGTCTTATCCTTATTATCCTTAATATTGAAATTGCGTTTGCAGTCTATCGCTGTGACGATGCACTGTGAGCCGAAGATTTCGGATGCCTCCCTGACAAAATCCGGGTTCTTAACAGCAGCGGTATTCACAGACACCTTGTCCGCCCCGGCGCGAAGGATGCCCTTTATAGAATCCGTGGTGCTGATGCCTCCTCCAACTGTAAGTGGAATGAACACCTCGTCTGCTGTCCTCTCGATTACATCTATCATCGTCCCTCGTCGCTCATGTGATGCTGTGATATCCAGGAACACAAGCTCATCAGCCCCCTGCTCATTGTACTTCTTTGCAAGCTCCACAGGGTCGCCAGCCTGTTTGAGGTTCACGAACTCGATCCCTTTGACCACGCAGCCACCTTTCTTATCCAGTGTAACATCAAGGCATGGGATTATACGTTTGGTGAGCATGGCTACCTTTTAGTTAATACAGAATGAAATAGTTATGCTGACACAACCTTTATGAAATGTGTTGATATGAAATTCTTTATATTTATTGGAGTACTTTCTTTATATACGGAGCTTCATCCGGCTATTTTATAATACATAATAATAATTTAAATGATTATATTTTACCGGCTTTGGGACAATATTATTCCGTAGACAATCCCAATGCTGCACAATCATCTTTTGAAAGCTCAACTACTCGAATATG
>JAUSDC010000027.1 GCA_030650845.1 Candidatus Methanoperedens sp.
CATCCCGCTTGAAAAGTTCTTAAGTTTCATGTTCCTGAATCTCGAAAGCTCAGCGAACTCGAAGATCTCCTCGAACTTATCCTCCATCTCTTTCTTGCTCATGCCCATGATCGCGCCGTAGAGCCGGACGTTGTCCTCTGCGGTTTGGTTTTTTCTGATTTTATTATTCATTATTTGATATCATTCGTATAAAGCTTATCTTTAGTTTTCATGATGCTTTGAATTTTATATTTTCTTATGTTTGATTGTTGCTCGGGGTTAGTTTGAGCGCCGGATATTTATTTTGTATTATTTATAATATATTGCGTTATGAAAAACCCGTAGAGCGCATAGAGGAAACATAGAAAAACGGCAGTGCTCTCTGTGTCCTCTGAGGTTGATTTATCCTGTCAATCCTGTCTGAAGAAATAGAATTAGAAATTCATACTTTTTCTACTTTAATCAATGTTTCCAGAACAATTGCACGATTTTCTATAGATATGATACGATTTTCGTTAGATGTCATTCGCTTATCCATTTTATCAACTGATTCAATGACATGCTCTAACTTTTGAAGTATTTTACCAGCCTTAAAGCCGATGCTTGCGACTGTAATAATTGCTCCAAGAATAGGTATCGTATCAAACCATGTGAGCAAGTCATGGCATAAGCCCTATTAGTTTTGCTATCATCCACAGGAGGATCATTAAGATACCAAGCCAGAAAAGCAAGTCTGTATAATCTAATTTGTTCACTTTTTCTATTGTAGTCATAATAGTTATCTCTATATCTTGGCCTATTTAATATTATCCTTATCCTTTTACCTGGATATATTTATAGCTGTTTTCATGCTATTATCTTAATATTTTTAATAAGTTCAAAATGATTCTTTTCATTGATTTGGTTCGATATCTGTCGCCACCGCGGTCGCGAAAGCAAGACGGGCGTACATCCCGCTTGAAAAGTTCTTGAGCTTCATGTTCCTGAATCTCGAAAGCTCAGCGAACTCGAAGATCTCCTCGAACTTATCCTCCATCTCCTTCTTCCCCATGCCCATGATCGCGCCGTAGAGCCGGACGTTGTCCTCTGCTGTGAGTTCAGGGGTGAATACACCTGCGATAATCTTTACAGATTAATCATCTACTTCTAATATATTTCTTATAAAATTCATAAATTCACGCACACCTGAAGCAGGGTCGTCATTTATTCTGCTCTCTTCTGTATTATTTTGTGAGCCGTTATGGAAATGTTTGGGGTATGTAGAAACTCCTATCCAACATGGATCCGGAAAATTATCATGGCGATACATCTTACCATTGATTTGCCTTCTTTCCCAGTGATATGAGAATCGACCAGGTATCTTATTAGAGAACCAGATATCAGCGACTGAGCCGTCTTTTATAAAAACCCTTAGCTTATCATGATAAATAATCGAATCTATAGTAATATCATCGTACTCTATTTCAACTATTCTTTTCAATTTAAATAGGTCTACCACTAATTTTCTCCATTGCTTTTAACATATCATCTCTTCTGGATTCGAGATAATCAAGCTCCATAAAATCATCCATCACGTCCTCTTCTTTGATCTCTCCCTTTTTCAACTTTTCATCCAATTCAAAAATCGATTTTATGCCATGTTTTGCACCGATCTTGTAAATCTGTGCCTCTATGTTTCTTAATTCCTTTTCCAGATAGGTTCTAATGCTTTCTATCTCTAATTTTTCCGTGCTCAGGTGGAGAACCTGCGCAACATCTTCAAAAATTTGCATATTTTTCCTCGCATTAATTAAACATTATGTTTCCTTTAGGCATAATAATATTAATATCTTATTCAAAACTCCTTCAGGCCAAGTTCTTGAGTTTCATGTTCCTGAACCTCGAAAGCTCCGCGAACTCGAATATCTCCTCGAACTTATCCTCCATCTCTTTCTTGCCCATCCCCATGATCGCGCCGTAGAGCCGCACGTTATCCTCTGTGGTAAGTTCGGGGTTAAAGCCCACTCCTAATTCTAAAAACGGCGCTATGGCCAGAGCTTCGCCTTTTTTTACTGTGAAGCTTACGTCTTTCAGCGCCCAGAACTCTTCGTAGGTTGAAGTTGTTCCTTTTATAGTCCCTACGATGTGTTCGAAAAGACGGGTTTTCTTTTCGTGAGGGATGCGGAAGTGCTTGGAGACGTTTTCTACTATGATGGCGTCTTCAGATGAGGAAATGTCTTGATACTTTTCCAAACTTCATGTTTTGCGTCATCCCATCTAAAACATTGCCATCCACATGCCTTCTCTCCCAGTGATAAGCATATCTTCCTTTAAATTGTCTTGAAAATCTCAGGATCTCCATAAGCCAGCCACGTTCATAGGGGATGACTTTCAGGTTTTTTAATGAAACTCCATTTATGGACTTCATATATCTCTTATTTATTTCAAGAAATTATCCTTTATATCAATGTAAATGTGTGATTATCTAACATTGTCTATATGAACCCAGGGGAGGATCGGATCTTTGTCCAAGTTCGAATGAACATTTTGATATTCGTATCATCTACAGAGGTATGAGACCGTTTTGCCAGCATTTTCGGCACCCCAATAATCGCATCTATTTTCGATCTGAGGACTGCTTTGGCATGTCCCTTTAACATATAATATGGTATTACTCCAACATTTCTTCCTATTATCCATGGAAGGGATGAGATCAGAAGGTACAGGGGAAAATTCTTTATTGGGGTCCACAGTACATTTCTATTGCCATAATAAATCGTATAATCAGTTTCAAAACCTCCCGTCCCTCCATGCATATGATATACCACAGCTCCAGGGACATACAGGCACTTCCACCCAGCAAGTCTCCCCCTGATTGCAAGGTCAGTATCTTCATGATATGCAATGAAATCCTCATCAAATAATCCTATCTCCTGAAGCATACTACTACGATACAGTGCTGCACCGGCGCATGGACCCAAAACCTCCTCTTTTAATTCATATTGTCCTTCATCCGGTTCAAATATACCCCTGTCCCAGCAGGTTCCGCTCCTCGATATGCATATCCCAGTTGAATTAATAAGACCTGGATCCTTCATGAAAAGCATCTTTGAGGCACACATTCCTACATTTTCATTCGATCCCATAGCATTCACCAGTTCTTCCAACCACCGAGGTGTGACCTCTGTATCATTGTTCAATGTTGCTATTAGCTCACCTTTTGCTGCTTTTATTCCTATATTATTTCCTTTTGCAAATCCGAAGTTTTCATTATTTGCGATGATCTTAACAGATGGGAATTCTTTTTGCATATAATCTATGGAGTCATCTTTTGATCCGTTATCTACCAAAACGATCTCCATTGCGGTATATGACTGCAAGAGTAAAGAAGAGAAACATTTCTTCAAAAATGCTTTGCCATTGTAATTCACTATTATTACTGAAACCAGCGGATTATTCATACTTTCCTTCTTTTGTGTGAGAAAACGTCTTCAATTTCTTTTTTCATTTTATCCAGAAAGACTTTCTCATCGAAATTCCTTGCCTGTTGAATACATTTTTCCTTATATTTGAACGGTTCATTTGATATTATATTTATTGCATTTATAATATCAGATACTTCAGGTTCAACAAGCAGACCTGTTATACCATCCACTACTGTTTCCAGACATCCTCCTTCATTTACAGCAACAACTGCTTTTCCTGAAGCCATTGCTTCCAAAGGCGCCATACCAAATGGTTCATCCATAGAAGTAATTATGAACGCTTTGCAACGAGCATAAAGTCCCACAAGTTCTTCCTCCGTGACATTCCCAAGCAGAGTAACATTATCAGGAAGGTTCTTTTTCAAATCGTTCGCATACGATGAAGAGCGATCCGCTTCAGCATGACCACCCACAATTAACAATCTCTCTTCAGGAAGTCTCCTGAATGCCTCGATCTGCAATTCTACCCTCTTTTCCGGATAAATCCTGTTCACAGATAGCCAGAAATCCCCATATTCTTCAAACATGAACCTGTTTGTATCTATGGGGGGATAAATCACTTTTGAAGTCCGGTTCAGATATTTTTTGACACGCTTTTGAACGCTAAAAGAGTTTGCCACTATCTGGTCAACATGATCCATATAATTTTCATACATCTTTCTATGCAGCATCACCCAGATCTTGAATAGAATAGAAGCTAAGAACGACTGTTGATGCAGGTATAGATCATAAAGATCGTAAAACACCCTCACTGGTGTGGACTGGCAGTATAATACGTTTGGCTCATGTTTCCTGGCTGCAAAATGCCCCCAATTGTTAGAAAAAATAAAAAAATCATATTTTTTTGAAAAATCGCATAATGCAAACTTGATAGAAGCTGAAATCTGCTTGAACGGAGCAAGTTTGATCGTCCCGCCAAGACTTATGATATTCACATCCTCAAACCCCAATTTCTTAACGGAGTCCTGGTTCACGTCAGTTGTGATCACATCGGCGCCCAACCCTCGCGCCAGTGTCAGAATGAGCTTCTCGCCACCACCTATTGCTCCGATGTAGTCGTGAAAGATCGCGATCTTCATTTTATATTACCTTTGAAAGCGTACTGCTCTATGTGTTACGAACTCACGAAATCGGAGTTCGTCTGTTTTCGTTTTAGTTCGTTGTTAATCTCTAATTTAGTTTCCATTTTTTAGGATATTCCTATACAACAGCATTTGTTATTTGATTTCAATATATATAATTAACAACAGACGCTGATAAAGGTTATCTTATTATTCATAATACTATGAATTTTATATTTTATAGTAGAAAATCCTAACACGGGGTTTGCCGAAGCGCCATATATTATTCAATTATAATTATAATTTAAATCGTGGTTTTCAGGATGTGTGTGGGATATCAGTAACCTATCCACGCTAATTTCTTGTTTGTGCGGATTTGGTAATGTCAAAACAAAACCTCCCTTAATCATAAAGGGATGCCTACCACCTGAAAAAGAGGAGGGATATTGAGACCTTTTTTTAACCGTAATACTATCCACCCTTCTATTGTTTCACCAAGATTTCTTCGACACTCTTCCAAGGTCTTACCCGATGCCCATACTCCTTTTAAGCCAGGGACTTCTCCGTAAAAAGGTTCTTCATCTTTTATTATCTCGTATTTGGCTTTTTCAAGTGCCGCATTAATATATTCTACTATCATAGCCATCTCTTGATAATTTTAATACTGTTACTTACCTTAATATAACTTTCCTGCACTGATACTTTATTCTTATTTCATTCAAGTATGGGGTGTTGGTATTATATGGAACCATGGATATCAGGCTAAACCCCGCCAGCGGCGGCGCCTCACCGGGGTCTGGGGTCGCACCCCAGCGCCGTTCAAGCAGTTTCCATGATACCGGCTATTTTTTTTGTCAATGATCATACTTCCTCGGCAAACCTGCGAGATAGCTTTCTGAACATCCATGACCCGAAAACAAACATAATAACTCCAAACAGAATCACCAGACCGAAATCAGTTGGCTCTGGCAGCTTTCCATATAAGAGAGTGGCTCTGTACATCTCTATTAACCTTGTTATCGGATTCAGCATATAATATACCATATACTTCTCTGGTATCAGTGAAACCGGGTAAACAATGGGGGACAAAAAAAAACCTATCTGCAACAATACTTCCCATATCTGGTTAATATCTCTGTAATACACATAAAGCGAAGCTAGCGAAAGTGCAATACCATATACGATCATGAAATACAGTACATGCAACATTGGGAAAACAAGGATAGTGACCGAGAGCCCGACACCGAATATTAACAAAAGTGGTATCAGCACCAGGAATTCAAGCAAAGAACTTATCAAAGCAGATAGCACGACACTGAGCGTGAGTATCTCCCTTGGTATGAAGATCTTGGTAACAAGGCTTGATCTTCCCACAATAGAGGACATAGCCATTGTAGTGCCAAGAGCAAAAAATCGCCATCCAGTCAGACCTATCAGAATATACAGAGCAAAATGTTCTTGGTTATTATGAAAGACGTTGTTAAATACAAGATACAGCACCAGCATCATCAAAAGAGGGTTCAGCATAGACCATACGAATCCCAGAGCTGAATTAGAGTACTTCGTCTTCAGATCGCTGATCACAAGATTTTTTATTAATTCTTTATATTCAAAAATATACATACTATATAATCCCTATACAAAATTTCATCAAGAACCTCAATTTCAGACTCATGTTTATATTGACTTGGTACTCCTCACAAGTTCACTTGCTCTGAACAATGATTCGAACGTTCCTGCATCGCTCCAGTATCCATGCAGCATTGAAAAATCCATCTTTTCAATTCGTATATACTCATTGTTCACATCTGTTATCTCAAGCTCACCTCGACCGGACGGTTTTAGGGTGCGAATTATCTCAAAAACCCCGGCATCATAGATATACAAACCAGTTACGGCAAGATTCGATTTCGGTTTTGCTGGTTTCTCCTCTATTGAAAAGATCTTTTTCCCTTTTATTTCCGCCACTCCAAATCTCTTGGCATCTGGAACTTCTTTTAGAAATATCCTTGCGCCTTCTTTAAAAGTCTCAGCTGCAGTTCGCACATTGTCCTGGAATACGTTGTCCCCCAGTATCACGCTCACTGGTTCGTTATCCACAAAGTCTTCTGCCAGTCCCAGAGCCTGCGCTATGCCTCCAGCTTTTTCCTGTATCTCATAAGTAAGATGCACTCCGAAATCTGCTCCTGAACCCAGAAGCTCAAGAAAATGTCCAGCATGGCCGCGTCCTGAGACTATCATTATTTCAGTTATTCCAGCATCCACCAGGGTTTGCAGGGGATAGTATATCATGGGTTTATCATATACCGGAAGCAAGTGTTTGTTAGTGACTTTTGTCAGTGGATAAAGGCGAGAGCCTGTTCCACCAGCAAGAATTATACCTTTCATGTTATCACCTCATTGTTCTTTTTATTTAAGTATTCAGCCAGCGCCTCTCTCCAGGGTCTCATTGGAGAAGTTTTTGTGTTCAAAAGAATAGAATATTTCGGTCGTTTCGCCTTTCTTGGGAACTCATCACTGGTGCATGGCACAGCATTATCAATTATTGCACATGCGAATTCATACCATGAGCATACGCCTTCATTGGTGATGTGGTAGATGCCCGGGGTAAGCCTGATAATGTCTTCAGTTTTCCTGGCAAGGTCGTGTGCATACGTGGGTTTCCCGAACTGGTCATCTACCACTTTAACACTGTCCATCTCTTTTGATAACCTGAGCATGGTATCAACAAAGTTCTTCCCATGCGCCCCATAAAGCCAGGAAGTGCGAATGATCCTGAAGTTCTTCATATTCTTGATGATATGCCTCTCGCCCATGAGCTTTGAGCTGCCATAAACATTGATAGGATTCGGGCTATCAGACTCTTTATATTCCTTTTTGTTCCCATCAAATATGTAATCTGTGCTGTAGTGAATGAGCACCGCACCAACAATTGAGCATGCCTGGGCAATATATCCCGGAGCCCTGCCGTTCACCTCAAATGCAAGTTCTTTATTATCTTCACAGTCATCCACTGCAGTGTATGCTGCGGCATTTATCACCACATCCGGTTTATTCTTCTTGACAGATTCTATGACATTTTCCTTATCCTTTATGTCAATATCTGTGTGGTTCAGCTTGACAGCATCTGGAAATACAGAACATAATTCTCTTCCCATCATGCCGCCAGCCCCGAATATCAGTGTTTTAATTTTTCCCACCACCATCGGTTTTCAACATACCATCTGATAGTATCAACAAGTGCCTCCTCAAAACTATGATCAGGCTTCCACCCAAGTTTTCGTAGTTTGGAACAGTCAAGAGAATATCGCAGATCATGACCCGGACGGTCTTTTACAAATTCTATCATCGACTCGTCCTTTCCAAGTGTCTCAAGGATCATTTTTGTTATCTCAATGTTTGTTTTCTCAGCCCCGCCTCCGATATTATATATCTCTCCTGTGTTGCCTCTATGCAGCACAAAATCAATGGCTTTGCAATGGTCAAGCACATATATCCAGTCGCGCACGTTCCTGCCGGTTCCGTAGAGCGGGACTTTCTTGTTATCGAGAATATTTGTAATGAAAAGAGGTAAGAGTTTCTCAGGATACTGGTATGGCCCGTAGTTATTTGTGCACCGCGTAATGATCACAGGTAATTTGTGTGTAATATAATATGATCGCGCCAGGAGGTCTGAACCAGCTTTACTTGAAGAATATGGACTTGAAGGTGTGAGAATGTCAGTTTCTTTGAAAGACCCTTTGTTTATGCTGCCGTAGACCTCATCCGTCGAGATGTGGACAAATTTCTTGATATTGTGTTTCAACGCGCTATCAAGAAGGACGAACGTTCCCAGGACATTAGTCCTGACAAAAATGGATGCGTCATCTATCGAACGATCAACATGACTTTCGGCAGCGAAATGTACCACATGATCTGCTTCCTTCATGACTTTATCCACAACTGGACCATCGCAGATGTCGCCACAAACGAAAGAATAATTGTTATTTTTTTCAATGTCTTTAAGATTATCCGGGTTTCCTGCATAGGTCAGTTTATCGAGATTGATGATTTTGTAATCCGGATATTTATTAAGCATATGCCTGATAAAATTACTCCCAATAAATCCACAGCCGCCCGTTACAAGCATCTTCATTTTTGCCTCGATCATTATCCGTGTTTTAGACCTGGCGCAAGTCCCCAATCATACGGGATCTCTTTGGTATCAGGGGGCAAGCGGTATTCATCGGGTTCTTCATAATTGTAGGGAAGCGTTGGGATACTTAAAAAGTATGCTGTTTCTGTACCAATGCCTTTGAATCCATGATAAACCCCGGGTGGAACGCTGATCAATATCGGATTTTTTTCGCCTACGAACAATTCCATTATGGTCTCAAATGATGGTGATGTTTCCCTGGCATCATATAATGCCACTTTCATCATCCCGCGCAGGCATGTGAAATTATCAGTCTGCTTTTTATGATAGTGCCAGCCTTTGACAACCCCTGGATATGCAGTGGATAGATATACCTGTCCAAACTGTTTGAATATTTTGTCATCACATCGTAGTATCTCCATGAGCCAGCCCCGCTCATCAGGAATTACTTTCAGGTTTTTAATTACAACGCCATCGATATTTTTCATGCTATCTTCCTTTTTAACTTTCGGATATATCTATTTTTGTTATGGTATTTGGATTATTTACCTTTTGTTCATGATTGATCTTCAAAAATACATCTCATGCTACCACCTCAGTGTCTTCTGCCATGCCTCTTTCAGTTCATCTATCCCCGCGCTCAGCAACACTTTCTCCCCGTCCATCACAGTGAAGTCCTGCCTGGATGTAACCTCGCCCACATCAGCGAACACATTCCCTTTCAAAATTTGCTCAAATTTCTTCACCTTATCAGGCGCCACTGTAACCACGAAACGGCTCTGCGATTCCGAGAACATTATCGTGTCTGCGCGCTTGATATTCTCAACAGGGACTTTAGTTAATTCAATCGTCATCCCGAATTCTCCCGAAAACGCACTTTCAGCAAGCGCAACACCCAGACCGCCATCAGAGCAGTCATGACATGAAGCTACAGTGCCTTCGTTGATGGCTTTTTCAAGAGAGGAATAAAGCTTCTTTGCTGTTGTGGCATTCACCTTTGGTACATCGTTCCCGACAAATCCGAGAGATGCAAAATATTCAGAACCTCCGAGTTCATCTCCTGTCATACCTAGCACGTAAACCCTATCATCAGGTCTTTTTACATCCATGGTCACAGCCTTCCTGACGTCCTCGATCTTTCCGATCGTTGAGAAAAGTAACGTCGGAGGAATCGAGATCTTGCGCCCTCCAATATGATAGTCATTCTTCATGCTGTCCTTTCCAGATATGCAGGGAACTTCGTAGGCTTTTGTATAATCATACAGCGCCATGTTCGCACGCACGAGCTGCGCGAGTTTGAACTCACCGTCAGGGTTCTTGTCAGATTTCACAGGATCGCACCAGCAGAAATTATCCAGACCTGCTAAATGGTCAAAAGAGCCCCCAACCGCTATATGATTCCTTACTGCTTCATCAATAGCGCACGCTGTCATGTGATAGGTATCAATGTCACCGTACCTGGGACAGATGCCGTTCGCCACGACCACACCTTCCATGCTGTCAAGCAGGGGTCGAATAATTGCAGCGTCACTAGGACCATCTCCTGTTAGCGGCTTGACGACAGAGCCGGCCTGTACTTCGTGATCATATTGCCGGATGACATATTCTTTGGAGCAGATATTCAAACGCGATAGTAGGTTTTTAAGGGCCGCGGTCAGGTCGACAATTCCCAGCACCGGCTCTTCGAACTTCCGGGTTATCCAGCGCGCATTGAGCTTCATGGGAGGAAGCCCGCCGTGCAAAAATTCCATATCCATATAAGCCACCGTCTTTCCACTGTATTTTGCATGGAATTTTCCGCTGTCAGTAAATGTCCCGATAACTGTGGCTTCAACATCCCTTGTTCTGGCCAGTTCCAGGAATTCATCAATAGTATCGGGTGATACCGCAAGCGTCATCCGCTCCTGTGACTCTGAGACCAGGATCTCCCAGGGGTCAAGACCAGGATATTTCAAAGGACATTTTTCAAGCTCGATAAGACATCCTCCTGACAATTGAGCCATTTCGCCAACTGATGAGGACAGACCTCCTGCACCGTTGTCTGTGATAGCATTATAAAGCCCAATATCCCTTGCCTCAAGCAGGAGATCCATCATCTTTTTCTGGGTAAAAGGGTCTCCTATCTGGACCGCAGTCACCGGGGAATTCTCGTCAAGTTCAAGTGATGAGAACGTGGCACCGTGTATGCCGTCTTTCCCGATCCGCCCTCCGGTCATAACAATTAGGTCGCCGGCAAATATTTCCTTGATATGCGAGGGCTTCCCGTTAATAATAGAGGGCATTATACCGCCCGTGCCGCAATAGACCAGCGGTTTACCCAGGTACCTTTCATCAAATACGATGCATCCATTCACTGTGGGTATGCCGCTTTTGTTGCCACCATGCTCAACGCCGCGGCGCACACCTTCAAATATCCTCTTGGGATGGAAAAGCCTCGGAGGAAGAGGTTTATCGTAGAATGGAGAGGCAAAACAAAAGACGTCAGTGTTAAATATCAATCTTGCGCCCATGCCTGTGCCAAGAGGATCGCGGTTCACGCCCACGATCCCCGTAATTGCTCCGCCATACGGGTCAAGGGCAGAAGGGGTGTTGTGCGTCTCAACTTTCATCACAAGGTTGTACTCATCATTGAACTTTATCACGCCTGCATTATCACTAAAAACAGAAACAAGCCAGAGTTTATTGATCTCACGGGTCGCCCGCTTTATATATGTACTGAAAAGCGAGTTTATTGTTTTTGTTCCAGAATCATCAATATAGGTTATCTGGCTGTTGAATATCTTATGTTTGCAATGTTCAGACCAGGTCTGTGCAAGCACCTCTATTTCAACATCCGTGGGCTGTGCCATCCCGAATTTTTCCCTTTCTTGCATCTTTTTCGCAAAATATTCGCGGATAACTTTCAACTCAGAAATTTCAAGAGCAAAAAGCCGCTGCCTGCTCAGTTCTTTAAGTTCATTATCGCTTATGTCAAGGTCTGTGGTCGTTACTGATGGATTGTGTTTTCCAGTGACCACAGGAAGCGGGAGTTGTATGCCTTTTTCTTTATCAAATTCCCAGGAACTTATTATTTCCCATCGTTCGATAAGAGAGTTTGCAAGAAGCCCACCCGCGATGTTGCTTGCGTCTTCTTTTGTGATGTCCCCGTTGATAAGATACTGTCTTGAGAAATAGACACCATTGATGCCAGTTTTCAAAACGTCTTCAGATGCTTTTTTTGCAGTAGCTCCCACGTTATCTGTTACTCCGGGTCTATAACCAACTTCTATCAGCCATAAAAAATCAGAAGCAAGCGGCTTGTCTGAAAACACCTGTATAATCGGGTCAGCAAACAGTTTTTCGCCGAGAAGTTTCACCTGTCCATTAGAAAGAGCAGCGTCAAATGTATATATCTCGATTGTTCTCACAGAATCAACATGAATACTGAGGTCTTCACGTATCCTTTTTTTGATGCTTTCACCCAGCGCATCTCTCATTCCATTTTTAAAACCGACTTCTATCCTGATAACCATTGTTCATTCACTGGAATCTTATTAAGGACGGCAGGATATAAAATAATATGTAATACTTGAAATATGAGCGTTTGGGATTCCCCACTCCCCAACCCGCTCATTCGATATTTCCCCAAATATCTATTTATCTCACATGGAAATCATATAGTAGCACGGGTAAATAATCAGTTGCTATTAGAGTAACATTAAAGTAGTACCAGGTATATTTATTTTAATGAAGCCCACAGCATAGCTGTGGATATAATGATTAAGATTTGATATGATTGTCAGAAAAAATATTACACTTGAAAATATCCACCTCAAGAAACTTGAACCCCTTATTATTAAACATGAGGGAAATCTGAGCGCAGCCATCAGGGATTCTATCGATATGACCGATGCTGCATTACTTCAATATGGTACTATCGAAAAGGCAATAAAAAGCATCACTACTGAAACGAAAAAACTTACAGGACGCGAGCAATCGATAGAGTCAGGAAAAAATGTGCTTATAGCAAGCCCGGTATTCCAGTGGATGCTAAACTGGACAAAAGGAATACCACTTGATCATGAAATACTTGATGAATTGCTTGATCCGTTAAAGATCAAGACCACATCTGAACTTGATAAGTATATCAATGCCATCAGTCGTGAATCTGGCTGGAACTGCGAAGTATCAATTTTCTGTATGGATAATATGGATCCTGAAACTGCAACCGTGACGATCACTGGAAATAATGAACTTTACAGGGATTTTATAGCTCAAATTGTTATAATGTTCCTGGTTTATAATAAGCATCTTGACATAGATGTTATTCACAGGCGCGCTACCTCCACCCGAATAGATCTAAAAAAAAGCGAGCCTGGTGCGAACATGACCGCTGCAAATGATCATTTTGGTTATCTAAAAGACGCGGTGGATGAGTTCGTATCAAAAAAAGAATTCTGGACAAACCTTATCGAAATATACAGTTCACTCAATTACAATATGGTATCCCTGCATAAAGACCAGTATGAACAGATCCTTGCAGGAAATACACTTCTTGATTTAGGAATCTTCGAATCGCTTTCCAAAAAACATATCTCTAACATTGCACACCCTGAATTTCTGGAGTTATTGAAGAAAACCCATGAATCGATGAAGATAATTGATAAGATAGAATTATTTGATAATGGACTTAATATATACCATAATTATAAAAATGAAAGAGCTATACAGAAATTGAAGGATTATTACATATTACTTCTCAGTGAGAACGGTCATCAATACGAAGCAAAATATTCCTCAAGCTTATTAGTGCTTAACCATGTGTGCTGCAGGGTTTAGATTAGTTCTATGGTGTCATTAAACCGTTGGATTATTTTATCGAAAGTTCACAAGTATGCTGCTCAGCAGATTACGTTAGCATCGAACTGGTACGAACTCAAAACGAACTCGGATTGTCTTGAGTTTGTTAAAGTTCGTTGTTTATCTATCAAATTTTGATGGTGTTTTCCAACGCCATTCCGATGCTATAGGATTAGTTTAGATTAATACTGTTTTCTTAGAAAAGTCCCTGCAAGCCAGGAGGTATTCAGCAGGGTTCACTGAAGGAAATGTATCGATAAGGCAGATATCGCATTCCCCCGAAGCAACGGCAAGTTTCCTTATGTCTCCATGATATACCAGGATTTCCGTTCTCCCTCCAGCTTTAGCCATTAGAACGGGTTCGTCCCCAATGAGATTATCGTGATCAATTAGCTCAAATTCGATCTTTGCACCAAGAAGTGCTGAATTAGCTTTAAGGTTCAAAATAGCATTTCGCACTGCAGGAAGCCAGGCATCGTTGAGTATCACTTTTTTTGCACCTCCCAGCGCGCATAACAGACCGAGAGTTCCGGGTCCACAGAAGCCGTCCACCACGACAGCATTATCCAGTTCCCCTTTAATATACAGCGCTTCGATCTTTTTTATTTTAGTGTTAT
The DNA here is from genome assembly GCA_030650845.1 of Candidatus Methanoperedens sp. Classification (GTDB taxonomy): domain Archaea; phylum Halobacteriota; class Methanosarcinia; order Methanosarcinales; family Methanoperedenaceae; genus Methanoperedens. The sequence goes on from JAUSDC010000027.1 coordinate 14,096, forward strand.
TGAATTCGATGTGTATCACTGACTGGTTCTTGTAAATGCATAGTTCTCCAAATATCGATGATACTACATCGCAACGCATATCGCATCCTGAAAGCAGTTCATAGGTATGCGGTGTGGTGTCGGTGTCACGCAGACCTATGCAATTTGAAGGGTGACCTTTCCTTCTTATCACTCCTTTTATTTCAGGTACTTTTGCTGTTATTATCCCTGCTATCTCTTCTGTAATCGAATCCATAATGAGAACAAGACTTTTTTCAGGAAGGCGCGGCGGATATGGTATCTGAAATCCGAATTCGATAAGAGGTGTTCCAACTTCTATTAATATTGCATCAGCGGGAAAAAAACTGCTTTCTTTAAGGAGGGTCAGAACATGCCCCACTACATGATCAAGATGCCGTCTGCCGCATTTTGTGCATCTTCCTGTGTCTGAGTATATCTTTTCATTTAGCGGCGCTTTCTTGTCATATAACGGGTCAGGAGGGCAAGACCTGCATGGCAGGTATATCTGGAATAATTCATCCAGTACCAGTTCAGGATCCCTGACACAATCGCCGCCGCATGTGGGACATTTCATGTATCCCTGATATTTTTAATAAGATTAAATATCTATCTGAGATATCTGTCTGAGGTTACTCGTACCCCAGAGCATCCTCGATCCTTGTGATCTCAGGACCTGTAGTATCTTCCCCTGCCACATACCCCTTACTATTAGCTAAGATCCCTGATCCTACAAGATGCGAACCAAAATTCACAGTACCAATGTCAACAGGCAGATTAAAAAGCTCTTCAATTACTGCTATCTCGTTCGTTGTGGTCTTCGGGTGCACAAGAACACCTTTATTCGTTGCAATACCTGCCATGCCCACGGTCTTCAGGCCTCCGATAGTGCCTTTCCTGACATCTACTCCAAGCGCTTTCTGGATCATTGCTACTACTTTATCAGAGAGATCGGGATGTACAAGCGCCGCATTATCATTCGAAAGTATGAGGTTCCCGGATGCGTTCAGGCCTCCGGACAATCTGGCTGCCCTGGTGTATTTTCTGATCTTTCGGATCTCCCTATCCATGACGAAACCAGCTACAACTACACCGTTGCTGTTACCTCCAATAAGTGACCCGACAACAGAGCTTCCGCCTACTGAAATGCGAACGCCCTTCACGTCAAGTGAAATCTCAAGGTCTTTCAGGGTCTCATCAGAGATATCTGGCGGGACAAAAACTAGATTCTCTGTGCAGGTTCCAAAAACCCCTAGCACAGAGGTTCCTGAAATATTTAACCTTCTCTTGATCTCGACTATAAATTCCCCCAGGTCATTTCTCAGACAGCTCTGCCTGTACGCCGCCAGCTTCGAATTTGACCGCTCGAACACGAACTTTCAATGGTGGTTTCATGGAACCTCTTTCCCAGAGCTTCTCATTGATCGTCTTGTCGATCTTTACTTCTTTCAGATCTGTCTTAAAATGCTTTGAAAGGTACTGCCGTACTTTACGTACTGCACTTTCAGCTCTTTTCCAGCGCGGGACTTTTCTTGCGTCATTAAGAGGGATCGTATAAATTCTTTCAATATCTGCCATATCAATCACCTTAAACTTCCAGTGTGCTTCTTCTCCAGTGACGTCTCTGCGGGTGGGTCATGACTTTTCTTTTGGTCTTCACAATTACCCATGCTGGAACTCGCTGGTTCTGGTTCTGCGCCTTTGCCAATCTCTTCTTCTTTCCTTTTGTCTTTTGGGTCATATAAAAATCACCGATGATCTTAAACGGGATTATCCTTAAGGTATCGAATTAATGATAAAGCTTTTGTTCATTCAACAACCTTTTTCCAATCTTTCAAGAACTTCTCAAGCCCGATATCAGTTAAAGGATGCTTGAACATCTTTTCAATGACACTAAAGGGAATGGTAGCAACATGTGCCCCTATTTTAGCCGACTCAACCACATGCAGAGGGTGCCTGACGCTCGCTACGATAATTTCCGTTTTAAAACCATATTTCTCATTCTTATATATCTGCACCATATCTCTAATTATTTGCATCCCATCATGCCCGATATCGTCCAGTCTACCAATAAATGGACTTACATAGGTCGCCCCTGCCTTGGCCGCCAATATTGCCTGGTTCACTGAAAAGACGAGAGTAACATTGGTCTTAATACCTTTTTCATTTAGTATCTTGACAGCCTTTAATCCCTCAGGGATCATGGGTATCTTTATAACGATATTTTCAGACCACTTGGCCATTTCAAGCGCTTCTTTAACCATTCCTTTTGAATCCGTGCTTATGACTTCTACGCTTATTGGACCATCCACTATGCTCAGTATCTGATCTACGATGGACTTAAAATCCTTTCCCTCTTTTGAGACAAGTGTTGGATTCGTGGTCACACCATCTATAACTCCCCATTCATTAGCCGTCCTTATCTCGTCAATATTTGCAGTATCAATAAAGATCTTCATTTTCTATCACCAATAAGTTTTTTTGCATTTTTCAATATTTCAACATCATTCAATCCGAATTTATTTATAAGGTAATTATAATCACCCGATTCTCCAAATCGGTCATTTACCCCCATTATCTTCATCGGGACCGGATAATCTTCAACAATGATCTCTGCAACAGCGCTGCCCAGGCCACCATAAATATTGTGTTCCTCTATCGTTATTATATGTCCTGTCTCTCTTGCAGATTTGATAATGCTACTCTTATCTATGGGTTTGATCGTATGCACATTTAATACTCGTGCATTAATGTCCTCTTTTTTTAACATTTGCGATGCTTTTACTGCCTCTGATACCATAGTACCTGTTGCAATTATTGTCATGTCATCTCCTTCCCGGATCTCAACTGCTTTGCCGAATTCAAAATTATAATCATCGGTATTGACAGCCGGTGTACTTAATCTATTCATCCTGATATATGATGGACCTTTTCGATATACTTCATTGATCACGATCTTTTCGGCTTCAATAGCATCTACAGGATTCAAAATACTCATATTCGGCAGGCAACGCATCAGTGCAATATCCTCAAGACACTGGTGAGAGCCGCCGTCCTTTGAATTTGTCAAACCTGAATGGCTTCCTAATAATTTTACATTTAAATTATCATGTGCAACTGTATTCCTTATCTGTTCCCAGCCGCGCATCAAGAACATGGCAAATGTGGCTGCAAAGGCGATCTTCCCGCCAATAGCTAACCCTGCTGCGGTTCCTATCAAGTTTTGTTCTGCACAGCCAACGTTAAAGAACCTGTCAGGGAATTTTTCGCCAAATTTTTTTGTCTGTGTGGAACCCGAAAGATCAGCGTCCAGAACCACGATATCCTTTTCTTTCTGACCCATATTCAGAAGACTTAGCCCGCATGCTTCTCTTGTAGACAGGAGATTATCCATTATTTCAATTCCTCCAGAGCTTTTATCATTTCTTCGTCTGTCGGGGCTTTACCGTGAAAAGAGCATTTCCCTTCCATAAATGAGACTCCTTTTCCTTTAAATGTATGTGCAATTATCACGCACGGCTTTCCAATAATATTTTCAGTTTCTTTAAAAGCCTCTATAATTTCTTCAATATTATTTCCATCTATTTCAATGACATGCCAGCCAAACGATTCCCATTTCTTTGAAAAAGGTTCAAGACACATTATTTGTTCTGTTTGCCCGTCTATTTGAAGCCCATTCCGGTCAACTATTGCAACTAAATTATCAAGTTTATAATGGGCAGAAAGCATAGCAGCTTCCCATACCTGTCCTTCATCGCACTCCCCATCACCCAACAATACAAATACCCTTGATGGATTCTCATCCAGCCTGGAAGCAAGAGCAATTCCATTTGCCACTGAGAAACCCTGCCCTAATGAACCTGATGAAACCTCAACGCCTGGTATGCTTGAATCCGGGTGGCCTTGAAGGTATCCACCGTTTTTCCTCAATGATTCCAAATTGCTTATCGGGAAATAACCACACTCAGCCAGTGTAGCATATAATGCAGGGGCTGCATGTCCTTTTGATAAAATGAACCTGTCCCTGTGACTATCTTTTTTTTGCGGATCATGTTTCATCACATGGAAATATAACACCACAAGAATATCTGTGCATGATAAGGAACCACCCGGATGACCTGAACCTGCACAATGTACCATTTTTATTATATGTCTGCGGATAACAGTTGCTTTATCTTTTAATTCCCGGATCATCTTTCGCATAATACCTTTCAATTCTTCTTAAATCTTACTGATAAACTATATCTCGGTGCATGCATACTCATGGCAGGCACATGATGATATATGAAGAATCCCTCGGATATTCATTCAAAGACAAAATGGTGCTTGACCGCGCCCTGACTCGCAAAGCCTATGCAAATGAGCTAAAGCAGAAGAACATAGAATGCCAGGATCAGGAGATCTTCAGGACCCTTGGTGATGCAGTGCTCAAAACCGTGCTTGTAGACCTGTTGATAACAAGGAACAACTGCACTACAAGGGATGAGATCACTTCAAAAAAGAAAAAACTTGAACGCGAGGAAGGACTTGCCACCTTAAGCCACGAACTGCGAACAGGGGATTTTATCAGGTTCGGTAAAGGTGAGATGAAGCAAAAAGCATATGATGAGCCCTATATTCTTGCTGAAACGCTTGAAGCTGTGATAGGCGCGATATATCTTGATGGCGGATTTGACATGGCAAAAGAAGTTGTGTCGAGGCTGTTCTATAAGGATCTCAAAGAGGTTTGATTCTATAAAGAGAAAAACTCAGTCAGTTGTAAAATCTGAATATGTAACTGTTACTCCACTTTTTGCCATCCACTGTTCTATCAGGTCATGATCAGGTTTCTTCAAACCGAAATATCCCTGAAGATAGTTATTCGCACTTCTTGGATCATCATAAACAGATCCAAACTTGAATTCAGGTATGATCCCGGGTGTGCTGGGATTTATGATATAATATTCATCACCTTTGATATTTATCTTAGGCAATGTGCTCTCTCCCCCTATTGAAGCCAGTATTGCTATGCTCGAATCAAGTTTATTTGGATTTCCGAAAACGATCTTTGTTTCGAGATTGTAATTTTTCTTTATGTGATACCATAACAGCGTCGTAGTCTTTGTCCTGCCAAGCTCACCTGAAAGCTCACCCCATCCTTTCGAATTCAGCATATCCATTTCATCTGAGATCCGTTCTATTGTTATTGTCTTAACTGACTGTGTTTGTGCAGGTGTGAAAATATCTTTTTCATTAGAGAGCTCTTTTCCTTGAACTGATCCTTGTTGAAGACAGCCGCTCAATAGTACTATTATGCTTAAAACTACGATCCATTTTTTATACCGGCATATATTTTTGATCATTTTTCACCTGAAGACAGAATTATTATGGCTGCATTACTTATATATATCTACCTAATATATAAATTTCTTGATTACATTACTTCTTATAAAACTTCCTTTTTTATTGAAGTGTTGCCGGGAATTTTACGAAGATCTGGAATAAAAGATGTACATTAAAAAACCATCACACTTCCAGGCGAGCTTGAGAAGGATGTTGAAAAATATTTCATAGGAAGGCATTACATCTGTCATCAGTTAAGGATTTTAATATGCTTGCTCTGTACAGTTATTTCGTTAGTTATTAATTTTTCATGTTTTTCAGGTTTAGTTTGAAACGAGAACACGGATGACACGGATCAGACGGATTTTCACGGATCCGTGCGCATCCGTGTCATCCGTGCCATCCGTGTTCTATTTCATGATTTTTCTCTTAACCGATGACGAATGAACTGATCTTCAAAGAACTGAAGAGCAGATATGCTCTTGATGTTGTTAATACAAAGAACACACAAATTATCGAAGCCAACTGGATATCGATTCTTACGCTTTTCGTAAGCAGAAGAATATATTCCTTAGTTCGGAAGTATAATCCAAAAGAAATTGGTTCTCGTTTTACACAATTGCGATGAACTATTATGACTGTTATGCATGTCTATTCAAGTCAGGTACTTGATCCCCATGTCAATAGATATAGATTCAGAGACGATTGGTGGTCTTAACCGATGACCAATGAAACTCAATAGACGTCCCTGCGTGTTCCAATATCTATCAGCAAGATTTTATTTTTTTCTTCTTTTAAATCGGGATGTTTCTGGCACCATTTTTTGAAGATCCGCCTGAACTTTTCATCCCAAATGAGTTCAATCATTCAGATCTTTCCAAAGGTCATCGAGCTTTCCTTTCTTAACTTTTCCATCTTTGTAAGCCTTTTCTGCTTCTATAATTCTTCTGGAAATTTCCGTTCTCTTTTCTTCGATCAACCTTTTAGAAAGGATATCCAATAGGTACTCCCTATCTTCAATATTTAATTGCTCCGTTTCATCGAGAACCTTATCGAAAGTTATTACTTTGCTTTTCATTTTACCATTTTATTTGACAGGACTTACTATTTACATC
>JAUSDC010000028.1 GCA_030650845.1 Candidatus Methanoperedens sp.
CTATAGCATCGGAATGGAGTTGGAAAACACCATCAAAATTTGATAGTACCATCTACAGATATTGTTTTTTGGCAAAATGATATAATATGTATAGGTACATACTATATCATGTAAAACTATTTCTACTGCGAAATCTTAGACTCAAATCGCATTATTTCACCAAGCAACGAACTAAACGAACTCCAACGAACTCTTGTTTTAAGGGTTTGCTGATTTTATACCTAAATTAAATTAGGTATTCTTTCAACATCAACTGTATTTCTCTCTCTACTAAAATTAATTAAAATTCCAAGTTTAATCCTTGTAGCCTTCAGATAATTCAAAAGTTGTGCCTTGTGTATGCCTGTTATTTCATTCACATTTTTCAATTCTATAATAATCTTATCAACAATAAATAAATCAGCAACATAATCACCAACTATTTTATTTTTGTAGATAACCTTAATCGAATACTGTTGCATGATTTCAAAACCTCTTTCCTCAAGTTCTATTTTTAATGCATTTTCATAAACCTTTTCGAGAAATCCCGTACCAAGTATATTCCTTATTTCAATGCATGCTGACTTTATTTCATAAAATTCTTGTTTATATATTAAATCCATCATATTCCTCTGCAATAGATAAACAACGAACATTAACAAACTCAAGGCAATCCGAGTTCGTTTTGAGTTCGTACCAGTTCGATGCTAACGTAATCTGCTGAAATAACTTGCCCCCAAAGATATCACTCCAAACATAAATCATAATGCCAAGCGGTGTGAAAGTATTCTTTTTATCTTAAAGCATACTTGTGAACTTTCGGTAAAATAATCCAACGGTTCAATGACACCATAGAAAAACCCAAACAATATTAAAAATCATTATATATGCATAAATGAATAGGTAATTGGAGTGAAAAAAATGCAAAAAGAAATGACTTTTGAACAGACCATGGAAGCAATGGGTAAAATATCTCAAGATGAGATAAAAACAAAGATCGCAGAACTGACAAAGATGTGTATCTGCGGGAGATGTCCGAGCTATAAAGGAACGGGTGAAAAGAAACTGTTATTCTGTATGACAGGAAAAAGTGCAATAATTAAAAAAGAGAACGGTTGCGTTTGTCCGACTTGCCCGGTAACCGAAAAATTAGGCCTGAGATGGCTATATTATTGCATCAAAGGTAGTGGCAAAGAGCAGGCTGGTATTTAAAGAGATCTTGAATTGTTTGGTTTTTTACGATAATATGGAGTGTGTTTCCTCATGACAGCTCATCCAAGCGGCAGAAAATTAGGGATACATCTGATCTCTCCTCCTGACCTGAAAAAATGTAAAGGAATAAAGGTTCTGGGAATATCAGGTTCTTCCAGGCAGAGACCTGGAATGAGTAAATCAGAGAAAATCTTATTGAAGGCGCTTGATCTTGCGAAAAGTTATGGTGCAGTGACGAATTTCATAAGACTGCAGGATCTTAAGATATACAATTGTGAAGGTAATTATTCCCAGAATCCTGGGTTTTGCACTTATCCATGCCAGAGTTCAATGAAATATGAAGACGATCAGATGCAAATAGTTTATGATGCAGTCCTGGACACCGACGTCATGATCCTTGCAACTCCGATACGATGGAATAACCACTCTGCATTGATACAAAAATTTATCGAGAGAATGAACTGTATCGAGAACTCGGATGTGTGGTTCGGTAAGAGATTGATCAATAAAAAAGTGGCAGGACTCGTAATAATAGGTCATGTGGACGGTGTCCAGCATGTTGCAGGGAATCTCATGAATTTTCTTAACTGGCTCGGCTTCCATATGCCTCAGGATATGATCGCTTCATGGGTCGGCCCGAACGATGAAGATACAACCAAAGATTGGGAAGAGATCCAGAACAATCCCTACACACAGGAAGATCTTGTGAACATGGTACATAGCGTTTTAAGACTTGCCTATGATATAAAAAACAGTGATAGGGAAATCATCGATGAAGCGCAGGATGCTGGATCGGACTGATATTTCTGCAAATTCATTTCTTCATTTCTCTATTTTATTTCAGACTATTATTTCCAATATCCAATCTTAATTTCGTCTGGTAATACAGCCATAGGGCGTGAGATCTCAGGAAATAATAGACATCTGAAGATATACCCGTACTGCGTATCCTCCTGATCATTTCAGGTATATCAAGACCAAGGGGGCAGTTCTCACGGCATTTCCCGCAGGTAAGGCAGTACTCAAGCTTTTCATCGTTTTCATTATTATACAGAGAGAAATAAGCTATGCCTTTACCTCCAAGATGGCTGCCCCGTGCGAACTCATTCCCTATGGTATTATACATCGGACAGTGGAGAAGGCAGTTACCGCATCCAACGCAATAAAGAATTTTCTTTTCTTTGCTATTTGCAAGTTCGCTCCTCCTGTTGTCGACAAGTATCACAGTGATCTCCGAAGGACTGTGAACACCTTTAATGAATTTTTTTTCCACGTCAGCGGTTTTACTGACACCGCTTATGATCTCAACGAACGAAGGTATGATCGCGCCTGTGGCATTGTAGCTCAGGATCTTGAGCATGTTCATGGCTGATTCAATATCGGGATATATCTTGTCGATTGAAGTCACTACAATATGTTTTTCCTTTCTCATGACCTCGTAGATGTTGCCTTCGTTATGGGTCATCACTATTGAGCCCTCCTCTGCTGTTATTGCATTTGCCCCGGTAATGCCCACGTTTGCCCTGCGCAGGTTTGATATCACATCTTCCCTGACGATCTTAACTATATCATCAGGTTCATCTTTTATTGGCACCCCATAATGTATTGAAAGTCCTTTTGCTATTTCTTTTGCAGAAAGATGGGTCACAGGACCAGTTGGGTGGGAGGGACTTGCCTTCAGTATCTGCAAGATACGGTCTCCGATATCAGTCTCTACAACGGTCAGTCCTTTTTTTTCAAGCGCTTTTGTAAGTTCTATCTCTTTTGTGACATTGGACTTGGATTTTACTACAAGTTTTTCATTGCCGAGTTCATTAAAAATTATGTCGATCGCTTCGTTCTTGTCCTTTACAAGATGGACTTTCATCCCGTTTTTCTTAAGATTTGCTATGGCTTTTGCAAGAAGTTCCCCATTTCCCACGCAAAGTTCCCTTGAAGCGATAAGTCTCTTTTTGCGTTCTTCAAAGTTGGCTGGTGGGTTTTGAGCCTGCCTTTCCTTAACAGAATTAAAGGCTTTTCTCAGAGCTTTTACTTCAGAGTTGTTCATTCTAGTCTCATAATTTATTCTGGAAAAAGATATTCCCTGCAAAGTTGTTCAACCACAGAGTTCACAGAGTCAGCTATGAACCTTCGGTGCGTAGATGAACATGAAAAAACAACGAACTGGTACGAACTAAAACGAACTCCGGTGGCGTGAGTTCGTCGAGTTCGTTGTGTTCGTTGCTATTTTTTTCATACCAGGGCACAGAGCGGTGCCGTTTTTCTCTGTGTCCTCTGTGGTTTTCAAACATGTAGATCAATTTATCATTTCTCTATGATAGTCTCATCTATCTTAATACCGAAATGTCTTCCAGAAGCCTCAAAGTACACCAGCACCTCATCGCCTTCCTTAAGCGCTGTCACTGGAACAGGCTTTCCATCAGCTCCGACAAGTTTGATGGTCTCTGCATTCTGAAGCAGCGTCTTTATTTTTATTCCATCAACCTCTGCCTCAACAAGCATAAGCGGGCGGCGCTCGATCTTTACTCTTCCGATCACTGCTGGGCGTGTTTCACCCATAGAATTCACTATCAGCACCTCGTCGCCTGCGTTCAATTCTGACAGGTACCTTGTCTTTTCTCCAACCCTGACATACGCATGCACAGCGCCCGCGTTCACCCTGAAAGGACGCGCTGCAACATAAGGACTTTCTTCAGATTCCGAATTCACAAGGAATAAGCCGTTGCTCTGCGATCCTATGAGCATCCCTTCGCCCGGCACCATAAGCGATGCTGTATCCACACACACGCGGTCGCCCATGCCAACCTGCTTTACTTTTGTCACTTTTGCAGCAACAAGTGAGGTCTTTTCCATCTCAGATTTGTCCCTGACTCCCATGACCTTCTTGATCTCTGAAAGGTCATCTGTATCCAGGAGTATGCCATCTGAGCCGTGTTCCATGGTCTCAAGCGCAAGCTTTGCTTCCTCGGCATCGCGCACACCTGCAATGATCTGGACATCAAGTTTCTGCAAACCTGCGATGAGGTTCTCAAGAGGTATGACTTTCCAGTCCGTCCCTATTGCTATAAGGTAATCGCAGACTTTGCCAAGTTCGAGTGCGAACTCCTCGTATTTCTTGTTCTTTATTACAACATATCCAGCAATGCTCTTCCCCTCAGCTGCAAGCCTTTTTGCCTTTAATATGTCCCCTGAATGCTCAAGATCCATCGGGAGTTTCTTTGTCCCGTCACCTTCGCCTCCCTTGCCTACAATTATTATATCAGCATCAATATCAGGCGCTGCGATCTTGATGTTGCCCAGGTTCCTTACGCTCTTTATAAATTCAAAGTTCAAGACAACGCAATCTGCACCGGATTCAAGTCCTGTTGTGATGCGGGGTTTATTCTCTTCCCATGTCCCGTCATCAGCTTTTATCCATACTGTTTTATCTCTATTCACCTGAGCGCCTCCATGGCATCCTCAACGCTTGCGCCTTTGTGGACGATAAGAGTGAGTGCGCGGGTCATGGCTGTTGGATTATCATGCTGGAATACATTTCTTCCTATAGCGACGCCGCGTCCTCCTGCATCTACTGCAGCTCGAACCATTGCGAGGAATTCCTCATCAGTATTGGTCTTGGGACCTCCAGCCATGACCACAGGAACAGGACAGCCGTCAACTACAGCCCTGAAGGTATCGATGTCGCCTGTGAAATTGGTCTTTATGATATCTGCGCCTAATTCCGCGCCCACGCGAGCCACATGGGCCACAAGCTCGGCTTCATTTGAGTTCTTTATATCCTTGCCGCGCGGGTACATCATCGCAATAAGAGGCATTCCCCAGATATCGCAAAATTCGGCGACATCGCCAAGTTTCTTCAATTGTTTGGATTCAGTTTCTGATCCGATATTAACATGCACGCTGACGGCATCAGCTCCCATTTTAATTGCTTCTTCCACTGTACAGACCTGCACTTTGTCATTGGGGTCAGGACCAAGAGAAGTTGAAGCGCTCATATGGATTATAAGCCCGATATCCCGTCCGTAACCGCGGTGACCGTGTTTAGCCATCCCTTTCTGAAGAAGGACTGCATTGGCTCCACCTTCTGCCACCCTGTTCACCATTTCAGCAAGGTTCACGATACCTCTCACCGGACCCATGGAAATTCCATGATCCATAGGGATTATTACCATGTTCCTGCTTTCCCTGTCCATTATCCTTTCAAGTCGTATTTTTTTTCCAGTTTCTGACAATTAATTCACCTTCAAATCTATGTTAGTATGTGACACACTAACACGGTAAACACAATATATATAATTAACGCAAAACCGTAATTTCATACCCATAATTTCCTTAAATTATCTGTTTTACATTTTCAGCAACAGTTTTTAACTCATTCAGAATAAGACCAATAACTCCATCTTTTGCAACAAGAATAACTATCAATGCATTATTTCCAGCAGCATAAGTAATAAGATGCTTTTCTTCTGTTGTCTGGACAATTATATATTTTGGCTTCTGCTCCTTAAGCCTCAATACTGTGGATTCAGCAGACATATAAAGAGTAGCAGTTAATGCTGCAAAAGCTTCATTACTATGATTACCGCTACGATCTTTAGAGACCATTAATAATCCCTGCCTGGAAACTATTGCAGATAGTTCTATACCTCCGACAGCTTTTAGATTTTCAAGAACTTTTTCAAGTGATTGTGCTTTAGTTTCCATTAATTCTCCGTGAAATTTATTAATATATAAGCATTCAATAAGAAATAGATTACGTCTCTCAGGCGAACATACCCTCAGTAAGTAAATTGTGTTTTTCTCCTGGGGCCTTTAACTTTTTTATAGCATTAAGTAGATCATTCTTTCCAACACCATATCGTTCCTCTCTGACCGCAAACATCCCCGCTTCCATTACAATTGCTTTGAGGTCAGAACCAGTCATCCCTTCTGTAAGTGAGACGATCTCTTCAAGATCAACATCTTCCAGAAGTCTCATTTTCCTGCAGTGGATCTTAAGTATCATAATCCGCGCTTCTACACCAGGCATTGGGATCTGAATGAACCTGTCAAAACGCCCGGGTCGAAGTAGTGCCGAATCAAGAATATCGGGTCTGTTCGTTGCAGCGATTATCCTTACATTCCCGCGAGCATTGAATCCATCCATTTCAGAAAGAAGCTGCATCAGAGTACGCTGGACTTCCCTGTCACCCGAGGTGGCGGTATCAAGCCGTTTTGCCCCTATGGAATCCAGTTCATCAATGAATATGATGCTTGGTGCCTTTTCCTTAGCCATCTTGAAAAGGTCGCGCACCAGCCTTGCACCTTCTCCGATATATTTCTGCACCAATTCAGAACCCACTATCCTGATGAATGTGGTTTTGGTCTGTCCTGCTACTGCTTTTGCCAGCAGGGTCTTGCCTGTTCCCGGAGGTCCATATAGTAGAACGCCTTTGGGCGGTTCAATTCCGATCCTTTCAAATACTTCAGGCCTTGTAAGCGGCATCTCCACTGACTCTCTTAATTCGCGGATCTGTTCATCCAGTCCGCCTATTTCTGAATATGATATATCAGGTTTTTCCAGAACTTCCATGCCATTCACGAATGGATCGCGGGAGGACGGAAGTATGCTTGTCACTGCAAGGGTCTGGTAATTTAGTGAAACTCTTGTACCGGGCAAAAGATCAGAGCTATTTATTAACTGAGATGCGCCTACCACGAACTGGGGGCCTGTACTGCTTCTGATAACCACTTTATTACTATCAAGAACATCCACGACAGTACCAACGACCTGGGGTGTCATTTTTAGTTTTTCAAGTTCACTCTTGAGCTGGCGTATCTCTCTTTCATACTTGAGTTTCTGATTCTCAGTAAACCTCTTCTCAAGTTCTATTTTATTTGCCTGCTCCCTGAGGAGATTGTTCCTTTCTTCGAGCGTCTTGATCCGGTCCATCAGATATCTGGAAAAGTCATCAGTTCCTATTCCGATCTGTATTTCTCGGTTTTCCTGGGTCTCAGACATACAAGTCTCCGAATGATATTTAAGCGTGGACGGTATATAGAGTTTTCGTCAGAAATGCAATGCGAAATATGTGGTATAGATATTAAAGGGGCACCGATAAGGGCGACAGTTGAAGGGACAGTTCTCGACTTATGCAGCAAATGTGCCCGTTATGGAAAAGTGTCGGATAAATGGACTCCGGTCTCAAGAAAGATAATGCCAACAGAAAGGGTGATAGTGACCCACAAACCCAGGCGTGATGCTTTTGATAAACTTGGGGATGAATTGATCCCGGATTATGCAGGTATGATCCGGAAAGCAAGGGAATCGCAGGGTTTAACTATAGAAGAACTGGCTTCAAAGATGATGGAGAAATCCACACTGCTTCGAAAGATAGAACGCGAGGAACTTGTGCCAGAGGATGCTATTAGAAAAAAGCTTGAAACTGCGCTGAATATCAAATTGACGGAAAAAGTTTCTTCACAGGATCAGCGCGGGGGCGGGTTCATAAGGGGAACCACGCTCGGAGATGTGGCTATAATTAAGAAAAAGGCGAAATAAAGAAAAAAGTCTGTTGTGCTGGATAAATCCTTCCATTAGCTCTATGGTAGATATCTATGGGGGCAAGTTATATCATCAGAATACGTTAGCATCGAACTGGTACGAACTCGAAACGAACCCGGATTGTCTTGAGTTTGTTAAAGTTCGTTTAGTTCGTTGCTTGGTGAAATAATGCATCACTATCAAATTTTGATGGTTTTTTCCAACGGTATTTCGAT
>JAUSDC010000052.1 GCA_030650845.1 Candidatus Methanoperedens sp.
CTGCTTCCATCATTTACGACTATTATTTCATGAGATATTGAAAACGAATCCATCGTAGCAGATGTTTCTATCAATGTTCCTGCGATCCTTTTTTCTTCATTATAAGCCGGAATCACTATTGATAAATAAGGACGCCTTGATTCATCTTTATAATGAGAAATTGAACCTGTGCAAATATCATTTTTACTCCCCTCAATTTTGCTATTCGATTCTAAATTACATTTAGAAATGATTGATTGACCCATTCATACACTTCTCCTTTATTTACTTAAGATTAGATACCACGTAATCTTTCGTTATTATCATTATTATCGCAATGTATATATTACTTGTGATGGCCATGAAGAATTTTAGATGGAAGGATATTGTCGAATCTATGAGAGCGATGATCTCGTTTTTCGCATGTTTCACACCCGCAGCTTTGCCTGCTTCACCTGTTTTAAGAGGATTCGGATAGATCTTATTTGTGTATTTCTGGGCTATTTCAAGAGTGCTATCGGTCGAGCCGCCGTCTGCGATGATGATCTCTATATCTCCTTTGTAGTTCTGGGCTTTGATGGAATCGAGGCAGGATGTCAGGGTTTTAGCGGAGTTGTATGTGGGGGTTATGATGGAGATGGAGGAGTTGCTTTTTTGTGCTTCTTGCATTCTTGTTTTTGATACCATCGTTATGTCAGTCCCGTTTGTGGCTTAAGATTATTGAGATTATTAAGTCTGTCGATCTTGATAAAGAGTTTTCATTTTTTATTTCGAATATTATAATACGAACTCACGCTACCGGAGTTCGTTTCAGTTCGTAAAAATCACATCGGATAGCACGAGGATTAAGGTGCTTGGGGGGAGTGCATGAGCGACGGAGTTTTATAATTAGTATGTGATTATAGTTCTTTTACTCAGAAAAATTCTTCCAGAACAAAGCAATCCTCATTGTAAGCAACTCATCTAATAGAAGATTCTCAGGATTGTATTTTCTGAAATCCCTCTTCCAAATATGCAAAATGATCATCCTCAGTAAGGATTGTTTGAATTTCCATTTCAGACATTACAACAACAGAGGTTAAATCAGTAAAAGAAATTAAACATTTATCCATATATTTCAAACGCAACTTTTTAGCTTTTTCGAATCGCCTGGGAGTGATCCCTTCTAAAACAAGATAACCTTTTTCCACAGCATCATCTATCTTTGTCATCGCTTCTGCCGCAAATTTAAAAGGTGTGCGGCGAAAAAGGAGAGTGAAAGTTTCGTCCAGAATATAATCAGTAGTGTATATAATTCCCCGCCGAACCCGAAAGTCACGATACCAATTTTTTACATCTTCGTGTCTCTTTTCTTTTTTGTTGAATAGGCTAATCCAACCCCATGTATCTATAAGTACTTCCATCATTATTCGCCATATAGATCTTCATCAATTTTGTCTGCAAATGGTTCTTCATTTGCTAAACCTATCAATTTTAAAATAGGATCCTTTTTCGGATCGATCAACAATTTTGATTTTTTTGATTGTTCTTTTAACAGAAGAAACTCTGTAAAATCGAGCAGTTCTTTTATATTCTCATCAGGAAGTTTTTCTAGAGCAACAAGAAATATCTCTCTATCTAATACGTTTGTTGTCATATCCATATTCTCATTATTTGATTATTAATTAATGGAATTTCATACTATAAATAATTGGCTCATGGTAATTTACCCGTTTTCTGCTTAGTGTAATATAGCGGCTCAGTACCTGCGATCTCCCTGTCCTGGAATGGTTCAGTCATAAAGGGTTACGCCCCTTTATGACGTATAGGGGTATGGCGCATACCCCTTCATTTGATAAACCTTTCTAAAGGTTTTTGATGAAACTTACTTAAAGTTTTTCATACTGAAAAGCCAGTCCCTTGAAGGCAGGATATTGTCAGAATCAATAAGAGCGATGATCTCATTTTTCGCATGTTTCACACCCGCAGCTTTGCCTGCTTCACCTGTTTTAAGGGGATTTGGATAGATCTTATCAGTATATTTTTGAGCTATTTCAAGAGTGCTGTCGGTAGAGCCGCCGTCTGCGATGATGATCTCGATATCTCCCCTGTAGTCCTGGTTTTTGATGGAATCAAGGCAGGATGCCAGGGTTTTAGCGGAGTTGTATGTGGGGATTATGATGGAGATGGAGGGGTTGCGGTTATTTGAAATCTGATCGGTTTTTTCTGTAATAGGATTACACCTCCGGGAGATCTGAATTGAATGTATCTGCAGTTTATTTTTTTTAATATCGTCATTTGACAGGATTAACAGGATCGACAGGATGCGATTTTAGTGTTTGATCCTGTAAATCCTGTCGATCCGGTCTAAATAAAAGCTTAGGATAGCGCGAGGATTGTGGGTTGCATGGGGATAGATTGGCGCCGGGAGTTTTAGATTTAATGAACACTAATCAAACATTATTTCTATGCAATAACCTCTGCAATAGGAATATCGATATTGATTTTGCCAAGAGAAGCAACAGACATTCTTTCTGATACACCTATGATCTCGATTCCGAATATTCTGCCCGTCTCATCAAGATCTACAAGGATGCCTTCATCAATTTTTTTCGTTTTGTTTACCTTGCCCTGCTGGAACTGTATATATAGGCAATCAGCATCTTTATCATAACTAATATTCATATTTCCTCTAACCAGTAAACAGTTATTACTATTATGTCATCTTCCTCTATATACACTATTTCAAGGGTTTTATTATCGATTATTTTTCTCGCCAGTTTGCGCCTTCCAAAACTGTCAATCGTCTCATCAGGGTCATTTATCGCAGATTCTATGCTATTTTTATCTATTCCTCTTTGCTCCATCCTGAATAGAGCATGTTTTGTGAATTTCATTATTCCTCTCGATAAGTGTAATATAGCGGCTCATTCCCTGCACTTTTCCTTGTTTGAAAAATCGGTGAGATGGCCAAATACTGCTTTTACACCTTTTCCAATAAACCTCATATCATCAAAGTTCCTTATTGATAGAAATCTTCTTAAAATGTAATTTGGTGTAATAAATACCTTGTACAATTCCTGCGTCAGATCTTTTATTTCCTGTTCTGTCATTGGACATTTCATAACAGGCTCACGCATATCAAATTTGTCCCAATCCTCGATCAAAAGCCAGCCATTTTCTTTGCATTCCCGAAAAAGAGGCGTTCCGGGATAGGGAATAACTATCGTGGCCTGAAGTGTGTCTGCCCAGCCTTTTTTGAAGATTTCCTGAGCAAGCTTGACTGTGTTCATAGCATCTTCTTTTGTCTCCCAAGGATACCCCATCATTACTGTAAGATGAGGAGCAAGACCCGCCTTTTTTGCCATCATGCAGGCTTTGGCGATATCTTCAACTTTTGTACCCTTTTTTATTCTGTCAAGTGTGCTCTGGTTGGCAGATTCCACACCATATAATATGAATTTAAATCCCGCTTTCCCCATGAGATCATATTCACTCTGAGAAAGCGCATTTACTCGCATGTTGCAGTGCATATTTATTTTTTTATTATACCCACGCTCTATCATTCCGTTACAGAAATCATGAAGCCATTTCCCTGCTGGAAAAGAACCGGAATCATCCATTATATCTTTTACTTTATATTTTTCAATAAGCATTCCGATCTCATCCAGAAGTTTTTCCGGGGATCGTGCCCTGAAAGATGGATAAGTGGTAGTCCATGAACAAAATGTGCATTTTCCCCACCAGCAGTCCCTTCCCACCATGGTATATGTACCAGGAAGCCTTTTATAATTTCCATTTTTTTCACTGTAAAGCTGCCATCTGGTAAGATCCCTGTCAATAAAAGGCAGGCTGTTAAGATCATGATCAAGAACGAAGGATCCTTTATTCCTTATTTCCCCATTTTCCCTGAACCAGATTCCTGGTTCTAATTCTTTTCCTCTGGAAATATGATCCGCAAGATTGAGTAATAGAAAATCATAATCTCCGCCTGTGATAATAAAATCTGTCATGCAGTTTTCCATGGATTCTTGCGGAAGTGCAGTTACATGATCACCCATCAGGACAATTTTTGTTTCCGGAGAAATGCTCTTTATATCATTAACAAAAGACCAGTGTTTTTTAACAACAGGGGTTTTTGTTTCAAATGCGATCAAATCAGGTTTAAGCCTTTTAATTTCGTTGCGCCACTCGTTATAACTTTTGTTTTCTGCGATCCCGTCATCCCACAAAACATCATAGCCATTTTCTTTCAAAAGTGTTGCGGCATAGGCCGGAACCATCGGATAAATATATGTGGGATTATTGAACCACTGAAACTGCCTGTTCTGGGAAAGCAATGGTGTGCCTTTCGGGCTTTCAATAGGGGGATACGAAATTGTGATCTTCATTTATCTTTCCAACTCACTTGATAATAATCCTGCTATAAAGTAGATACCGTATATAAAATGAGTGACGATCGTCCCTGCAAAAACAAGAGGTATAAGGCGTAAATCCTTCCCATCAGTATACACTAAAACGGATGCCAAAAGCACCGCCAATATATACATTCCAAAAATAAAAATAAAATATGGGAAGAAAGATTTTTCAAAAAAAGAGAACGCAGAACCAATTAGCATAAAGACAACAAGTATTGATGGGATAAAATAATTGAATCGCAAAGAAGTTTCAGGAAACCTTTTTGCAAAGAAACCACGGTGCATTCCGAACCTTGAGACCTGCTTAATGTGCCTGGAAAATAATGGTCTTCTATGATGATAAACAACAACATCAGTAGATTCTAACATCTTTTTACCAGTTTTTTCAATATTGAGACATATCAATGTATCCTCTCCAGGCCAGTATTTTTCATTCCATCCCCCTATTTTTTCAATGATCGATCTGCGAGCAATGAAATTACATGAATGTATATCATTTGAGACAATTGATTTTCCCAAATGGAATCTATTTGAAAGACCTCCCATCATAAAAGATGAAAGAACGTAACCTCCAGCTTTTTCTAGAATTGAATCTTCATCAGGCGTTATTCCAGGTCCTCCAACAGCCGCTATTTCAGGATCATTAAAATATTCAATGGCATTTTTTAACCATTCTTTTTGAGGATAAGCATCTGAATCAATAAAAGCCAGAAATTCTCCAGTTGAATTTTTTTCTCCAAGATTTCTTTTCTTACCTGGGGACACTTCCCCTGTAGCCACTATTTTTACTTGGGACAAGGAAGAATGTTCATGGTCGGGTAGGACAATTATCTCGAAATTATCGTAATCAAGTTCTTTGCATTTTTGAATACAATCAGAAGTCTGTGTATCAATATCTTTGCAGGGTATAATAATAGATATCAAGGGATTCATTCAATTTTCCTTTTCAAATTTTCTTGCAATTGATTCATAAGGTAAAGTTACAACGATCAATATCAGGGCGAATACGAATATAGCTGTTAAACCTCTTATTTCTATTTCTGGCAAAAAATGTGGGTCTACGAACTGCTTGTAGAGGAACATACCTCCCACGAAAGCTGTAACCATGATCGCAGAATTACGAAATACTCTCGCATAATATCTCAAGACACCGAAACGGGAGGCAATTGCAACTGTATCTAAAAAAATGTTGAGTATGGTCTTGAAATTAATTCTCCCCCATCCTTTTCGTGTGAATTTCAGAATTATAGGCGCTTCCACTATTTTATAATTGTAGAGATTCGCATATGCCAGGAATTCCACATCAAATGCATATCTCTTAACACGCATCTGAGGAAATATCTTTTGGATGGCTTCCTTTTTGATCAATTTGAATCCAGCCTGGGTATCCCTGATATTCAGTTGCAACAGCGCCCTCAATACAATATTATACATCCTGCTAAAAAATCGTCTTGCCAGAGGATAGTATTCTATATTAGATAGAGGATGTCT
This sequence comes from Candidatus Methanoperedens sp., assembly GCA_030650845.1. Taxonomy (GTDB): domain Archaea; phylum Halobacteriota; class Methanosarcinia; order Methanosarcinales; family Methanoperedenaceae; genus Methanoperedens. The sequence goes on from JAUSDC010000052.1 coordinate 5,868, forward strand.
TTTACTTCCCACAACAATGTCAGCATCCAGAAATGTGACTACATCTTTTGTTACAAAGCTTGTACCATATTTTATTGCATATCCCTTCCCTCTGTTCTCCTTTAAGCCCACAACTTTTATATTATCAAATTTTTCTGATGTCGCTTCTTCAAATGTACCATCTGTAGACCCATCATCCACAACAATTATCTCATGACCTATCCCAAGCTCATTGAAGAGACCTATAACATGTTTTATTGTTGTGAGTATTTTTCCCTTTTCATTGTAGGCCGGGATTATGACCGAAAGCTCAATGTTTTTTGATCCCAAAGTATTCCCTCCTATTTTTAACCAGCGATCGCTGATCGGATAGAAAACACAGAAAATCGCATTCCATTACCCAACTAGAGCAACGACATAATCGTATTTTCCGGAACATTGCAGAATTTTTTTAGGGATGCCACGAACATTTTTTCCTGGGAAAATCCTGTTGTCCAGTATGGATCTTCAAAATCTTCCCTATTGTTCAGATCATTAACAATGAGCCTTATTTGCGCTTCAGAGATGCGATAATCTTTACGGATCATAGACAGGATATTTAAATAATATCCAATTTTTTTTGGCATGTCAGATGAAATATTCTTGACAGCACCGCAGTAAATGCAATATGGATGCGATTTTAATCCATGTTCGTCTCCCCTTGAAATATGGGGGAGCCATACCTTTTCTTTATTTCCGCAGTTTTTATGCTGGCACTTCATTTTTCTCAGTAAATTCCACACTCAGATTTTTTTCATGGTTTTCATCATAATATTTTAGTATATAAACCCTGTAAAATATTGCCGCCGTATCAATTGCTATATTTCTTATATCTTTTAATCTTACCCTTCCTATATTTCGCTTGAAATTAAGTTCGATAGGAGCCTCGACCATACTGAAACCTAATCTGTTTGCGATCACAAGTAGCTCAACATCGTAGGCATATCTCTTTACAAGCATCTTTGGTATCACTGAATCAATAACTTCACGTTTGAATAGTTTTAAACCTAATTGAGTATCATTAACTGGCAGACCGAAGATCGCCTTTACAAAGAGGTGGTAAAACCAACTCAGTATTTTGCGATGATATGGATAATTTACCTTTGAAAGTGGATGACGCTTTGAGCCTACTACTATATCAGCATCGTATTTTTTCATTGATTCAAAAAAGCCTTTCAATTGTTTTGGATGAAGCTCAAGATCAGCATCGAGGAATGTGACGAAATTTCCTGTCACGAATTTACAGCCGTATCTTACTGCATTTCCTTTACCACCGTTCTGTGTGTAATGAACCACCTTTATATTATTACGCTTTTCTGCGATCTTTGAAGCTTCCACGAAAGTTCCATCTGTGCTTCCATCGTTCACAACTATTAATTCATATGATATTGGGAATGAATCTAATGTCGCACATGTTTCGATCAAAGTATCTTTTATTCTATTTTCTTCATTATAAGCCGGGATCACTACAGATAAGTAAGGATTTTTTTCATTATTCGTTGATTCTACTATTGAAACGACCACCATGCAATTCTCCTTCGATCTTAATTGATGATACCTTGAAGATCATTTCATAATAATAATCGTAATCTATATATAGTTTCCGATTATGTAAAGTTCATTAGCTTTATTATAGGTTAATTTAATAAAGGTATAAAATATGTTCAAATACCAGTGACACTTTTGTCACTAAGGTGGTTGAAAGGAAAAAGGAGGATACAATAGTGGTAAATAAAAAGAATAGTAAAGGATCGTTCATAGCAAGCGCTTTGATTACGATTTTCATTGTTGCGATGTTGATCATTTCAGGACCTGCGAGTGCTGTAATTGTTAAAATTGTTGGACTTGATGGGGCATCAATTACATCAGGTGATTCCAAAATTTTTGATATAAATGTGACGCTTGAAAATCCTGATAAATTTGTGCCTATTTCAGACTTCAGTTTAAATATTAGCAAAAGTGGAACTACAGTAAAACAATGTAAATTTGATACTGCGGGTAATAAATTATCTCCTTGTGATGCCGCAATCACTAATGTTTCGGCGATTGCAGCACCTAGCGCAAGTCACTTTGGTAACGGTTCTGGTTATGGCTGGGATAACTATAGCTCTGGATATGGTTTTGGCTATAATTTCAGCCAAGGTTATGGGTGGAAAGGATTTGGATATGGTTATGGGAATGGATATGGATATGGTTATTCTTATGGCGCAGGCGGTGGAGATGTCACATTCGTATATCGGATAACCCTTTCAACATCTGGTATGGCTACAGGAACTGATTATACCGCAAAAGCTTACCTTAATACTGGGAACGATGCTCTGACTTATTTTGCATCCAGTGAAGCTTCATTCACAATAGCTGCTGCATCTACAAGTGGTAGCGGAGGCAGCAGCAGCGGCGGCAGTAGCGGTGGAGGCGGCGGTGGAGGAGCATCAGGCGAGAATTTCTCCAATATTGAAGCAAAAGAAAGATATGAACTGCAGATATTCAAGGATAAGACCACCACATACAGTTTTAAGAATGCAAGCAATCCAGTGACTTATGTGAAAATAACAGGCAATGTCAGCGCTGGATCGACAACTGTTACGGCAGAAGTACTGAAAAGTACATCAACCCTTGTAAAGACAGCGCCATCTGGCACTGTTTATAAGAATGTTAACATATGGGTCGGAACCTCTGGATTTGCAACCTCAAAGAATATCAAGGATGCAATAATTGGTTTCAGGATCGATAACTCATGGTTGACCAACAATGGCATATCTGTTTCAGATGTGAAATTGCTCAAATGGGACGGAACTCAGTGGATACAGCTTGAAACCACAGTAATAGGAAAGCAGGATTCATATACAGTATTTGAAGGGAAGACAACAAGCTTCTCGCCATTTGCAATTTCTGCAAAAGTATCTGAAATTGCTCCTGTCAAAACACCAGGCGTAACACAACCATCCGGGACAACAACGCCAGAAGTACCACCTGGAACAACAACAAAAGGAACTACTGAATCAACAGGTTCTTCAATATGGACCTATCTCATTCTTGCGGTAGGAATTGTATTGGTCGTGGCAATCGCGATCAAATATGACTTGTTGAATAAGATAAAAGAAATGCAGAACAAAAAGGAGTAAATCTTTTTACTCCTCCTTTTTTTATTTTTTTTCTTGATTAAAACAGCTTTTTCATATTCACATCAATCGGGCCGGAAGCTTCTGCTTCCCCATCAGGTCACCCACGTCCTCAGCGCTTCTTATGACATCTGAGTCCCCATCTTTAACAAGAACCTCAGCGCATCGCGGTCTTCCGTTGTACTGGCTGCTCATGCTGAATCCGTATGCTCCTGCATCAAGCAGGGCGATAATATCGCCTTTTTCAATGCGTGGAAGCTCCCGATCCTTAGCAAAGATGTCCCCTGTTTCGCATATTGGTCCAACTATGGTATATGTTTCCTCAGGCTTTGATGCCGCTTTATTAGCCACAACAGCATGATGATAAGAATCGTACATCGTGGGACGGATAAGAAGGTTAAATCCTGCATCAACGCCCACAAAATTCTTAGCTGCTTTTTTCATGGTATTTACACGGGTCAAGAGTATTGTGGTATCCCCGACAATATAGCGCCCGGGCTCAAGAATGAGTTTCGGGGAAATGCCAAGAGCCTCTGTCCTTTCATTAAATAAAGGAAGTATCGCATTTGCGTGGTCACGCGGTGTTGGTGTTTTTTCACCTTTCTTATATGGGATACCAAGACCTGAGCCCATATCAACGAATTCAAGGTCAATACCAAGCCCAACCACTTTTTCCACAAGATCCATCATCTTATGCGTTGCTTCCGTAAATGGAGATGTATCCAGTATCTGTGATCCTATATGACAGTGTATCCCGCAGGGCGAGATGCCTGGAAGCTGCGAAGCTTCACTGTATATATCTACGACCTCACCTGAAGGTATCCCGAACTTGGATGAACTCAGACCGGTCGCGATCTTTGGATGCGTCTTTGGAGATACATCGGGGTTAACGCGAAATGCTATCTGAGCGGTTTTTCCCGCGTTTTCTGCTATTTTGGACAGGGTATGCAGTTCATCATGCGAATCAACTGATACTTTTACTCCAAGTTCTACAGCTTTCTGGAGTTCAAAGTCCGTCTTTGAATTGCCGTTGAAAAGTATCTTCTCGCGCGGTATCCCTGCAAGGAGCGCAATGTAGAGTTCGCCGTAGCTGAACACATCAGCGCCTGCGCCCTGCTTTGCAAGCACCCTCAAAATAGCGAAACTGCCGTTGGCTTTGGCTGCATAATAGATATCCGCATCTGGAAATGCTTTCCTGTATGCAGAGAAATTCTCGATGACGCGAGATTCATTTGTGACATAAAGCGGCGTGCCATATTGTTTTGCAAGTTCCGTTGTGTCAACGCCACCGATGATGAGATGATCGTTCCTGACTTCAAGATGATTTTTTATCGTGAACATATCTGCACAATTAACTGAGAATATATTATAGTTATCTTTTTAGCAAATAAATTTCTTACTCACTCGCTTCCACCAATCATTACTATGTTCAGCGTTTGAAAAATGTAACTACTTTTCAGATATATCGGGCTTCTTCTTCCATGATTTCTGCTATTAATTTTGGCTTTGATGCAGTGTTGCAGTGTTCATATTCAATATCAGATACAACGGGCAATAGGCAAGTACCGCAGTAAATAGCATCATAAAACCGACGAATCCGAACACGTACATTGCAATTTCCTGAAACACCATACCTGTCGCAACTGCATACAACAGTAATATCCCGATAACAACCCTTACAATACGGTCATTCGTTCCAATATTTATTTCCATATATTTCAGCTCTTTAATTATCTATTCGTTCTTCACAACAACATAGTAGTTGTTAGCATTCTTTTTATCAACAATAATCTTATAGTTGTGCATGGATTATTGTCTTATCGTCTATTAATTATAATATTAGGTAGTAATATATGAACATCAATTCAGAAGAAATAAGAAAAAGGCTGATAAAATTTCTCTTGAAAGATAAGATAGGTATTAGGAAATCCCTTCTAAGATTATTCTCAGAGGAGAAGAACTGTAATACCGTTGAAATTTATGATTACCTCATAAAGCAGGGATTTAATGTTAATTATCGAGCTACCTCTTCTATGGTTGGACAGATGCACAGTAGACTTGGGATTCTACGGGTCTATTTGAATTATGAACATAATATCTATACTATCAAGGAAGATTATTTGGGCATTGTAAAAATGGTTTTGACTCCATTTTCAAGATGGGATTCAAGTCTCTGTGATTGGCAAAACGATGGATGATATTAAATGACAAAAGTACTAATAGTGGAAGATGACAACCTTAACATGGAATTGGTAGCTGAAATACTGACTATCCAGGGTTTTAATGTTGATAAAGCAATGGATGGGCATGAGGCTATAATAATGGCTGGAGATGATTTTTATGATTTTATTCTAATGGACATTAATCTGCCAGTTCTAAATGGAATCGAAGCGTCAAGAAGAATAAAAAGTAAATTTTTTTATAAAGATATCCCTATAATAGCTTTGACAGCATATGCTTTGAAAGAAGATAAAGAAAAAATCCTTGGATATGGCATGGACGATTACATCTCTAAACCTGTTGATATTTCTGACTTCATAAAAAAAATGGAAGAATACAGAATCAGGGAGAGAAAATTTATTGTATGCCCAGACAATCCCCAATTAAGGAAATAATGACTATTTTATTTCTACTACAATATATAATTATGAATAATACACTTGGGTGATTCATATCATATATAGGTAAAGATCTATTTTATAAGCAACCATATAATTAATGTTAAACTCCGCCATCGGCGGCGCCTCACCGGGGTCTGGGGTCGCAACCCCAGCGCCGTTCAGATAATATTGAATGAAAGTGTTAATATTAAGCTTATCTGCGGTTTGTTTTTTTTAGACCCCATGGCAATCAAGAGCCCTGTTCGATAATGCATCGGTATCAGCGTTCTTTTCTCTTTGCACCCACTTGAAATTGATCTTTTCAAAATTCCTGCACAGCTTTCTTGCTTCATCATAAAGAGGTATGAGATTCTCACTTTTCACCTTGTACCGCCCTGTGATCTGCCTTATGATGAGCTGGCTGTCCCCCCTCACTTCAAGCTCTTTGCACCCGTGAGCCTTTGCAAGCTTCAGACCTTCTATCAGGGCGCTCCATTCTGCGATGTTGTTCGTCCCCTTACCGATGCGTTTTGAGATATCTTTTACTTTCTTCCCATTTTCCAGTAAGACTGCCCCTATGCCCATAGGCCCAGGATTTCCCCTGCACGCCCCATCAAAGAACAATACGCAGCTCATTCTATACCCTCAGAGTATCCTTTTTTTTCAGTCCATTTCTTCCAGAGATTCTTTAATTTCTCTTTTATTTCTTCATATTCATTTTCATCCATTTTCCAAGCTCCAGCAAAAATGGAAGGTCTGTTTTTTTCATTCATAATTGGCTAAATCTTTATTTTCACTTCTTCAAGCAAGAATGGTGGATAAAAAACCCCATTCTCCGTAATTATCGCGCTCACGTTCTCCATTGGCGTAGCATCAAAAGCAGGATTGTACACTTCTACATCCAGCGGTGCTATCTGGTGGCTCCCGAAAAACTTCAGCTCTTCAGACTTACGAAGCTCGATCTCTATCTCATCCTCCATGCGCTCAAAATCAAATGTGGATACAGGCGCAGCCACATAAAATGGTATGTCGTGCTCTTTTGCGACCACTGAATGAGTATACGTTCCTATCTTGTTGAACACCGCGTCCTGCGTTATCCTGTCCGCACCAACAATGACCTTGTCAACCATGCCCATTCGCATTACATGCCCGGACATGCTGTCTGTGATAAGCGTTACAGGTATCTTATCCTGCATCAGTTCCCATGTCGTGATACGGCTGCCCTGGTTCAGAGGGCGGGTCTCACATGAAATGACCTTTATGTCCTTTCCCTGTGCACGCGCAGAGCGGATGACCCCTAAAGCTGTGCCCCAGTCAACGCATGCAAGCCTTCCAGCATTGCAGTGCGTCATAACAGTATCTCCGTTCTCAAGAAGCATAGCTCCATACTCTCCAAGTTCCTTGTTCTTCTCCACATCCTCATCTGCTATCGCTTTTGCCTCATCAAGTGCAAAAAGTCTTGCTTCTTTTATGTTCCTTGCATCCTCTACAGCATTGAGAACTCGTTTCACGCCCCATGAGAGATTAACAGCAGTAGGACGGGTACTGATAATCGTTTGACCGGTTGCCTCAATATCCTTCATCATCCCGTCAAGAGTTGAAGCTTTGCTCTCGTGGGCAGCAAGTGCCACACCAAATCCACCTGCAGCCCCTAACGCAGGGGCACCACGGACACGTAACTTTATAATGGCTTCACACAGGCAGTCAATAGTGCTGCACTCAATGACTTTATACTCCCGTGGCAGGAGTGTCTGGTCTATCATTACAATACAATTTTTCTTTATGTCCCAGTCTATCGTCCTCATGGTGTCAGTTTTATTCTCCCATTACATATTTAAGCACTGCCGTTTAAGTAAAAAGGCATGATAGTGGTAAAGCTTGGCGGAAGCCTTATTCACAGGGCAAAGGAGCTTGTAAAAGAGATCATAGATTATTCGGATACAAGCGGCCAGGCCATTTTGATAGTTCCGGGCGGTTCGGTGTTCGCGGACACGGTGCGAAAGGTGAACGCTTCTGACGAGGCGAGTCACTGGATGGCGATACTTGCGATGGAACAGTATGGCTATTTTATAGCGGATAAAAGTAAAGCCAGGATCGTCGATAATATTCGCATTGAAGATAAAGGAACATATATCCTTCTCCCGTATGCTCTCATTAAAAATAAGGATGAACTGCCGCATACATGGGACGTGACCTCAGATACGATAGCTGCATGGGTAGCGCACCAGGTTGGGGCAAGATTTATCAAACTTACAGATGTGGATGGGATCTTTATCAATGGAGAATTGAAAAAAGAGCTAAGGGCGCAAGAACTTCTGGGAATAGAGACATGCGTGGACAGTGAACTGCCGCGATTTCTTATAAAAAACAAAATGAACTGCGAAATCCTTAACGGTAACTGTCCGGGCAGGTTGATCAATGCTCTTAAGGGAAATGTTCCAGGTACACTTATAAAGGGATAAATTTTAATAGCAATCGATTATATGGGAGCTCCAACATTAAGGAGAATATTATGGTAAAAGCTGAAGCAAAAAAATGTGTATCATGCGGAGTAAATCTTATTGAGCGCGGTTATGCGCGATTCCCATGCCCGCAATGCGGAACAGAACTTGGAAGATGTATGACCTGCAGGCACCAGAGCAATAAATATAAATGTGCTAACTGCGGATTCGAAGGACCGTGAGGATAATGGGTGACGTCGCAGCAAAAATTAGGATAATGCCCACGGGTATGGATGTCGACCTGAAAAAACTCAAGGATGAACTTACAAAGGTTGTCCCAAAAGGCGCACGTCTGCATGGTTTCTCAGAGGAGCCCGTTGCATTCGGTTTAAAAGCTCTGATGGTGGTTGTGAAAGTTGGCGATCTTGAAGGTGGGACCGAGAAGGTTGAAGAAGCCTTTAGCAAGGTTAAGGGTGTCGAGAACGTATCTGTTGAAGAACTCGGAAGGATGTAAATTTTTATATCCTTTATTTATTCTTTTTAGGGGCCTGTAGATCAGGGGTAGATCGTTGCGTTCGCAACGCAAAGGCCGCGGGTTCGAATCCCGCCGGGTCCATCATTAATGATATATATACGATAACATACATCATAGAAAACAATGGAGCCTGAACTTTCAGTTATCGTTCCCGTACTTGACGAAGAGAAATTTCTTGAAGCCACACTTGCTTCGATCAAAGACCAGAACACAAATAAAGAGTTTGAGCTGATCGTATCTGATAACGGCAGCACTGACGGCAGCCTTGAGATCGCAAAAAAGTATGCAGACCGTGTGGTGCAATGTGAAGAACGCGGCATCGGGCCTGCAAGGAATTTTGGTGCTTTAAACGCGAGCGAAAGCAGCAAATTTTTCGTTTTTATTGATGCTGATACCCATATTCCTGGATACTATCTATCTTTCATCTATGAAATGTTCAGAGCGAATCCTGATATTGTTGCCTTCTCAACAGGGTTTGAATTCTCAGAAAGGTCAGACCAGATCAGACTTGCTGAAGGCGTGGCAAACAACTATTTTTTAATGAGGGACAGGATCCGTTCCGCAACACTTCCTGGTTTTAACACCGCAGTGCGCCGCGATGCATATTTTAAATGCGGAGGCTACACGAATGTGCTTCTTGAGGACGTAGATTTCAGCAGGCGGATAACAAAGCTCGGGACAGTGAAGTTCTTTCGCCATATTAAGGTGATGAACTCATCCCGCCGCCTTGAAGTGATGGGGCTTCTCGGGACGCTCTATTATTACGCTCAGCTTGACCTTGGGTGGGAACTGAATTCTACTTTTATTGATAAGATCACAAAGAGGCTGGGCATTGCTGACCTGCGGGAATATATAGGGATAAGGAAATAACAGGAAGGTCGATGTTAATACTGGAAGTTCGATGTTAAAACTCAAAGCACATATCGTTTCCAGAGGGAGTGCTAAAGGAGATGCCCTTGTAACATCCCAGCCAATATCATTTCTGGGCAGCATTGACCCTATGACCGGCATAGTGGTTGAAAAGGGACACGAACTTTCGGGAAAGTGCATTAAAAATAAAGTGCTTGTATTTCCCTCTGGCAAAGGATCAACAGTGGGATCATATGTGATATATCAGCTCAAAAAGAACGGCGCTGCGCCATCTGCAATGATAAACATAAAAACAGAGCCCATAGTTGCAGTCGGTGCAATAATTTCAGGCATACCGCTTGTGGACAGGGTGGAAAAGGATCCTGTTAAGACCATAAAGACCGGGGATAAGGTTTTAGTGGATGCGATCGTTGGAAGTGTGGAGATTTTATGAACGATGAGAAAGGATTTACTGAAATAAAGATGGCAGCTGGATGGTTCATGACCATCTCGCTACAGAAGAGCGATAAATTCGGGGAAGAAAAAGAATATATTGAGATCGCAAAAGAAAAAAGCGGGCAGAAGCGCGGACGGTTCAATATCAATCCCAAATATGTGAGGGTGTTGGGTGAGTCACTTGTGAAGTTCGCTGATGAGAATAAGCTATGATGTGAAGAATTATGGATGTTCGAAAAGCGATACAATCAAGACGAAGCATAAGGGCGTATGAATCTCGTGATGTGGAAGAAGATACACTGATGAGGGTACTGGACGCAGGCAGACTTTCCCCATCTGCAAGTAACCGCCAGGAACGCAGATTTGTCATAGTAAAGGATTCAAATACACGAAAAGCGCTGGCTGAAGCTGCCAGGAACCAGTCGTTTGTGGCTGAGGCACCTGTGGTAATAGCAGCCTGTTCGGTTGAATCGGATTATATAATGGCATGCGGGCAACCAGCTTATTCGATTGATACCGCAATAGCTGTGGATCATATGACCCTCCAGGGAGTCGAAGAAGGACTTGGTACATGCTGGATAGGTGCCTTCGACGAAAAAAAGGTAAAAGAAATATTGAATATCCCTGGCAGTGTGCGTGTAGTCCAGCTTCTGACCCTGGGTTATCCCTCGGAAATACCGCGCCCTACGTCGCGAAAAAGCCTTGATGAGATCGTGATGCGGGAGAAATGGAATATGAGTAAAAATAAGTAGTCGGGGGTACAATCTCCCCCCTGCTTCTCGTTTCCATGGTGTGACCTGCTTTTACGAAGTCGTGGCTGTGCTATTGTCGTTATGGACGCGCTGAAGAGTCGCGCGGCACAACCTGCTGATAGATAAACAGTATCCTTTGTCATTTCTCATCTCTGTATTATAATACGTACTTATTATGACATGTTGCCAAAGTATAAATAGTTTTATGTATTATAATACGTACACCATGAAGCGCAAAGAATTGGGAGAAGCAAGCGTGCGAAGAAACTATGCATTCAGTCAGCGCACCATTGAAAACTTGAAATGGCTAATAGATCACAGGATATACAGGAACGAGACAGAAGCCATTGATCTTGCGATAGAACGAATGCGGACTATTTATGAAATGAGCGAGGAAACTTCAATAAAGCCAAATCCCGATCCAGAGGATCTCAAACAGTCCAGAAGAGGTAAGGCAGGCATGGGTTGACCTGAATGTGAACCCAGACACTATGATACATAATAGTTGCATAATCTGTAATTATAGTGCATTAAAATGATTAGAGTTGATTAATGATGTACTACCTCTCGTTGTGGCACGACCAGAATACCTGGTTTAAATTGCAGAAGCTGAATCATTTTAATTACATGAAGGAATATTTAAGAGCATAATGAGATTCAAGGTATTAGCTTCTGAAGAAAAAACCATTGGCAGGCTTTATGATGTTGAAGCAGAAAGATATTTCGAAGGAGGTGGAAAATTTGCAGATAAAATACTCCCCTGATGCAGATGCACTGATAATAAGCCTGAGAGAAGGCAAACCAGTGGATTCTGTGGATCTTGCTGAAGGAATTATTGCTCATTATTCAAAGGACAGGAAGATACTTGAAATAGAGATACTTGACGCTTCAAAGAACGTTCAGATGAGCGAGCTGAATGTTTCGCTTAAGGGCGCACATGCAGCAGAGGCATTAGTTTGACAAAATAATCCCCTATGCTGCGGTCTTGCGCACATTCCAGGGCTCTCTGACTTTTCTTTGATACTTGAATATATTAATAGTGGAATGTAGAACATAGTACTGGAGAAAAGAGGGGGTATAAAATAATATGGTGCTAACATTCACGGATGAAGACCTGGTGTATCTTGATAAAGAGCAGGATACGCAAATACGTTCTATCAGACAGGCGATCGATGTTTTGAAAGTGAAAGGCGATACGCTATTATGTAAAAAATGCGGTCACATTATGCAGTATTTCATAGTGGGAGATGCAAAGCTTTTCCAATGTGTTTTTTGCGGGAACAGAGTTGCAGAGATGATCAAATTGGGAATAACATGATAACTAATGAAGATAGAATCGAAGTTTTAAGTAAGATTGAAAAAATTATGGCACATACTAAAACTGAAAGTGGTGCTGTAAATGTTAATGAGATGGCAATAGCAAATAGGCTTGTCAAAGAACTTATGGATAAATACGAAATATCCATTGATGAAATTAAAGCTACTTCAGATAAATCAACACTAATAAAAAATATTGAATCTGAAATGATAGATCAAAAAGGCATTAGACATTGGGTTATGAGTCTTTCTTCAATTGTGGCGTCATTTTATGAATGCCGTATTATGAGGGCCGGTACAAAAGTATTCTTTGTGGGATTCGAAATGGATGCAAAAGTTGCTTCAAAAATGTTTGATCATCTATATTCACAAATACACAGTGGTGCGATCAAAGCAACCGAGATTCCTACCCGGATTTCCAGAAAAACCCGTGTGATAGATTTCTGTGTCGGAGCAATAGGTGCTCTAAGTAATAGATTGGACGAGATCAAAGAGGAAAGAAAGTATCAGG
>JAUSDC010000053.1 GCA_030650845.1 Candidatus Methanoperedens sp.
GGTATCGCTCATAATTAAGTTTCTCAATTTCATCAGTAGTAAACTTTATTTGAATCATTATATACTCCTAAAGTACCCATAAATGATTCAAATATTTTACATGATATATATATCTTATTGTCAACCTTTTTCAGTATAACATGGAAAGTAACTGATTGCAGTAATAACTTCAATATCACTGAACAGTATATTACTATTCTAAATAATACCATATCAGGAACAAATAAAACGATATACTTTACTTCAGAAAAAACAAACATCACTTTTGAAAACCTGACCTCCAACGGTTTAACCGATGTCAATGTCTCCACATCAGGTCTTACCATTCCCTCTGGCTTCCACCTTGCAGGTAATTATTACAATATCACGACCACTGCAACTTTTGTCGGGAATGTGACAATAACCATCATCTATGACCCAACAAAAGTTGCGAATGAAAATGCCCTGAAGTTCATGCATTATGAGACCGGAAACTGGACAGATGTCACTACTTCCCGCGATCCTGGTAATAACACAATTTCTGGATCAGTATCAAGCCTTTCTCCATTTGTCATTATTGAACCAATACCACCCTCAGCGCCATGCTGCAGCGGCGGAGGCGGTGGCGGTGGAGGAGGAGGCGGAGGTGTTTCTGGTGAGAATTATTACAATATTGAGATAAAAGAAAAATACGAACTCAATATCTATAAAGATAAGATCACATCATACATGTTCAAGAACTCAAGTAATCCGATAGCGTATGTGAACATAACAGGCAACGTCAACGCAGGAGAGAGAAGTACTACTGTAGAAGTGCTGCGAAAAACCTCAACACTTTTAAATATTTCAGCGCCCGGAATTGTTTATAAGAATATGAACATATGGGTAGGAACCTCAGGCTTTGCAACTTCTAAGAATATCAAAGAGGCAGTGATCGGATTTAAAGTATCGAACTCATGGCTTGCAGAAAACAGTATTAATGCAGCTGATATAAAGCTGGTAAAATGGGACGGCAGCAACTGGGTTCAACTTGAAACCATGAAAACGATGACTGAAAGTACTTATACATACTATGATGCAAAGACCATTACTTTCTCCAATTTTGCAATAACAGGAGTAAAAGCTGCATTGCCAGTAGCGCCTTCTGAAAAAGCACCTGCTGAAACAATAACCTCCACACCACCAGCAGAGAACATCAAACCGGTGACTTCTGAAAAAGCACCTGCTGTTAATTTTGTTGTTATTGTTGCAGGAATCCTTATTGTGGCAATAATTATTGTGCTATATATAAAATATAAAAAACCATAAAAAATAAGGATCCTGTATTTTGTTTTCAGGATCAATTCGGTTACAGGAAGGCAATACCGAAAACATGGAGCAGTATCACAAGTATTGCTCCCGGTATTCCACCAAGAGCGCACACAAGGAGAGCCATGGATGAATATGGAATATTAAGATTAAAAAACGTATTTCCCACAGCAAGAATGATTAGACCAAGAATGGTATTCACGATCAGGAGCTTCGCGGTCTTAAGAACGATATATACAGCGATCACAGCAAGTACTGCCAGGATCAGGATTATTAATTCATATGCCATAAGCTATACGGGATTCTCCTTTTTATTAAACATTTCGGTCATATTAAGCACAGAACGATTATCATAAATAAGATATATCATAATCAGGTATACTTCACTTCATAATCAGGTATATATAGAATAACATCTTCATTGCTTTTCCCCCATGTGATAAATATGCAAAAAGAGACTATAATTCCAGAGTCAAGAGATAATGCTTTTAGAGACCTCATTATTAAATCGCCTGGCGGCGAGAATCTCCTCACCTGTATGCAGTGCGGTATATGCGCAGGTTCGTGCCCTGTCAGCCATGAAATGGATCATACCCCTCGACAAATGGTCCGCATGATACAACTGGGCCTTAAGAAGGAAGTGCTTAACAGCAACACTATCTGGATATGTACTACCTGTTTTTCATGCTCTGTCCGCTGTCCACGGGGAATCTATCCGACTGAACTCATGGAGACGCTAAAACCGATAGCCATAAAAGAAGGTATAAAGAACAGGAATGCGAAATTCGATAACATTTTCGCGGATGTGGTCAAAAAGAACGGCAGAGCATCTGAATTTCTCCTTATTTCAAAATACAGCATTTCTGAGCCCGGAATGATTGCTCAGGCCCCTTTTGGTCTTGAACTTATATCAAAAGGAAAACTGCCGCTGTCCATTGATAAAATGGACGATACGCGCGAACTGGACTCTATTTTTAGCCTCAGTGAAAAAACAGGATCAGAGGAGAAAACAAAAATTAAGGAAAAGCCGCCTGAAATAAAAGAAAATAACAGCGACAGTCAGGAGGCGGAAAAATGAAATATTCTTATTATCCAGGATGCGCGCAGCACGGAACAGCCATAGATCAACGAATTTCAGTGGAAGCCGTATTCAAGCGTCTTGGTATTGAACTTGAGGAAATAAAGAACTGGAACTGCTGCGGGGCTCTACATGTGGACGACAGAACAACACGGATCGCTCTTTCAGCAAGGACACTTGCAGGCGCAAAAGGTCTTGACATCGCAACCCCATGCAATCTCTGTTACTCGAACCTGATGCGCGCCAACACTGCTCTTGAAGAAAGCGCCCTTAAAACCATGATCAATGGAGCACTTACAAACAAATATGAAGGTAACACGAAACCAAAACATCTTCTTGAGGTCGTGGTGAACGACTTTGGACTTGGAAAATTGGCTGAACAGATAAAAAAACCTTTGAAGATAAAAGCAGTTCCGTATTATGGCTGCCTGCTCACAAGACCTGAGAACAAATTCGACAGCCCGGAAAATCCAAAATCCCTGGATAACCTTATCGCTGCACTGGGCGCAGATCCGGTGAAATACTACTACAAAACAAAATGCTGCGGAGGACCGATATTGCTAACCAATGAAGATCTCGCACTTCAACTTGCGAAAGACCTTCTTGTGATGGCAAAAGAAACAGGAGCGGATTGTATGGTCGTGACGTGTCCAATGTGCCACCTCCAGCTTGATGCAAAACAGAAGGCTGTCGAGGCAAAATTCAATATGAAGATTGAAATGCCCATTATCTATTTCACACAACTCATTGGCCTATCCATGGGTATTCCTCCAAAAGAACTTGGGCTGGATAAACATCTTGTTTCAACTGATAAATTCATCGCAAAGGTTGGGAGGTAACCATGGCTGAAAATAAAGAGCCCCTTGTGAACGAAACACCTCAAAAAGAAACACCTTCTAAAATAGAAATCGCACCCAGGAAGATCGGTGTTTATTTATGCAGATGCGGTGGCAACATTAGCGATGTGGTAGATTTGCAGTCTGTCGCTGAGAGCCTGAAAGGCGAAAATGTTACCGTGAATATACAGGACTACCTTTGCAGCAGTGCAGGGCAGGATAAGATAAAAAGCGATATCGAGAAAGGAAAAATAGACCGCGTTGTAATTGGTTCATGCTCGCCAAAGCTGCATCTTGAGACTTTCAGGGGTATGGCGAAAAAAGCTGGCGCAAATCCAACTCTCCTTGAGATCACAAACATCAGGGAACAGGCAAGCTGGGTGCATGATAAAGAAGGAAAGGAAAGCGTTAATTCAAAAGTAAAGGGACTGATAAAAGGCGCTGTCGCACGCATGGGTTCCATAGAGCCGCTTGTACCGCTTGAGAAGAAACTTGTAGACAGGACGCTCGTTGTGGGAGGCGGTATAGCCGGCATTACAACCGCGCTTGAAATTGCAGATGACCATGAAGTTATTCTTATCGAAAAGCAGCCCTACCTTGGCGGTCACATGATAGGGCTTTCCAAGACATTTCCAACAATGGACTGCTCGCAGTGCATTCTGACCCCGAAGATGGTGGCTGTGCATAATCATTCTGGCATAACGATGCATACACAGACCGAAGTCGCAGAAGTGAAGGGAAGCCCGGGTGATTACTCAATCACTCTTAAACACAGCCCGCGCTATGTGGATATCAAAAAGTGCATTTCATGCGGAGCATGCACAAGGAAATGCCATACGGGAGCCATATTCCTGCCATTTGCCCAGGCAGTCCCGCAGGCGTATATGATAGATGTGTCTAAATGCGACCGGTGCGGCGCATGCGTTACAATATGTCCCCGCGATGCAGTGAACCTTGATGCAAAGGAAGAGATCAGCACGATATCTGTGGGTGCTGTTGCGATAGCTACTGGTTTTGAACCTATCGACCCATCATTTATCGAGGAATACAATTATCCTGCCCCAAACCTGCTCACTGCTGTTGAATTTGAGGATATGCTCTCAGCAAAGAGCAAAACAGGAATGAGGCTGCAAAAGGCGGACGGGTCGTTCCCAGACCGGGTTGCTTTCGTGCTGTGCGCAGGAAGCCGCGATTTCACAGGAAAAGGGAGAAAACACTGCTCAAAAGTCTGCTGCATTTATTCGCAAAAGCAGGCTCAGCTTGTGAAAAAAATGAAAGCTGATGCGCAAGCATGGATATTTTATATTGACATGCGCTCTGCAGGGAGGCGTTTTGAGGAATTCTACCACCATACGCAGGAAAAGGGCGTAAATTACGTTCGCGGAAAGGTGGCCGAGATAATACCGAAGCAGGATGGAACGCTCATGGTGCAGTATGAGGACACAAACCTTGGCAGGAAAGGGCGCGAAATATTTGATATGGTAGTGCTGTGCCCTGCGCTTATTCCCTCTGCCGGTACAAAAGAGCTTGCTGATAAACTCGGTGTGCCCCTTGGAGATGATGGATTTATTGAAGAAAAGCACGTCAAGCTCGATCCTGTGAACACTCTTAACCAGGCTGCGTTCGCCGCTGGCTGCGTGCTTGGTCCAAAAGACATCCATGATTCTGTGACAGAGGGCATGAGCGCTGCTCATAAGGTTTCGCAGTTCCTTGGCAAGGGAATGATACTCATACCGCCAGAAAAACCCATGATCCTTGAATGCAACGGGTGCGGGGATTGCGTGAAAGCATGCCCCTACAATGCCCTCTCACTTTCTGAGGGAAAAGCAGTGCTGTCGCCGCTGGCATGTACCGGATGCGGCATCTGCGTTCCGGCATGCCCGATAAAAGGCATAGAGATCAGGAACTTCACGCGTAACCAGTTAAAGGCGCAGCTTAAAGCCATGCTTGAAGATGCGCCAGGAGTGGTCGTATTTATTGACCCATATGCCTATGCAGCTGCTGATATTGCAGGAGTGAACAGGAAGCAGTATTCTTCACTTGTCAGATTCATAAGCCTGCCCTCGATCCATGTTCTTGATGGAGATGTGGTAAATGCAGCTTTCGAATATGGTGCAACAGGCGTAATGCTTATCGAAGGTACTACGGATGAAAAGCTCACTTCGCGCTCTGATGACCTGTATAAGAAGCTTAAGAAAGATACCCGAAAGCACAAGAAGCCGCTGAGGTATTCACACATCGAGACTGCGCAATATGAAAAGCTGACTGATCTGCTGAACGTGTTTGCTTCGCAGGCAGGGGCAAAAGCAGAGAAAAAGAGCAAGAAGGAGAAAGGGGAAGAGGCATCAGAAGAAAAGGTTTGAACTCGTCTATTTTTCTACCCCTGTGTTCTCTGTACCTCAGTGGCAATTTTTTTATGAAGCCACAGAGTCGGCTATGAAACTTCGGTACGTAGATGAACATGAAAAAAACAACGAACTGGTACGAACTAAAACGAACTCCAGTGGCGTGAGTTCGTATCGAGTTCGTTGTGTTCGTTGCTATTTTTTTCATACCAGACTCATCATGAATAATTCTACAACTCTCCTTTTTTCGCTTTTACCTTCTCCACAAGATCGAATATCTCTTCTGCCTTATCCCCATCAACGCAAAGCGTTACAGACCCTTCTCCGCCCTCAACGCCGCCAGCCCCTATCGGAAATACATCCTGTGCTCCAAGAAGTTTCAACGCCTCGACCTCGGTTATGACAGTCCCTGGAAGGGGCATCATACCCACAGCATAACCTGTAGCTTTTGTGCAGCGCTGGATACCGATCCTTTTTGAAATATCAAGAACCTTATAATGAATGGATTTTTCAATGCCGACCGGGATTATCAGATTGATACCTTTTGCCATGACCGGCCCCATAAATCCTCCCGTGGTTCCGCCTACCGGATTTGACATCATCACTCCAGCTATGCCATCTGTTCCGAGAGCATTTGCTCCCTTAATCACAACATCGCTGGAAGTCATCTCATTAAGTATCCCTTCAATACTGACCTCTTTTCCGTTCTTCAAAGCTATTGAAAGAAGACGTTTATCCATAGGAACTGCAGACGTTCTCCCATTAATGTAACCTGCTGCATACCTGGAGCGGTCAACCTTCTTTCCAGTAAGTTCTTCCAGCACATAAGCATTTGTTGAGCCGAGAGTTATCAGGATCGTTCCTTTTCCCAGCGCCTGCTGGATGACAGGGAGTTTTTTTACTCCTATTGCGATTATTCTTTTTGATTCACCCGGTGTTAATGTTATCTGTACCTGCATCATAAATCACATCCTGCGGTTGCAATGCTCTTTCTATAAATTAAATGTTTGTTTTTCTGACCAAAGGATTAATTACATGTAAAATCATCAGCTCTTATCGAGGTGAAACTATGTGTTTCGCAGATTCTTCAGTTAGTGTTGACATAGACCCGGATGAGATAACCGGGATCCAGTATAGATGCATGGATTGCAAGACCAATTTTAAAGGTCTGGGAAGAAAGATCAGCTGTCCTTCATGTCAATCAACAAATGTAAAAAAAATGTAACTTCTGTTTAGCAATTAATTCATATCAAATATCACATGAATGGCTCATAAATTCGATGCAAAAAAAGCAGAAATACTTGACAGCGCAGACAGGCGCAGGTTCCTGAACCCGGACAGTATCCTTAAAAAAGCCGGACTTTCCAGGGATACAATTTTTGCAGATCTTGGCTGCGGAAGCGGTTATTTTGCGATACCGTCTTCACTTATTGTAAAAAAGGTGTATGCTATCGATGTGCAGGAGGGGATGCTCGACATCGTGCGCGAAAAAATAAGGGTGAAGAAGCTTACGAACATAGAGACTTTCCTTTCAAAAGAATCTTCAATCCTGCTGCCGGATAATTCTGTTGATGTGCTCTTCATGGCTAATGTATTTCATGAACTTGATGACAGAGGCGGCATATTGAAGGAAGCAAAGCGGATCCTTTCTGGAAGGGGAAGAATGATAATTATCGACTGGAAAAAGATGGAAATGGAGATGGGTCCGCCAATCGAGGAACGAATATCAGAGGATGAGGTTATTTCAATATGCGAAGATGGGGATTTCAGGATACTGGAACGGCTGGAGGCAGGAGCGTATAATTATATGCTGGTCTTTGGAAAGTCAGCAACATAATTTCGATTATGATAATTTGGTTTATGTTAACTGATAAGTAATCCCTGAAGAAATTTTTCCGAGAATTCGGGCACAGGCGCCGAATATTAATCGCTTAAGATACATATTTCAACAGTCCCGGCGCCGCACGGTATCCGACGCGACCGCACCGCAAAGGTCGCAAAGAGCGCAAAGTACCGTCAGCAGCCATTGTAATGGGATGGGATTTTTTATTTGAATGAGGGGGTCGAATTTCAGGGAATTATATGGTTTAAAGGCTTGGCATTTTGCAATCCTGATGTATGAAAAACAGTATATAGGTTAGGGGCATAAAGGAAATATAGTTCTTGAATTTCCGAATATATTAGCCGCAGTTGAATGCGAATTAACGCAGATACGATAATGATAAATACAGAAAATTCTGGGAGGTTTAAGGGATATGGAAACAATTGATAAAGAAGAATTATTATTCTATATTGATAAGGAAACAATGCAGGATGAGGCAATGCGGACACTAGGGAGATCTCTGACTGAAGAGGAATTAGATATTGCTAAAGACGGACTTGAATGGGGTCTGACGTTCGATATTGAGACCGTTTATCGTACCATTTTATTGGAAATGATTGTTGCCAATAATTTAAAAAAAGAAAGATAAGGTTTTAAATGATGAAAATGTTTTCCCAAACAAATTCGAAACGTTCTATTATTTTCTGGTTTGAAAAACCACAGAGAGCACAGAGGACACTGAGAAAAGCGGTAATTCTCTGTGCTCTCTGTGTGCGCTGTGGTCGAATTTCCTTTCCAGATTCATTTACTCGGACGAAATTGACAAAACTCATAAATTCCATAAATCTGCGTTCATCAATGCCGAAACTCTGCGGGTTCTCGACTCCACGCACACGTATGCCCCGCAGGGCATACGTGGACACGCCCTCCAGAGGCGTGACTCTGGGCGCCTTCATCTGCGGTTCGGTTTACCAATGACCCCCGAACTCCTCTCCCTCGCCCGCTATCTCGCCTCCTCCCGCTCCGAGTTCAAGCTCTCAGAGATGAACCAGTACCTGAGTAAGAGTTACGAAGAAAAAGAACTCTACGACATCCTCAAACCCCATTTCTTCGACCTCGACCTCTTCTGCGATGCACACTATAATTGCACAAAGCTCGCAAAACGCCCGCTCCCTGCTGACGAATCGGTCATCCATGAACTTGAAGAGATGTTAAAAGCTCCCTGGCTGCCATTATATATCGAGAAATTGATCGACTCGTACATCGAGCGCTCATGCGGGAAAGACTGGCACACAGGTGAGACGGCGCGCATCCTGCGCGAAAACATCGTGAAGCAGAAGGAAGAATACTGGAGAGGAAGCTCGAAGTACCCGAAGCTCAGGGTCATCACGTACCTGCTCTATCATTTTCCGGTCTATTTCTGCCAGTTCCAGTACCTCCTCCTTGACCTGTTAAAAGGTGGACTGCTCACCACAAAAATGAGCATCGTTGATGTCGGATCAGGTCCTGGAACGATAACGCTGAGCACGATTGATTTCCTTAATAAACTGCTTTCCGTCTATTCAAAAAAAGGCCTCGATATAAAGTTGAATATTAAGATCGACTCGATCGAGAAAGTTCAGGAGAATATCGACTGCTATAAAGAACTTACATCTCTTTACCTCTCACAGCATCAGCATGAGAACGCAAATATAATCGTTAACCAGCCAGCCCATTCGCCTCTTGAAAAAGCACAACCTGTTGTGGGCGCAGACCTCATAATATTCTCGAATGTTCTTGCTGAGATGAGTTCACCGCACTCAGAACGCGCCAGAGCTGTGGAAAAACTTGCATCAGAAAGCCAAAACCCCACGGTCTTGCTCGTGGAACCCGCAGACCTTGTCAATTCAAAAGCTCTGCGTATCACTCAGCAGGCACTCATGAACAGGGGATTTACAGTTTACAGCCCATGTACATTCCTCTGGGGCGCAGTATGCACAGCAGGTGACTGTTGGAGCTTCAGGGAAGAGGGCAACATCAGGGTACCCGATTTTATGAGAAAGATAGCAGGAACAGAGGAAGCTTACAGGTATCTTAACACTGATATGAAATTCACCTATGCGATACTTCGAAAAGACGGCGCTGTAAAACAAAAATACCGCGCAAAGGGGAAGTTCGCAAGACTCTCGAGCCTTAGAAAACATCTCAAAAAGCGCATCAATGTGGTGGTTTCGGTCATGTCAGGGAATCTGGGAGATGAGAAAACCTTTGTCTTCAAAATATGCGACGGAACAACATCCGTACCCTGCTATGCTGTTATCCCCGCATACCATAAGAACGACAAAAATAAGGCGCTCCTTGAAGCAAATTACGGCAGCATTGTTGAGATATTCGGCGCTCTTGTGAGGGAGAACGAAGAATTCTCTTCATATAACCTGCTGATAAATAGAAATACAATAGTTGAACCTGTAAAATGACTTTTTTTACAACGTTGCGGTTTTATATAACCTGAGATAAAAGTATGATCGAGGGATATTTATTATGATGGAAGAGTTCTGATGCAGCAAGCCGCCATCGATCCTGAGATCATTAAGCTTTTCCCATCCATAAAAAGTGGTGTTGTCGAACGTGGATTATGGAGGATCCCACTGTATTTTGATAAGAGCTTTGAAAGGAACAGGGGCTGCATCCGCTTGCGTCGCTACATCGTCCACATGGCAGAATTGGGTGAACCTAAGGAAGCGATGATGGACAAGACTATCGAGATATATACGGAATTCCTGGAACTCATTGAAAGGTATCCCGCGGATAAGGAGATCGTAGAGAAGCGAAAAGCTCAGCTGGACAAATATATGCAGGAGTTCGTTGATGAGATATCTGAGCTTATTGCGAAAGGTGATTCAACTCTAATATTTTAAGAATGGGATTTGATAAATTATTATCTTCCTTCGAAGAACTGTACTTCATCAGCATCCACTATAATAGCTTCACCCATAGCATAGGATATTGAGCGGCGCACTCTTGCATGCCCTTTCATTTCCAACTTAAGACGTGCCATCTGTACCTCTGCTTCTTCGAATAATTCGTCGGTTTGATGAATGATCCTGTGCATTGAAACCTGTTTCTCAAGTATTTTCGCAATATATCCTTTTGTCCCAACCCCTACATCCTCCATGCTGGTCGTGGTCAGAAAGAGAACATCCCCCACCTGCGCCTCAATAGCAGAAAGAAAATTATGGGGGCTCCTGATCTCGATAGTCTTAACCTTGTTTTGTTCAAGGTTCTTTAAAGCCATAAGGGATATTCCACTTAAAACGATATATTTCATAGCATCACCCGTACATCGGGAACTCTTTCTTGGGAAGCATAGGCGCTTCAGTTGTTTTAACCTGCTCAGCAAGCTTTGAAAGTTCAAGCTCTATCTGCTCAGCCTGGTTCAACAACTTTTCGGTATTTATTGATAGATCGAATATTTTATTGAGAACTGTTAAAACTTCAACTGCTGCTCTCGGGTCAGGATTGGGTCCCGGCGTTTCCCCTAGTAAACTTATTGCAGGGATATTCCGGATGAAGCACTCTGTCATAATGCTCCCCGATATACCTGAGATCGTCCCTACCTGGAATATCTCAGTTTTATCCTTTATCTTCTCCAGCATTTCATTATTCGAAGCCCCTCCAAATACCCTTCTCAGGCCAGTGGTCGTGGCGATCCCTGCTATAGAGACAATGTTTTTGGCTTTTATAGAGACCATCCAGTCCACCAGGACCTTGCTGAGGTCGTATGATGCAGTGGGGTGTATGGGTATGTCTGAGATCACCACGATAATATCTTTTTTCGGGGCTTCGTAGATACGAACCGGCATATAGACTATTCCGTTAAAAAGCACCGCAAGAGGGGGAAAGTACTTCGAATCAATCGAGCCTACATATTTCATACTCAACTCTTCGATGATATGCTGGCATGTAATGTTCCCCACCAGACCGATGCCGGGAAATCCTTCTATGACAAGAGGGTTCTTTGATCTTAAAGGTTCACTGATGATTTTTACAAACGTTTCCGGAGTTTCTTGTGCCATGCTTCCACCATATTGTTAATTATGTCAAGAGTTAATAAAAGCATCGATGCAGAATAATGTGATGGATTATTAAGCTGTGCGAATCCCATGTTTCATTCTACTACTATCCCAGCATAACCTACAACTGCAGATGTATCCCGGGTCACTTCACCGCTTGTACTGTATTTTAATAATGTTGCATGCTTTGCTCCAAGATTTTTCGACGCAGTAAGCATTGCTGCAATAGGCCCGTATCCGCAAACGCTTGCTGCTCTCTCATACAAACGGCTGTAGAATTTCCCTGTATCAAGTTCAAGTATCGGTTCAATAAAATAAGCGTCATCTTCCCGCGCTATTTTTTCGGGTTTATAATGGGAAAAGTCACTTGATGCAATTATAACGACTTTCTTTTTGAGCTTTCGCACAGCAACACTTATTTCCGAACCCACTTCAAGCGCAGTCTCTTCATCCTGCATTCCCATGCATATAGATACGATCATGAAATCTTTGAACCTGTACTGCAGGAAAGGAAGCTGGACTTCGATGGAATGTTCGTGACTGTGAGCTAGCTCATCAGTATCAATGATCTTTTTGGGAAGAGCTTTTACCATATCAAGGTCAGACTTCACTTCACCAAGAGGAGTGCTCCATGTTTCAGAAGAAACTGACACTGGTGAACCTGAACCCGTATGGTTCGGACCGATCAGGATAAAAGTATCTGCATTTGGCAATGCAGAATACACATGCGCTGCGGTCTGCCCTGAATATATATATCCTGCATGGGGTACAACAGCGCCGATGGCAGCTCTTTCGTTTATTTTGATATTTGAAAAGCACCTGCTTATCTCGTTTCTCAGGTCGTTTTTACCGCGCGGATAAAATTGTCCCGATACTGCAGGTGTTCTCATTCTCTTATAATTCTGCCTCGAAATCTGCTACTGTGTAATTGATCGTGTCGCCTCGTTCCTCAAGCGTCTTCTTGGCTAGAAGCCAGTAGATCAGAGCAAGGGCTTTTCTTCCCTTGTTGTTTGTTGGAATAACAAGGTCGACGTTGGATGTCGCATTATTGGTATCGCAAAGTCCGATAACCGGAATACCGACATTTATCGCTTCATTTACTGCCTGGACATCCCCTGACGGGTCTGTTACTATGAGAACGTCAGGTTCAATATAAAGATGAAGCTTCGGGTTGGTAAGTGTACCTGGAATGAACCTGCCTATTATAGCCCTTCCACCTATCGCTTTAGCAAACATCGAAGAGGGATAGTGCCCATATTGCCTGGCTGAAACTATCAATATTCTCTGTGGATCGTATTTTGCAAGCATCTTTGCTGCAAGTCGTATCCTCTGGTCTGTTGCCTGTATATCAAGAACATACAATCCATCGGTCCTCACCCGGTATACAAAGCGCATCATTTCTTTTGTTTTTTGCTGAGTACCGATATGGATACCTGCTGTTAGATATTCGTCCTGTGGAATAATAGATTCATAACCTGTATCCTGTTTCACGTCCTGTTTAAAATCAATCATTTCTTCCATTGTAATCACCTTTGATCATGCTGCTGATTTTCGTTGTTTTTCAAGTGCGGTTCGTTTTACCGTAATCGGGATCACTCCCTTTTCCAATTCCGCATATGCTATATCTATTGGCTCTTTTTTATCGACTTCTATCAGTACAGGAGCCCCCATAGATATCTGGAGCGCCCTTGCGCCAATAATACGAGCACGCTCATATCGCGTATATTTTATTACTGTCACCTAATCACCTCAAAAAAACCGACATATATCCGTTGAATAAATCCAATTTTTACTATATTTCCCGTATTTAAATACGGGGTCTTTTTCTCCCGGAGTCCCTCCGGGAGTGGTTCATGTTCGTTTCCTTATAGCCCCAGTAAATGGGGTTGCTGAGATTTGAACTCAGGTCACAGCGTCCCGAACGCTGTAGGATGGACCAGGCTACCCTACAACCCCTCCTCACTGGTACGGTGCAAGCAGGTCCACCAGCTCGACATGAGAAAGTAGCATCCGCCTGCAGCAGTATCGATCGATTCCGAGATCTGTGAGTACTTTACCTGGGTCTTCTGTCTGGCTTCGTTTTTTATATTCATCCCAAACGCTAGAAATTGCTTTCCCGCATGTAAAGCATCGTACCGGAATCATGTTTCACCTGTATGATTTCTGTCTTCTCTTCCTGGCGCCTGTTCCTCCGAATTTCTTGGGGAGTTTATAGCGTGTGTCATTGACGAGCAAACTTCTGTCATACTGTGCCAATGCGTCTCTTAGCGCTGTATCGTTCGTCCAATCTACAAGACCTCTTGCGATAGCGGTACGGACCGCACCTGCCTGCCCGAAAATGCCGCCTCCATGAACGTTGACATCGATGTCCACGTTCGGGAGCACATTTGCTGCAAATTCAAGGGGTTCAGTCATCTTAAGCCGTACAAATTCAGGCTCTATGATCTCAATGGGTTTCCTGTTTACCCTGATGCGCCCTTTGCCTTCGCTTATTGTTGCGCGGGCGATCGCGGTCTTTCTTTTTCCTGATGAGTTAACGATTTTCATATATTACACCTAAAATTTTGATCCTAACTTCTTGCTGAGTTCTCCAAGCACAGTATAGTTTGCTGTGGAAAGGCGTGTTATGCTTGCATCTTCCAGCGTGCTTGCCTGTTCTTTGCTTAATTCCTCGGGTACACCTATATATACTCTAAGTCGATTATGTGCTTCCCTTCCTGTAAGCGTTGTATGAGGGATCATTCCTCTTATTGTCCTTGCGACTATCTGTTCCGGTCGTCTAGGGAAATTTGGGCCAAATTCTCTCGAGCCCCTCTGGACATATTTCAGATACCGCGCGAATGTTGTATCTTTCCTACCAGAAATGATGGTTTTCTCTGCATTGATGATATTGATCTCTTCGCCTTTCAATAACCTCTGGGCGACAAGGCTTGACATTCTTCCAAGAATTAGATTACTTGCATCTATTACTGCCATGATCTCATCCCATTATTTTTACTCTTGCACCGTCGGGATTCTTGCTCATGAGTTCCTCGATGGTAAGACAGGAGCCCCCTGCCGCGGTTATCTTGTCCTTTGCGCCTGAAGAAAAGCCAAGTGCTGCCACAGTCAATGAGTGACTTATTTCCCCTGCTCCCAGGACTTTTCCAGGTACGAGTACAAGGTCTTTGTCCAGGGTGTACCTGTCAAGCCTGCTCAGGTTGACTTCGATGTACTGCCGTGTTGGGCGAGTAAGTCTATGCGCAATGTCACGCCAGAGAGGTGCTTCACTCTCGCGGGACTGCTTTTTCAGACCATTAATAAGGTCTAATATATGTGGGTTTGTTTTGTAATTGTGTTTCATTCTGTGCCTCCGTAAGACCCTCGCGGATCCGACTCACGCATTATGCTGCGTTCGATCGTTTGATCATGCGCCGCAGGCGGATGCCTGCTACGGTATTAAGAATCATAAAAAGATGATTCAGTTGAGTGCCATGATATATTTCTTATTACATAAAGGTAACGTAGAAGTTATCCTGATGTAGAATCCTGATCACACCCGTCTTCTCCACGCTCCAGATATTGACGAATGGGGCAGTATCCATCCATTATATTTCAGTTTTGAATTAGATTTTATGGGGGGGTTTGGGACCCCTATCAATACTTCCTCGATCCTGGTCTCAAAATCGTCACCGAGTTGCAGATCAAAAGTGACCCCTTTTGTATACGAAATGAATTCATAGGTCCACAGGTCGTAATCTGATACTATTCCCTTTATCGAGAAACAAAGGTCTATGAATTCACCTGGAGGTATTCTCACATTGAAATATATCTTCAATTTAAGGACTTTATTCGCATCGCTCTGGCTAAATATCTCATAAACTGCGTATAATTCCGGTTTGAATTCCTTCACTTCACTACCATAGGTTTTTGGCCTGCAGTTTTCAACATCGAAATCGTTTTGCGATAAGAAAACAGGGACAAGAGGTAGAAGATTTTTATTGCACAAGAAACCGTTTATTTCGAACGAAGTGGAAAATTTGAATTCGATATCAAAATATTTTCGAATATGTTTCAGTATTTCATTGTCAGAATCAACTGAAATATCTGGAATATGCGTATCAAATATAGCTACTAACCCATCTTTATTTATGAGTTTCACATTGCCCCCTTCCCGCGCTTTGTTCATTGCCCTGTAATCATATATCCTGTTGAGAATTATCTTATCTTTTTCCCCTTCAACTTCCCCTTCTTTTTTCAGGATCAGTGAAACATTTGTTATGTGAGGTTCATCGGTCAATTCGAGCAACCCGTGTTTTTTATATAACTCATATATCTCATCATCAATATGTTCATATTTGTTAAGGTTCTTGATGCCCCTGAATATGAATTCTATCAATTCATTCCTTGTGAAATGTCTGTCTATGATTTCATCTATAATGGATCTGGAAACGTCCTTCACCGTATGCGCCAGGGAATGTTCTTCAAGGACGTAAACAACGAATCCCGACAGGATG
Organism: Candidatus Methanoperedens sp.; assembly: GCA_030650845.1. Classification (GTDB taxonomy): domain Archaea; phylum Halobacteriota; class Methanosarcinia; order Methanosarcinales; family Methanoperedenaceae; genus Methanoperedens. The sequence goes on from JAUSDC010000053.1 coordinate 15,917, forward strand.
AAAGCCTCTCCGAGCTTGCTGAACAGATCTATTATAACACTTAACACATGCCAGATACCAGTAGGCTGTTCAACAGGCATCATTTCCCTGGCAAGCAACGAGAAAAGTAATAAAATGACTCCTGTAAGTCCTATCTTGACGGCGAGACTCTTGCGTTTCTCGTACAGGTCTTTGAATATTGATTGTTTTCTTTTTCCGGGCATAAACAGGCTGTTGATCGAACCCATATATATTATTTTGGTTCGCTGATTGTCGATTTTAGTGTACGGTAATCTATGAATAATCCATTTTCGATTTGAATGAACCAGGAATAAGAGATACTGAAATTGATGGAATCCGTGGGATTACATCTTTATACGCAAAAATCGATTATGTAAAATCATGCCTCTGGATATTTGCTACGCTCAAAAGATGATCGATTCGCTGGAAATCGACCCGATCATGAAAGCATCAATGCTCAAAGCCTTTGAACGCAGGTTGGAACTCTCAGGCAATAATATCCATTTTTTCAATGAGCCATTCGCACCTATCTCCCTGACAGGAACGCAATGTTCACTTCAATGCAAACACTGCAACTCTTACTATCTAAATCACATGAAAGACGGCTCACCAGGCAAATTATACTCACATGCCATTCATCTGGCATCAGTCGGCGCAAATGGCATACTCCTGAGCGGCGGAAGTGCACCGGACGGGAGCGTTCCAACATACGATCAGGCAGACATTATAAAAAAGATCAAACTAGATACGAACCTCAAGATCAGCGCGCATACAGGCATTGTTAACCGCATGCAGACGCAGGTGCTGTCGCAATATCTCGACATGGCGCTCGTGGATGTTATTGGTGATGATGAGACCATACATGACATACTGGGGCTTGATGCCTCTGCGATGGATTATGAGAATTCCTTAAAAGAGCTGTCTGCAGCCGGCATCCCCCTTGCACCGCATATAATCGTGGGGCTGCATTACGGTGATTTAAAGGGAGAATTCAGGGCTCTAGAAATGGTCAGGAAATTTGATCCTCAAGTAGTTGTCATAGTGGTGTTCATCCCTACAAAAGGAACTTCTATGGAGGGGACTGTGCCTCCGAAGCTCGAAGATGTGGTAAAAGTAATAACAAAGGCGCGCGAAATGTTCGATGTGCCCCTGTCATTAAGCTGCGTGCGTCCAGGCGGCAGGTACCGTTCCATGCTTGACAGATATGCCATCCTAAGCGGAATTGACAGGATCGCAGTGCCATCAAAAAGCGCATACTCAAGTGCATTGGAGCTGGGATTAAACGTGGTTGAGATCCCGAAAATGTGCTGCTCGTATGGTGTATAGTTATGAAGAAGATTGCCAGCCACCATGAAATTGATATTTTCGCACCCGATGACTCGCGTTTCTCCTTTCTTAAAAGCCCTTATGCAGCACATAAAACCCATAGTGCCGTGGATATCTATTACGGGGATTTCGGAAGCGAAGCCCTTTCGCCTGCCGACGGGGAAGTGATCGACGTTCAAAGTTATGATACGCCAACTCCTTTCAAAGACTGGAATTCAAAGGAATATGTCATTGCCATAAAACAAAATGAAAAGGTCATTAAGATCCTTCATGTAAAACCTGATGTCACAACAGGCGATACGGTTTCAAGAGGCGATAGTATTGGCACGTTCATATACAATGGGTATTTCATTTTCTGGAATGATCCTGTGATGCACGTCGAAGTAAGGAAAACCAGGGATTACCTTCGCGCCTCGAACAACATGTGGCTTACACCGAATATAGAATGGAGCAAACTTCCATCAGCCAGGACTCTCGAGCTTGAATGCCAGGTGGAGGAAACGAATAAGAAATATTCTCTCCTGAATGCACCTTGCCAGACATGCGGCGATGTCCGGGGATTTGCGATGGACGGCGGGTTCCTTGACGGATATATTTCCCCATCAGATGACGGTTTTTTTGGAATTGTCAAACCTGATGGATTATTTCACCCTGCATTATCTTTTGAAGTTACGAAAGATAATTCAGACATAAAATGCGGAGGTCTTGCTTTTTGTCTCTCGTTCATGAAGCCGAAAATAAAAATTATTCCTCTAAAATATGGCGACATGCTTTTTCATCCTGGAGAGAAGATAAGGATCAAAATTGAAGTTCAGTTACTTTGCGCAGCCTCTCTCTCAACACATCTGCGGCACTGCTCAGGTCATTATCATACAGGTCTTTGATCTTTAAATTATACAAAAAAGTATATATCTTCTTCAGCTTAGCCTCTTTCCTGTCTTTCATCACGGTGTTTTCAGGCGCGAGGAGGATACTGAAATCATGCGGGTGGTTAAGTATGAAGTCCCTGATATCTTGTGCGGTCTTCATTTCAGGCAAAACTTTGAGCATCCATATTATTGGGGGACCCCTTGTTTTTCGTTGCTTTGGACCGTCGTGGATATATAAACCGAACCTGAAATCCTCTGTTTTCTTAAGGAGAGCAGAAAGTGTCATCGCTCCCGCACCACTGCAAACTTCCACTTTTTCGCTCAGTACTGAGTAGCCCATCTCAGACAGTTCTTTTTTTGCATATTGCAGCAGCGAAAGTTCGTATTCCTGCTCAGGGACGTCCCAGTAATCGCTCATGATATCAAGCAGGTATCGATGGATATTTATAGGTATCTTCAAATCTTACGCATAATGAAAGCTTTTGAATTCGATTTTCCTGACGACAGGTATTACCTGAAAAACCACATCTGGTTAAAGCCAGAGAATGGCAGCATACTAATTGGCATCACTGAACTTGGACAGTCACTCTCCAAAGGGATAGTTAACATAGACCTGCCTGAAATAGGTGAATCGGTCAAGAAAGGCGACATGCTAATAGCATATGAGACCATAAAAGCAGTCTCCCAGATAACTCTCCCTTTTGATGCAGAGGTAATAGAAGTTAATGAAAAACTCTGGGAAGACCCGAACATCATCAATTCTGACCCATATGGCGAATGGCTTGTGAAAATCGAAGGGGAATGTGATGAAAAATTGTTATTGAATGTCAGGGATGCTACAGATTATTATAAAAAACTGATATCTAAAGAGCGAGAACGGTACGCAGGTAATTAACTTTATATATTAAAATGTAATATGCAAGAATTGGAGAAAAAACTATGGCAGAGATAGAGGGATATAATCTTCCTGATGAATTGTATTATACTAAGGATCACACCTGGGCAAGAGTAGAGGATAATGGAACGATCACTGTGGGAATGGATGCTTTCGGCGCGAAAGCTGCGGGAAACATCGAGTTCATAGATCTTCCGATGGATGACGATGAATTTGAGACAGGTGAAGCTTTTGGATCGCTTGAATCTGCAAAATGGGTAGGAGGACTTCTCATGCCTGTAGGGGGAACCGTGGTTGGCGTGCATGAGGACATCGAAGATGACCTTAGCCTTCTTTCAGAAGATCCATATGGTGAGGGCTGGTTAATAAAAATAAAACCATCCAACCCGAAAGACGATCTAAAATTACTCATTCACGGTACAGAAGTTGGTCCATGGCTTAAGAAAGAGATACTGAACAGGAAGAAAAAGTAACTACCAGTTTTCGTCTTCTTCATTGAACTTATAATCAACCACCTCAAGCTGGATCTCTTCCCCTTTGTTATTATAGCATGTCCAGGATGACTCATTAAAAGGCGAACCCACTATGATATGGTAACTGCCTTTCCTGTCAAAGAGTTCAAGGTCATCAATGGAAGGTCTTCTGTTCCCTGAAGGATGGCTATGCACCGTCCCTATAGTCGATATGTTAGGGAGCATGAACAACTGCATCACAGCACTCACTTCACTCGACTCAGTTCCCGGGACGAGCACAACGTCTGTGATGACGTCTCCATTTGCAGAGAGCATGCCAGCGAATTCATCAGGTAAGGATGATCTGCTGGCCTCAAGTATGAACTTTAATGTGTCTTTTGCTATTTTCATATTACATCTGTAAAAATCTGTTATGGTTGCCCTGATGTAATAAGTTTTCGGAGTGGATTATCGAAGGTTTACATTATGAGTATCATGAGTTAATTATATACTATCCAAAACAAATATAATAATATAATGAATAAGGACAAGATAAGATCGATATTTCCAATTTTAGTGTTCTTTATTGGCGCTGCAATTGAATGTATGATCATATTATTTGACTACGATCCGAACTCAATAGAGGTTGGATTGGTCTGGATAATTGCCTTAGCCTTGCTCATGTTAGTATTTCGTTATCTTTATTTCAACATTAACTCAGACAAGTTAGGGAATAATTATTAAATCCAAATAAAAACATAAACATTATTAGTGAGTATGATTACTTTGGGTTATGGTCAGAGTAATCGGGATAGACCCCGGGACTAAAAGTTTTGATTTTTGCGGTCTGGATGACGACAGGGTGATCCTTGACAGGTCAGTATCGACCGGGGATATACTGATAGACCCTGAACTGGTTTCAGATATAATTATAGAGACAAAGGCAGAGCTTGTCGTTGGTCCTTCTGGCTATGGCATCCCGGTGACAGCGATATCTGATATTTCAGAACGAGAACTGTTCCTGATGTCGCTTATCAAAAAAGGAGATAACAAAAGTATTCTTGGCATGCGCCGTTCCATAATGCGAATGAAAGAAAGGGAGCTTCCTGTCGTTTTCATTCCAGGTGTCATTCACCTTCCTACTGTCCCCCGCCACCGTAAAATAAATAAGATCGACATGGGTACCCCAGACAAGCTGTGCTGTGCTGCGCTCGGGGTGCGTGACCAGGCATTGAGGGAAAATAAGAATTACAATGAAACATCGTTCATTATGCTGGAGATGGGTTTTGGTTACACAGCTGCTATCGCAGTTAAAGACGGCATGATCGTTGACGGGATAGGGGGAAGTTCAGGTAATATCGGGTATCTTTCCATGGGCAGTATGGATGCAGAGCTTGCATATCTGTTGGGCGGATTTGATAAGGAACTTATATTCAGGGGCGGTGTGGCTACCATCAGTGCGAATCCTGAAAGTTTGTTGGAGAATCGCGATGCATTGAATGCATATCTTGAAGGTGCGGTCAAGGATGTCCTGTCACTTACTTCTTCAGTCAAACCTGATGAGATCCTGGTCTCAGGCAGAATGTCAAGGGTAGAAGGGCTCTTTGATGAGTTGAAAAAACACCTGGAACCCTGGAGGGCAAGACGGCTTGAGGGTTTTGGTGCCAGGAACGTTAAAATGGCTGCACAGGGCGCTGCCCTTGTTGCCAGCGGTCTTGCAGGTGGGGCATACGAGGAGCTTATTGACGTGATGAAGATCAGGGAGGCAACAGGGACGTCACTGGATTATATCCTGCTTCCTGAGATCGAAATTCTTAAAAAAGAGTATGGGGTATGAGAGGGCAGATAGCAGGACAGATATTATTGGATTTAACACCAAAGGTTTTTAAATAAACAAAACATCAAGACCCTTCGCGCTGGGCTCGTGGCTTAGCCTGGATAGAGCGCCGGGCTTCTAACCCGGATGTCGAGGGTTCAAATCCCTCCGGGCCCGCTTAAAAATATATCCTGGCAAAAATAAAACAAAAGATAGCGCCTCGGTGGCTTAGAGGTATAGCGCGTCCTTGGTAAGGACGAGGTCGAGGGTTCAATTCCCTCCCGGGGCTTCGTATAATTAGTACAAATCCGATTACTTTCGTCCTGCACTCCCAAGCGTTATATGTTCGTACAAGAATACGGAAGTGACAGGACATGATAGACATACACCATTTTAGCAAAAACCTTGATGCTCTGAAGGAGCAGATAAGGAATTCAACAAGAATAAGTGAACGAAATAAACTGTTATTGCTTAAATTTTCTGCGGATTGCCACACAGGCTGGGGTGATAAGAAGCTTTCTCAATCCAGGATACTCAAGCTTTTATCGAGCATGAAACGGTTATCTGAAATGATAAAGAAAGATTGGGACTGGATCACAAAAGATGATGTCAGGGACATTCTGGACAAGATAGATACCGACCCAAATAAAGGCGAATGGTCTCAGCATGACTATAGAGTAGTACTCAGGAAGTTCGTTTCGTGGTTGAGAAACGAATATGGCTATCCTGACGGTTATCCACAGAAAGAAGAGATGACTCGTTTGATCCCTGTCCTCAAGTATCCAAGTGAAGTCATAAAGATAAAAGTCAGTAAGCCGCAAAAGCTGAAAGCTGGAGAGGATATCCCCACAGAAGAAGAAATGAAATTCCTCAGCGATGCTTCGATAAATCCCAGGGACAAAGCCTTTTTTGAGATGGCAAGAGAAGTGGGCATCAGGATCGGCGGCATAGGCTCACGCCAGATCAAGCATGTCACCTTTGATGAACTTGGAGCTAAGGTTACAATGTATGATAAAACCATGAGAGGAGAGCCCGTTAGATTCGTTTCTTCAGCTTCCTACTTGCATGTCTGGCTTGATAACCACCCATTTAAAAACAATCCCGAGGCTCCCCTGTGGATAGACCTCGAAAAGACTGCAAGGGGACCTGTTCCTTTAGACTACAATGGCTTCAGAGCCATGATACTTAGAACTGTTGAAAGACACAACAAGCGTGCAGAAAGACTCGTTCTTCCCAAAATAACCAAGCGAATCCACACGCACCTTTTCCGTTACCACGCCCAGACCAGGGATGAACTTGACGGAGTTCCCAGGTCTATTATGTGCAAGCAGCGAGGATGGAAAACAGATTCAAAGCAGCCCGAGAGGTATGCAAGGATAGTGACCAAGGACGTGGATTCCTACTATGCTAAGAAGTTCGGCATAAGTGGCGGCGAAATAAAAGAGCAGCCAAAACCAGGCAGATGTCCAAGATGCAAAGAAGTGAATGCCCCGGGAATGGGCTATTGTTTCAAATGCGGGCTACCGCTATCCTCGAAAGCAGAAAATGTTGAACAGCAGGTTCAGAAGATGATAGAGGAGATGCTTATGGATCCTGAGATCCATGCAAAATTGAGGGACAAATTGGCAGCAAAAAGCGAGCTTGAGATGAAATCTTGAGATAAATATCTGGATTCCATCAAAAAAGTATTTTAGAGTAACCCTCTTCGTCCCCTGTAAGGTGAACAAATGTTACCATACAGAAACATCATCAAAACAAAGACAATTCCTGCAAAGGAGTTGTCTGAAGAGCTGCCTGACATTGCAGGACAAAAGGCCATATGCGATCATGTGAGGGGATAAGCTTGAAGCCTTCCGATCTTTTTACTGTACAGATCACCATAGTATCCCACGGCTATGTTATCAGGACAACGAAAGGCGAGGCATTCGCATACGAAACAAAAGAGGCACTTTTGAACGCATTCACGGATATGTTCGGTATCCATTCCCCGGTTTCTTCAAAAATATTGCCATATGAAGAAACCAGAACAAAGATTCTTGAGTACCTCAGGCAAGCCGGGGACAGAAAAGTTACAGTTTCTGAACTTGCGAAGGATCTCAAGCTTGATACTATACCGACAGCAGTAATATTGCGAGACCTCAGGGCGGAAGGATCAACAGATATCCCTGGATCATATTACAAAAAGGGGCGACATGTTTTAAAGCCAGAGGTTAAAGAGAAAGAGATGGATAAGTTTAAAGAAGCCGATCCCTTCCCCCTGAAAAACCATCAAAAGCACAATGTCGGCAGTTCACTCTGGTATCTCGATGGAGATACAATTGCCGTAAAGAGAAAAGGCTGTCCAGAGGTCGTTTATATAAAAGATGCAGAAGTGGGTAGCCTGAGAGTGAAGAACAGGGATGAGTTTTATCAGTATACCGGAGCGATCGGAAAAGTTAAGCAGGATATTCTATGGGGATATCTCGAAGATCTGAGGGATGATTCCCTGGGATATTTCAGGAAACTGAAAATTGATACAAGGGCTGATGGCAAGCTTGATTCTCTGCTGAATGATGATGTTTAGATCGTGGTAAGGGATAAACATGCACCAGATCACCGAAATCCCTGCGTGGGATGCCAGAGGACAACCTGCGGTCCTGACAACAAAATACACCTCGATAAAGGTGCTTAAAGAGAATGAGCGATTAAGGATCTCCTCGAATTATCCAACCGGGAACAATGTAAACCTCTATCTATCAGTCAGTGATCTGGATGAACTGTTCAAGAAGCTTCCGAATAAGTTCCGGTCATCATCGATCGAGGGACTTGTCCCGACAAAGAGGAAACTACTCATTGCGTTCTTGATAGCGGATACGCGTTATTCCTGCTGTTTGCTGCGAAAAGGCGGCTATACCCATATTCTCAAGCCAGGACATTCCCTGCACAGTAAGTGTCTATCCTCAAAGAATTGCAGGTAGATATGGCTTCGGTTGGTAAAAGGCAGGAAAAGCAGGCAAGAGAGACCATGAAGCTTCGCGAGAAGGACTCAAAGAAGCAGAATAAGGAACGAGATTATTACAGGAAGCTCCAGGAGGAAGGGGTGCTCTTTTCCGAAAAGCTGTTCACCATGCGCGGGAAGCCGATGAAGTTTGACGACTTCCCGTATGTAAGGCAGGTATTTCAAGACAATGCCAGGATAGTCGTGCTCCTCTGGGCAAGGAGCATGACCAAGACAACAACCATCGCCAGTATTCTCACACACAAGCTCATCACCAATGCATATACAGGAGCGATGGTCGCTGCACCGCGGGATAAGCAGGCATGGCGTGTCACTAAAGAGCATATCCGTCCCAGGTTCACAGAGAGCAGGGATAAGATGCTGCTGCCGTTAATTTCTCAGGGCAAGAATACTGAGTCTGAGATCGATATTGCCAATGGCTCAAAGTATCTCGCAAGTGGTGCCTGGGTTACAGGTAACAGCTTGAGAGGGCCTCATGTTAATTACGGCTTTGCAGATGAGATGCAGGACTGGACGAGGGAGGCATTTGAGGTATTCAAGGAGGTAGCGAACCTGCCGCCTGGCCAGATATTCTGCGCAGGGACGCCTAAGGATAAGGGTTCATTCTTTGAAGAGATCTGGTTCTCAAGTGATAAAAAAGAATGGAACGGGAAGGAATGGATTCCTACAAATCCTGATGCTGATCCCCAGATAAGCGGGTACCATATCACCCAGGAGTTTTCAAGCTTCGTTACCCCGGAGCAGCTTGAATATAAACGCAAGAACATGACCCCGAGGATGTTCACCAATGAAGTCCTGGCGCAGTTCTTTGCTGCTGGGGGATCAAAGCCAGTTACCACGGAAACATTGCTGCAGATACTCGTGCGAAGCCCGGGGGAGATCAATAATTCGGTGTTCGAGGAAAAAGTGATCGGTGTTGACTGGGGTGATGAGACTCGCTGGGTCCTGGTTGGCAGGACTGCGAAGAACAGGTTCTATGTCATTGATACCGGGGTATTTGATGACATAGATACGATGCAGCATGTCGAGAAGTTGAGGTTGATAATCTCACGGGAAAATCCGAAATGGATAATCTGTGATGCTGGATATGGCAAGACCAAGAACCAGATATTGATGAGGCATTATCCCGGCAGGGTGTGGAGTGCGTTCACGAATTCGGGTTCAAACATTCCCATCTGGAATACGATCAATGAGATAAATGGTCTTCCACTTCCAGAGGAGGACTGGCAGTATCATGTGAGCGTAAACCACACAGCCATGTGCGAGAACACAGAAACGATCATAAACAGACGAAATCTGGGAATATATTATTTTCCGGAGCAGGCTGCCAGAACGGATGTGTTTATCTTTGAGATCTCGCAGGCTGATGCTGAGGAGGTTTCTACTTCTACCGGCAAACAGCGAAGGTTCTCCATTACTTCTGCACATGGATATGCAGCCCTGTCCTATGCTCTTCTTCCTTATGCGTTCGTGCAGGACTACGCTGAGGCAGGGTATAACCAGAATGTGATGACCAGAGCGCCAAGGTTCGCACGAAGAAGGTTCGCGTGATGGCTTAAACTACTTTAAAAAGTATTTATTTTTCTCCATTTTTATTTTGTACTCCTTCAATTTTTCTTTTACATATGCCGGGTCAGGTATATATGGTTCTTCCGGCTTTTCCCATGTATTTAGCAGTTTCAATACACTCTTAGCAATTTCTTCCACCCTGTATCTTTTTGCTATTTTTAGAAAAATATCCCTGTCGAGTTCTGTCTTCAGGATAAAAAGTATTACATAAGTGAGATTCCTTTTACTGTGCGGATCAATGACAATGGTATGCACGGCTATTTCTTCCAATGATAATTTTCTAGAAGAGTAAAAATAATGATTTTCGGCAAGCATTAGCGGGATATATTCTGATATGGCGGTCAAACCGCTTGGTTTCACATTTTCATGCACTATCTCGCCTTTCATGGAGAAGATAAATTCAAAACCTTTTGCAGTAATGAAGTTGCCTGCAGGTGATATTTCCTTTAATATGGATGCTGCAGAATAAGAACAATAATAATCCAAGAATTCTTTTAAATCCACAAGGTCATGGGAGAGGGCATATTCATTATTTTGGAACATGAGCAATGCATGTTCTTTAAATTTTTTGATCCAGCGCCAGAGAGTTGCCTTAGATACACCGCTCTCATCCTGCAAAAGGGTAAAATCGGCGCTTCCTGATGCTAAGACTGCCATTATCGGCAAGCCAGACCCATGCAAGAGTTCTGCGAACGGCATATAGCTACGCCGGGAAAGAAGGGTTTTTAGCTTTGAAGCATGCAGGTTAGCTGATAATGTTACTTTCTTTGTTATCCCTCTTTTTGAGGTCTCAACAAATCCTTTATCCTTCAAAGATGCTACTGCTCTTGAAGTATAGCCCTTAGTGACACTGGTTCTTTCTGCAAGCTCACTTATGGAAAGCGCTGTGTCAAGAAGGCTTATTATTTTGAGTTCAAGTAGTGAAAGATCGTAATTCATATACTATCAAAATAGTAAATAAGTATATAAGTAGTTTACTTATTTGACATGATGGGTTAGTTTCAAGTTAGCGATACTTGAATATATTAATAGTAGAATGAAGAACATAATACTGGAGAAAAGAGGGGTATAAAATAATATGGCGATAACATTCACGGATGAAGACCTGGTGTATCTTGATAAAGAGCAGGATACCCAATTACGTTCTATCAGACAGGCGATCGATGCTTTGAAAGTGAAAGGCGATACGCTATTTTGTAAAAAATGCGGTCACATTATGCAGTATTTTACAGTGGGAGATGCAAAGCTTTTCCAATGTGTTTTCTGCGGGAATAGGGTTGCTGAGATGATCAAGTTATGAAACTTAATCACGGACCAGTTCCTTCAGCCGCTTGATCGATGCCATTGAACGACTGGAAGACTTATTAAAAAGAAGCTGTATTAAGAGCGAGTTTCCGATGAGGATGCAACCTGGATATTTGGGAATAATATGATAACTAATGAAGAAAGAATCGAAGTTTTAAGTAAGATTGAAAAAATTATGGCACATACTAAAACTGAAAGTGGTGCTGTGAATGTTAATGAGATGGCAATAGCAAATAGGCTTGTTAAAGAACTTATGGATAAATACGAAATATCCATTGATGAAATTAAAGCTACTTCAGATAAATCAACACTAATAAAAAATATTGAGTCTGAACTAATCGATCAAAAAGGCGTAAGACATTGGGTTATGAGTCTTTCTTCAATTGTGGCGTCATTTTATGAATGCCGTATTATGAGGGCCGGTACAAAAGTATTCTTTGTCGGATTCGAAATGGATGCTAAAGTTGCGTCAAAAATGTTTGATCATCTATATTCACAAATACACAGTGGTGCGATCAAAGCAACAGAGATTCCTACTCGGATTTCCAGAAAAACTCGTGTGATAGATTTCTGTGTCGGCGCAACAGGTGTTCTAAGTAATAGATTGGACGAGATCAAAGAGGAAAGAAAGTATCAGG
>JAUSDC010000081.1 GCA_030650845.1 Candidatus Methanoperedens sp.
CAGATTGCAACCTTGAAATGGAACTGATAGAGATCTGTTTTGAAGGAAGTGATAGTTATCCAACCGAAGAACCGCCGCCAGTTGAACCACCACCCACGATAAAGTTCAGTCAACAGGAAAGGATGCAATTGATCATTGCTCTTATTGTAAAAAATCAGAATGGAAGTGGGGCAAGTATCGAAAAAGTGGTGTCAGAGGCTGAAAAGAGAGGAATTGATAAAGAAAAGATACTTTACGATTTTCAACATCTGAAGATGCAAGGAAATGTATATGAGCCTAAATCAGGTGAGATAAGATATGTATTTTAAGGACTTTCAAACGCTAAATTGCCCCGATAGGGGCTTTCTTGAATGACCTGTGCTGCTTAACGTATGTTATGAACTCATTTCCATTATGTTCCTTCGATACATAATTGTTCGGGTTCAGAAAATCTACAGAACCCCATTCATATTTTTTGGTTTTAATGCCCCATTCATCCATTGCCTGTATCTTCTGATAATCATCTAATACCAGAGCGAAATCCACGTCTTTGCTTATTTCGACTCCTGTATACAATGAGACCGCCAGACCTCCTACTAAGACAACCTTATCTACAGACAAATTATTGTCTTTGATGATTTCATAAAGTAGGTTCATCATAATGCGACACTTCTTGCTGGTGATGGATTGTTGTTAAGTATGAATGCTTTGTACCTCAATACGCTGGTTGCTGTAAGGTTAAACCCATAATCAATATCTAATGATACCATCATGGCGTCCTTTTCCATACTCTCGGTTTTGACCCTTTGTTCCAGATAGTCTTTATCTATAAAATCCCGGTTCCTCTCTGATATTGCTTTCGCTGCGGTGTGGTCAAACTTTAATGTATGCACGATCAAATCTTCTATTCTCAATCTTCTGCCATAAGTGGGTAGATTTTTAAAGGTAAATATCTTAAATCTATCCCCAAATAGTTTTGTTGCTGTATCAACAACAGACTCAGAAAATATTAAATGTGGTATATCAATTCGCATTGGATATTTCCACACCATATAGTCTGTATTATCTACATAACTAAAATTCATACAATCAAGTAATTTCTTTGCCTCTTCGCCTTTTTTTATGTCTTTTTGTAACGTTATTATGGTCTGATTGAAAATATTATATGCATTTCCCGGTGTTGTATTGCATAGTTTACCGATTTCTTTAAAGGTTTTTTTCAAATATCTGTTCGTAAGAACTTTTCTTTGTGTTTCTGTGGTCATAGATAATACTATAGATTTTATAGTTGTTAAACATTTCGTTTATTTATCTGCATTCGGATGATAGTCTTTATTGCATCATAACGAAATAAAAAGGAACGTAGAATCAACCAACCGATATATAGTAAATGCCAGTATTAAGCATAATTGCATGCGGTATGCTTGAAGGTGAACTAGCATATGTTCTCTCAGGGGATAGCGAGCTTGCTCAGTTGATACTGGTAGAGAACGGTGAACATTTCGGGCTGCAAAGAAAGCTAAGATCCGTAACAGTTGTCGCCACTATATTGAGACGGGGATTACATGCCGATATTGAAAGGGTAAGAAAAGAAGTTTACAGGAAGATCCTGGAAATGTCCCCATTTTCAGACAGGATCCTTATTTTCTACGGCACGTGTGGGCATTCACTTACGAACCTGGAAAAGGATTTTGAAAGTCTTGACTGCCAGCTTTACTTTCTGAAAGATGAAAAAGGTGAGATCGTTGAAGACTGCATCAGCGCAGCGCTTGGCGGAAACGATGTATATGCCAGAACCCTTTTTAATGGCGAGGGTGCGGGTACTTTTTACCTTACTCCGATGTGGGCTTCAAATTGGGAGGAGAAGCCAGAGGATAACGCGATTTTTTCATCAAAGCTTGATAAAAAGTTTCTGAAGCTGCTAGGAAAGGCTGCAAAGATAAATACAGGGCTTTCGTATGAGCCTGAATCGCTAAAAAGTTTCCTTGAAAAGATGAGCGGTTTTGATTATTCTCCTTGGTATGCACACCATAGCATTCGGTTTGCAAACCATGTGGCAGCTCCCGTCTCCCACGCAGTTATCAGCATTCACAGCAACTGATATCTTCCTGCCATTTAATTCCTGGATCTCATAAACTCCTCTTGAGCAGACCTTTACACACATCCCGCACCCATTACATTTCTCTTTATCGACATACTCGATAAAGGATGGAATCCATTTCTCACCAGACTTTGTTTCTCCCTGATAATATGCGACATTATCATCAAGTTCACCGCAGCAGTTATTCATTTCACTGCACTCACCATTTCAATGTTTCTGGATTTGCAGGCAGGACAGATAATGTTTTTCCCAAGTCCCTTAAATTTATTTTCGCAATCCAGGCAAAAGTATTCTTTAAAATCCATTTCTATTTCTTCTATATTGAATTCAGGCGCATCTCCGACCATGCACATATTTTTTTCACCTCAATTTCATGTGTATATCTGTAAGTCTCCATTTCTCATACCAGGGCAATGATTTTAAGATCTCCTCTATGTTTTTTCCAAGCTTTGAGGCATAATTACCCGCTCTATGAATATATTGATACGACATGCCAAGGAAACCTTCAGCTTCATGCTTCTGGGCTTCCAGTAATGCCTCCTCAAGACCATTCTCGTATGAAGGCATAAATTTCGGAAGCTCCCCTGAAATATCGATACTTGCTTTAGCTGCATAATTCATTGCATTTTCTATATACACATTCATTCCATAGATCTGCCCTTCCGATGCATATCTTTCTGCTTCTTTAAACATTTCATAGATTCCTTTTTCATATGCTGGCTTTATCTTTTCAAGCTCGGCACTAATATCCCTGTTGAGTTTTACCGAAGTCTCCTTTGCCTTTGATACATAAAAATCAACATCGGACAAAACATTCAGATCTGCGCACTGCTGTGCTCTTTTAAGAAATCTTTCAAGGTCGTTATTTCTGTCTTCAGGTGTCTTTTCCCTGTCTGGTTTTTCTTCAATTTTAATTTCCTCAAGCACCGAACCGGCATCCCCCATCGCTGTGATTTTCCCAAGTTTCATATGCGCAGTGCGATCGCAAACATTCCTGACAAAATCCATGTCGTGAGAAACTATAACAAAAGTCGTCCCAGTCTCTTTTCTTGCTGTCAGGATCGAGTTTGCAACCTCGTTCTTTGTGATCGGGTCCATCGTTCCTGTTGGTTCGTCAAAAATAATGATCCTGGGTTCTTTTATGAGAACTTGCGCCATTGTCACCCTCTGGCGTTCTCCAACACTGAGCTCATATGATGTCTTTTCTAAGATCTCATGTGCTGTATTTTCATCAAAACCCACTGCTTTTAAAGCAGCGATCGTTTTTGTTCTTGCGAGTTCAGGCTCAAGTTTCAGACCTATCGAATCGGTCAGGTTAGATAATACATTTCTGTGAGGGTAAAGGGAATATTCCTGATGCAGGTAACCAATATGAGGTTTTGCGCGCCCTCTGAAATCTGTTCCTTTCTCGGTCATATCAACCCATATATCCCCGATCCTTACATCCACTTTTCCGCTGTCTCTCTCCATAATGCCTGCTATGATCTTGGAAAGTGTTGTTTTTCCTGCTCCGCTTATGCCCAGTATACCGAAAATCTCTCCTTCGAAGACTACGAAGCTCACGCCATTTACGGCAGGGATCATACCTTTAGAATACGAGTAATATTTCTTCTTTAGATCTTTAATAATAATGATGGGCTCACCGACAACTGCTTTGCCCTCATTCACCACTCCTGTCATTGCCAGGAACTTTTCAATGATCTTATCCGGATTTCCTGTTTCTATAATTTCTCCTTTATCCAGAAGGATAGCTTTGTTCGTCAGATCATGTAAAACGCCAGGCAAATGCGAAGTAACAAGCATTGTCATGTTGTGTTCCTGTTTTGCTTTTAATATGCTATCATGCACAAGCTTTGCAGTTCTTGGATCAAGTGTCCCGGTTGGCTCATCCGCAAGCAAAAGCATCGGGTATTTCGCAAGCTGCCTTGCCAGCACTACGCGCTGTTTCTCTCCCCCGCTGAGTTCTTTTCCAGTGTAAGTCATTCTATGGCTGAGCTTCACTTTTTCAATAAATTCTGCTGCAATGTAGGGACGTTTTTCTTTAGGAATATCAGAATATTCCAAGCTTCGAATGATATTTTCAAGAACGGTCTCATCGCCATATAATCCAAAGGTTCGCTGCATCATGATAGCAGTCCTGTCCATGATCTTCCTGTGCATTTCCTTCGAATTAAAATAATCCACCTTTTTTAATTCTGTTATTATGTTACATTTTAAGCACGCTTTGCCTGCATCACCTGGAGGATTTACTTTACCGCATTTGGGACAGGAAGAAATGTTAAAAATGACCTCGCCAGTAATATTTTCAAATTCCTCAAAACCTCGAAGCAAATGTAAAAGAGTACTTTTTCCTGCACCGCTCTTACCAATTATTCCGATGCTATCGCCTTCATTTATGTCCAGGTTTATGTTCTTGAGAATCTGTTTGCCATTGGCACTTATGCTCAAATCCCGTATCTCAATTAAAGCTGCCATTTTACGAGCTCCTTTTGTTTTTTACAACCTCACAAGAAAGAATTCCTTCAAACATTTCCTTCACATGCTTATCCGAGAGATCAAGAATTTGTGAGATAAGCTCGTTCTTTATCGAGTAAACTACAAATTTTCCATCTTTCTCGGTGTTGACAAGTCCACAGTTTCGCAGACATGCCATATGATGCGAGATAAGGCTCTGATCTTTTCCAGTCGCCTCGCAGATATCATTCACGCACATTCCGCCCTTCTCTTTTAATGCATAGAGTATCGAGAGTCTGGTTTCATCGCCCAATGCACTGAAGAAATACTTTTTTGCTATGGTTAAATCTCCATTTAACATATGTACATATGTTCATGTATTCTGTTAAATAAGTTTTGATTGCCCTTAATGGCATGCTTTGACCCTTCAATTTTAGTGTTTATGCATTATCGGCTGGCCGAGTACCCAGAGATTAAAAACGAAAAAGATGAGAACAAATATCAGTACAGGGATATATGCGCAGTTATTTCCATGGAACATCCGCCTGGAAATATTTTTGCCAATTGAAATTGAAAATCCTAATCCAACAAGCATCAACAGCCACTGGATCAAGAGAATGTTGTTACTGCCAGGAAGCGGGGCAGGCATATATCCTGAAGTCCCGAATAGATTCCACCCAAATCCAAATGGATCCGATAGAACAGGAATGATCCCCGTACCTTCTTCCAACAGATGGCGAATATTATGGGATAGATGCATCATCAATCCCAGGGGAATAATGGAGTAAGCATAGCTGGTGATAAGATCCTTAAAAATTATTTTCTGATCGAACAATTTTGAAATAGCAATGGCAATAGCAATGGCTATTGAATAGATCAGAACAGGAAACACTGCAGCAGTGATAAATAAAATAAATCGAATCGAATCGTAACTGGCACCTGTATATATCATTAGGTCCCTGGTGATTCCCGCCCAGGGTCTTATCATAACCAGTGTCTGAAATATTGTCACCCCAAGCAGCATCAGAATAAATAGTGCTTCATCCATCCTGGTTTTTGTTAAAGTAAAAAGATCTCCAGCAAAGGAGCGAATATTAAAGGAAATGTTTTCCCTGTTTGATGAACCCGTCGAAAAAGAACTGATAATATTGGGTTCATCAAAGTGGCAGGTTTTTACGCATTCTGTGCAGAGAACACAATTAGCATTTTTCTCCATTGTACCGGGATACTCAAACACAGGGCATTCGTATCCATTTTCATTTCCTGATATACAGTATTTTTTTTTGCAGGTCTTACAGGTTTCCTTTTCTTTCGCCCGTAATTCGAGTGGGGCGAACATCGAATATAAGCCTATCAATCCTGTTATGGGGCATGCATATCTGCAAAAAGATCGGCGCTCGAAGATGATTGATATTATTACGATCAGACCGAGTATAGCAACAAGAAAGTACGCGGTGTTAAGAGGGCTGTTCACCAGATCGAACTGGAAATCCGCCCATGTGATGACAAGAAAAAACAAAGCAGCCAGAGAGAGATCCCTGAATTTAGCCGGCCATTTCCTGTTCAAACTGAATGTGTCATTGACCTTTTTATAAAAAGTGCGTCGCTGCACCCAGTCTCCGATAGCCCCGAAAGGGCACATAAAACACCAGCTCCTTCCAAAAAGAGCCAGGCTTATTATGAGAAGCGACCACCAGATCACCCAGATCGAAATTGTTGCAAGGTTCTTATTGCTGTTCTGGATCCCGAAAAAGCCTGCAAATACGACCAGAACTAAAAGCAGAACTGCTGGCAATTGGAATAGAAACTGGGTCTTGCGGTTCTTTAAGATGGATCTTATTGATCCATTCTCGAGAAGGTCGTACCTATCTTGTTCATCTTCGCTTTTCATTTCTCATTTTTCCTCTTAAGAAAGTCACAAGTACAATGGAAAAGATAACAGAGCCAAGCATCAAACCCAATAACACCGGATTTGGTTTTGTAAAAGATTCTGTTAGATCGTCATTGACTTTTACATTCCTGCTGAATTCCCAGTTTGTACCATTGTATTTTCCAAGTGAAAAATATATGTCTCCGCTGTCAGACCCCATAGTCCCCTTATCTAAATATGGGGTCTCGAAATACCGGGTATTTTCCGCCTGCCAAACAGTGTAGACATTATCTTCCGAGATCTTAATCTGTGGATCGTAATGTTTGCCGCTGAGATCGTTTACCCTGATGTTCTTAATAAACTCAAGGCTGTCAATTCTTCTGATGCTTTTTGAGAAATAAATATTTGATGCGCCTTCTCTTTCATCTTCCCAGACCGCAAAGATCTCCCCGCCACTAACTGCAATTGAGGGGTGCATTTGATCTGTATTTCCTGTATCGTCATTTATCCGTATGTTTTTATCAAATTTCCATCGGTTGTTCTCTGATCTCCCTGTTGAGAAGAATATATCAAGATCCTCATTCCTGTCATCATACCATGCGATGTAAGCACTTCCATTCTCAAATGCCATTGAGGGAGTATACTGGGAAGCATTGGTGGAGTCATCATTTACCCTTACGTTCTGGCTGAATTGCCAGTTACCATTTTCTTTAGATCCATGTGAAAAATAAATATCATAATTACCATTTCTGGCATCCAGCCATGCAATACATACATTTTTTTTATCATCGACTGCTACCGAGGGAGCATAATGCCAGTTACCTGAAAAGTCATCATTCACCCGTATTGGTTTTCCGAACCTGTAAACACCATTAAAGGGCAATCCTTCTGTAAAATCAATATCCCAGTTCTTCTTATTCATCATGGCGACATATACAGTCCCATTCAGGATCGCAATGGATGGAAGCACCTGACTTCCCGTTTCAGCCACAACAGGCACATCCTTTTTGAACCTGATATTATTTTTTTCGGTTGTTGAAAAATAGAGTTCTTCAAACCCGAATCTGTCATCCTCCCATACCACATAGAGGTCATTGTTATCAACTGCTATCGAGGGAGAGCCGTGTCCAGTAGTTCCTTTGATTTCGTTAATCCTGATATTTTTGTCAAAAACCCAACCCTCCTGGAAACTGCCTTTTGATAGATATATATCACCGGATTTATGAGGTAGATCATTCATTATCCGGGTATAATTGCCGTTTCTCTCATCAGCCCAGGCAACATATACTGTGTTGTTATCAACCGCTAAAGACGGGAACCACTGGAGAGAATTGTTCTTTGTTTGAGAAGAAAATACACTTCCATGAAAATTAATGATAAGGATAATAAAAACTATTTACATCTCGGACAAATGACCCATGGTATAAATCCAGCGAAGTTGAATTTGCCAAAGGTGATGACCTTGTATTCCGAATAATTAGATCGAATGGGAAAGAAGACCCCAGAACAAATGTTAAGAGTTGAATTGGAGAACGAATTCGGTTTCTCGCCCATAGTTGCCAGGGCATTATTGAATAAGATTGATTCTTACAATTCATCCAACAAAACCTCGAACC
>JAUSDC010000059.1 GCA_030650845.1 Candidatus Methanoperedens sp.
GGAATTGATAAAGAACAGATACTTTACGATTTTCAACATCTGAAGATGCAAGGAAATGTATATGAGCCTAAATCAGGTGAGATAAGATATGTATTTTAAGGACTTTCAAACGCTAAATTGCCCCGATAGGGGCTTTCTTGATGAAGAAGCATTTACTTTGATGGAGTCTTTTAGACTGCCGAGTAAAATAATTTCCAAGATTCGAAATGCTGTTCTTGATACAATATTAGATGAAAAGCATATGCAGCAACTTATGGAAGAGATATTTTTCCATCCCAATAAAAGTAAAATTCAGCGAACGAGGATAATGGAAGCTGCAGCAATAGCAGCATACCATAATCAAACAGAATTTCCAGTTGTTCAAGTTCTGTTAAGTGATGATGCCCCTCAATTCAAGCAACTTACTGAGGAGCAAGCTCTATGTTGGGTTCATGATGGCAGGAATTACAAAAAGTTAGAGCCGATAGTTCCACTGCATACGAAAGAACTTGAAAATTTCAGAAGTCGATATTGGAAATATTATCGGCAGCTCTTGCAATTCAAGGAAAACCCCACTCAAGAAAATGCCGAAAAATTATCGGATGATTTTGATGTGTTGTTTTCTACGAAAACTAACTATCAAGCATTGAATGACAGAATTGAAAAAACAAAAGAAAAGAAGTTTGAGCTCCTATTGGCTTTGAAATACCCAGACCTTCCTTTGCACAATAATGATGCTGAACTGGGGGCGAGGGCACAGGTTCGAAAAAGAGATGTTAGTCTCCATACAATTACAGAAGAAGGTACAAAAGCCAGTGATTCCTTTTCAACTATAGTTCAAACAGCAAAGAAGTTAGGGGTGAGTGTTTATGACTATTTAAATGATAGAGTCAGCAAGAGTTTCAAAATGCCTTCCCTTGCAGAAATGATAAGATTGAAAATGTCTTCAGAATTATTGAAATGCAAGTGCTAACTATCTGATATACCAATCATTTTGGAGAGGATACCTTTAAAATTGAAATAAACTTTAAAAATTATCAATTTGTTTATTTAAACCGTAACTCAGCCTGATTTACCCCATATTTTTTAAAAAAGCGCCAACACATACCGAAATATTTATATATTAATATTACGTATATACGTAATATATGACACATCCAGACTGGGTAACCTGACCTTCAGAGTTTCATAGGCTACATCTGAAATAGTTCCTCTTCTAAACCCAACTTTTTTAAAATCTCTTTTTGTTCTTTCGTGAAAACAGTAAGCTTTTCAATATTCTCTCCTGCCACAGTAAGTGTGGTTTTTCTGATTCGCCCCATTTCCTCCAAACCCTCTCTAACTCCTTCCCAACCATCAGCACATATTTGTTGTTTATACAATGCTATAGCCAGATAAGCAAGATAACATATGAAAATATAAACATCAATATGCCCTTCATCAAAATGCCTGACTGGTTGCATTTCAAGCCAACTTTTGAAACAATTAAAAATCTTTTCAATATCATCCTTACCAAAGTATTGTAAAATCACCTCCTGAGCAGGTTTCTTAAAATCGGTGGTAAAAATCAAGCATTTTCCATCACGAAGCCTGGCACTCTTTCGAGCCCCCTCATCAGGAACTATGGTAACCTTTCCATCTTCATTTTTGACAATAAAATAATCCGAAACTCCTTTAATAGCAGCTTTAATTTCTGTTTCCAGGCAGTCTGAATTCTTATTGCATACATCTGACTTCAAGATCTTATCCACTTTATCTTCTGCTATTGCTATTTTTTTCAATCTGATAGAACGTTCTTGCTCAAGATCAGTATGATTAAAACAAACGATGTTTCTTCCATCTACATCAAACAATGTTTTTCGCCTATCTTCATAATAGACAAGTCCTGACGGCCGTATTAACTCGTTTTTTTCTGAGACTTCACATTCTTCAACGATCTTTTTTGCTTCATTGGAAGTTAAAGGGATACCACCGATTATTTTGATTTTATCAGCAGCAAGATCTTGCACATTTGTTCTTGATGTCATGCCCCTATCAAGGACGATTGCTTCAATTTGAAATTGGATTCTTTTGATATCAATAATGAGTTGCTTGATTGTGGTTACATCGGATATATTTCCTTCATATGTTCTAAAAAAGATTGGTAATCCTAAGTTCTTAGTGACTACTAATGAAATGTTTATCTGAGGCTGATCATTCTCATCTTTATTGTGTCCAAAACGAACCTTGGGAATTCTTGTTGCATAAAAATATGTCGATGTAATGTCATAAAGCAATGCGGATGAACCTGTTTCCAGATGCTTTATTTTATTGAATATTTGTATACAAACGTCAACTATGCCTTCTGGAACTAACTTTTTAACGGAACTCATTACTTCGCCAAGATTCGTGGAATTTAATTTGCTGGAAGGAATTTTTGTAAAATCTTCTAAAGAAGTATCCTGATACCATTTTGAAAACATGGAATTTGATTCTCTATCGATTATATGATTTATTGAAAGTGATGATAACACATCTCCAACTGGTAGTCCCCTTCTTGGAATTAACTCGTCTAAAAGTTGGATTATGCCAAATTTACTTAATAATGTGTAGAGAATTGCAATGTCGCCATATCGTTCTGATTTTGTGACTGTAAAATCCTTTTGCCGTTTTTTTGGTGGGGTTATTTGGAGTTTCCCATCGACAATTTCTTCAATTCCCAAATATTCAGCTTTACCATGTTTTACTTTACCATTTTCACGGTAGTTCTTGCGTTCATAGACATAAGTTTTATTTCCACGTTTAATTCTTGTTTTGGCCATGTAGTCTATATATAGACTACAAAGTATAAATAGTTATCGGTAGCTTTGATTGAAGTGGATAATGGTTTTTTTATAAAAGTGGGACTTTGTAGCCCATTAAAGTCGGAATCTCAGG
>JAUSDC010000074.1 GCA_030650845.1 Candidatus Methanoperedens sp.
TATGGCTGATTTCTTTTCTTCATATTTCTCCCAGGCTGATATGAAGTTTGAATATTTCAGGTATTCTTCATAGAGGTCTATGAATTCGGAATATCTTCTCTTTTCTGCCTGTTTTGCCTTCTTATCTTCTCTGTCTTTGAATTCCTGAAGATGGAAGGTATTGAGTTTGAATTTAGATTCACGATACAGTTCCTTCCACTTGCTTTCATCTTTTTCTATATCCTGAACTTGTTTTTTAAGAGTTTCCAGAAATTCTTTGAATTTATCTATCGAGATATTCAGGTCTTTGGCTTTTCCGATCGTGTTTGAGTACAGGCTGGCGGTATATGCATCGACTTTGAGTTCCCTGAATATGAAAATGGCAGAATCCATCTCCTCGAATATCTTGAAGTCATGCGGGACTTTGCATCTTTCAGCATGATCTTTGATTAGGTCAGTGCAGAATGAATGAAAGGTTTTAACGTGAATTTCTTTTCCCTGAAGAAGTTTCTCGACCTTTTCACGCATGTGCCTAGCTGCTTCTTTGGAGAAGGTGAGCGCGAGGATATGAGAAGGGTCGATGTTTTCTTTTTCGACCATGTAAGCGATCTTGGCTGTAATGGTTGTTGTCTTGCCTGTGCCTGCGCCCGCGAGGATCAATTGGGGGGTTTGGATATGTTTTATGGCTTCAAACTGACGGGGTTTTAAGGTTGAAATGAGGGATTTTAACAAATATGCCACCATTTAATTTAAAATATAATTAATATTTTTAAGAAGTTTCCAATGCCCACCTTTGGCAGTACCTTCTCTTCTTAAAAAACTTTTTTCTTTTAATGTTGTGATATTTTTTTCAATTGAACTGACTCTTATTCCTATTACCTTGGACATTTCCAATTTTGATACATGAGGGTTTTTTCTTATGAGTTCTAATATCATTTTCTGGTTTTCTGTCAATTTTTCTACCTCCCTATCTACCTCCCTATCTACCTCCTTTAATTCTTTTCCTACCTCCCCTTCTACCTCCCCTTCTTTCCTCTCTTTGCCGACATTTGCATTAAAAAAAATGGCTTTAAAAAAACCGTTATTTTCCTTAAATTCAGGCTGGATGAGACCTTTTTCTTGAATATATTTCCTTATCCGTAACACTCCGGTACCATAACCTTCTATCAAACCCGATTCATTAAGGATCTTGCCAATAACCTTATTCCGAAGCTCGGATACTCCTGTTCCCAGATCTTCGATACTGACGTTTGGAAGAAGTCCACCGGGACTTGTGATCTCTATCCTGTTATCAAAAATTGCAAACTTAATATCGGCTCCTCTTCGACTGTAATCTCTATGACATAGCGCATTAACAAATGCTTCCCTTATTGCTTTTTCAGGATACTCGTATTCCTCTGTCCTGTAGAGCCCTTCGATCTTTGCTGACCGTCTGATATTTTTCTTAAAGAAAGCAATGGTTTCTTCTGCCTGGGTGAAAAGCGAACCTGTGATGATCCTCTGGTCTATGAATTCATCCATTTCAATACCTTTGAACCTTGCACACTTGATCACTGCTCCAGGAATATAGTTCTCAGGTTGGTTTGAGAACAAGAGAATTCCTGCGACCGTTGGGTGAACAGTTCCATTTTGCTGCCTTACTGCTTTTATTTTCTTTAAGAATTCCGTATCTGGCGCAGCTCTTGGTATATCCCTGGCTTTTTCTCTTTTTTCAAGGTAGAGTTCGATATTTTCAATAGCAAGATCATCAATAGATGCTTCCAGTACTTCGATCTCATCAAAGCCGATATTCATCCTCCTGCGTCTTAATTCTTCAATTGTATCAATATCTGCCTTCCTGTTGGTAGAACCAAGTCTGATATAGGTACCCTCGACCTCTCCTTTATTTTTCAGGTGATATGGCTTAAGACTTCCAGGGTATATTTCGATCTTAAACAGCAGTTTTCCTTCAATATTAAGAACAGTTGTATTAAAAGCAGGTGTGGGTTCAACCAATGTATAGACTATATTTGATATTTTCTCTTCCAGGTCAGAAATGTCCCGTTCGTTGATACCGATAATCTTTTTATCCTTATCACTCACTCCTATTATGATCGATCCCCCACCACCGTTAGCAAAACCGCAGGTAGTTTTTGCAATAGCCTCAGGATTAGGCATGGTCTCTTTGAATTCCAGAGTTTTGCTTTCTGGCAGGGATATGAGGTCAAGGATTGACATGATCAGATTAACTCATTACATCTTATACCTGCAAATAAGTTTGTAATGGCATTGTCTACAAAAATCTCCCGAAAGAATTTCTGGGAACGCTCCTTGATAAACTTGCGCAGAATGAGTGGAAAGTCTTAACGATCACTTCCTTCCCTGAAGGAGTTTCTCGACCTTTTCGCGCATGTTCCTTGCGGCTTCTTTTGAGAAGGTGAGCGCGAGGATCTGAGTGGGGTCGATGTTTTCTTTTTCGACCATATATGCGATCTTCGCGGTGATGGTCGTGGTCTTGCCAGTGCCTGCGCCTGCAAGGATCAGTTGGGGGGCTGGGTGTGTTTGATTGAGGGGAGCTGGCAGGGTTTTAGGTGGGGGGAGTCTAAGGACATCGATACCACCGTTTGATATTATATTATTCTTCTATTTTTCCAGTCTCATTGGCTATTTCCTGGACCATTTTTTTTTGCTTCTTCCCAGCTATATGAAGATAATTTTCACTGGAAATTATGGTTTTTCCTGTTTTTTGTTCGAGCTCTTTCCTGGTATTCTTTGCAATTGTCCCGCCTTCAACAGCAGAATCCTTGCATTCTTTAAATCCCAGGGAGTCTTTTGAAATTGTAATATCCGTTGTTGCTTTCTCACCGACCATAGTAAGTATCAACTCCCAGTCTGTCATATGGTCCCTCAGATTCAGGCTATCCCTATCTAATCGTTTGAATTTCTTGTATTCACCAACGGTTTTGCCAAATGTTGCTTTTGAAATTTCATTCGTGAGTATTGCAAAGTCTTTTTTCTCCTGAACGCCCCTCGTTTTCCATTCATCAGTCAAATCCTGCCTGATCGCTATGCCTCTTAGCCTCTTGTCGATCCAATCTTCTGGATAGCCTTTAAGCTCGTAATATTCCTTGACCCTGTCCTGTGCAAGTTCCGGATTTTCTATTTCCTGTATCCTTTCGTATCCAACTTTGGCGAGCCATCTTTTGAAAGGTTCTGCTTTTGGGGAGGGAATTGACTGTATTATCCTGAACATGGATTCTGTATTGGCGCAGTCGGTTTTGTAACTCTTACCATCTGCTGATGGCAGTTTCAGTTGTACCCAAATTGGGGACAACTCAAGTTGTTGAAATTCTCGATCTTTAATTTTGCCCCAATATTGCCTTGGTGTTGGACTATCTGTCAAAACTTGTACAACATCAACTACTGAAAAATACCATTGTTCTTCATGCCATATTCTCCTTATTTTCGTTCCTTCAAAAACAACAAGCGCATCTTTTGAGTTCATATTTATTTCTCTTTTTGAAGAGGTAGTTACTGTATTGTTAAGATGTCTTTTGTGTTTAAAAGGGTTGAGAGAGCGGTGTGAAAGTGAAATCAGCAAGCATCCCCACAACCGCCCGGATCAACCTCTCGCTGTCCACCTGTAAGCGCAGATTTACCACGACGTAGCACACGGATCACACGGATCTGACGGATTTTCACAGATACGAAATCAGTGCTCATCCGTGTCCTGTATGACGAAAATTAACAACTAACTCGTACGAACTCAAAACTAACTCAACCAACCGGAGTTCGTTAAAGTTCGTCTGGGTTCGTTGTTTTTTTCTATTTTTTTGGTATCATTTGTGTGTGTCATCACAGTAGCCGCACATTTATAATTATTTAAATATTAATACCTGGCGCACGATATGCCCCCGAACAGCTACACAGTATCGCGCTCCGACCCTGCTCTTCTCGAAGATACCGCATTTGTCTGCATGTTCCTTGCGGCTTCTTTGGAGAAGGTGAGTGCGAGGAGGGGGGGTCGATGTTTTCTTTTTCGACCATGTATGCTATTTTTGCGGTTATGGTCGTGGTCTTGCCTGCGCCTGCAAGGATCAGTCGGGGGGAGGGGTATGGTTTTAGGATAGGAGCTGGCGGGGGTTTTAGGCAAGGGTTGGAGGAGTCTGAAAAATATGCGCCACCGAAAACGATATGCGAAACCGCAGAAGAGAGCACTTTCGATCAATATCATATGAACGGCGCTGGGGTGCGACCCCAGACCCCGGTGAGGCGCCGCCGTTGGCGGAGTTTTACCTGAGATCAATGGTTGCATATCTCAACACTCCATACATGCATGAAATAGAAACATAGAAGGATACGAAATCAGTGCGCATCCATGTCCTGGCATGTCCAAAACATTCAAATTTTAGGACAGTATCTCATCAAATAATATATTCTATAAAAATAAGTTTAAGTGTATAAAGGGCGTATCATATACGAAGATATCAGTTTAATATGTGAAAAATCACCTGAGACAAAAATTAATAGGATTAAGAAATGGAAGCAGTTAAACAGATTATCAAGATACCAAAAAACCATGAAATAAATATCAAAGTCCCCAGGGAATTCCCTGAAAATGAGACCGTTGAGGTAATTTTAATCATGAAGAAAAGGCAGGATAGTTTCAGAGTGAGAATCCGTGAATTAAAGAACGCTGCAAAAGACAACCTGTTCCTCGAAGATCTGGAAGATATATCTGACGATTTCAGATCGATTGATACAGAAGAAATAATCGATACATTGTGTTTTCAGTTGGGGATCACAAACTAACCTTCAAACATTATCAGGCCCCAGAACCTCTTCATCTTCGTACAATTCCTCTGGGCGAGTTCAGACATATTTTTGTTCAGTCTCATCAAAAACGATATGCGAAAACGCAGATGGACTACGAAAGAACACAGATTGCGCGGATGACGCGGATACACACGGATACGAAATCAGTTTTTGGAGGGATGGGCCACATATTTATCACTTTTTGTATATTTATATCTCGGCGCCCGATATGCCCCAGGACAGCTATGCAGCGCAGCGCTCCGACCCTGCTCTGACGATACCGCATTTGTCTGCATGTTCCTTGCTGCTTCTTTGGAGAAGGTGAGCGCGAGGATCTGAGAGGGGTCGATGTTTTCCTTTTCGACCCTATATGCTATTTTTGCTGTGATGGTCGTGGTCTTGCCTGTGCCTGCGCCTGCGAGGATCGTTGGGGGGCTTGGGTGTGCTGGATGGCTTCAAGCTGGCGAGGTTTTAGGTTTGATAGGGTCGAATCTAATGTAATGAGATTGTCGGGTAATCCCTTAAATTCATCGTAAATTCATCCATCGTTTCATGATTTTCAGGATTTTTCAAAAAAAATATGATTTTTTCACCAAAAATCCCTATATGCCCATGATTTACCTCAATATTCCAGATTTTTCCT
>JAUSDC010000080.1 GCA_030650845.1 Candidatus Methanoperedens sp.
GCCAGAACAAACCAGATGCTATGGGAATTCCAGGAACAAGAACGTATCAAATATAAAGAAAGAGAAAAAGAAGCTATGAATATTATGTATGTGTGAATATAAAAAAATTATCAATGATTGCCGGGAAAAATATGCAAGCTACATCGGCTAATGGGTAATATCTAATAATACTCCCCGATAGTCCTCTGGAACGGGTCATCTACAGCATTGGTCAGCACCTTGAAGTTGTTCTTTATTCTCTTCATCAAATTCGACCTGAATTCCACATCAGGATACAAATATCCTGGATCTTTGACGACCTTCATCCTGCTCAGATCGAACAATCCAATATCCTTCAATTCCAGTGTGCTCTTTGAAAATTTATTGGCTGCCAGATAGAAATATTCGCATGTACCCCTGTATGTCTCCAGATATTCCATCGCCATCTTAGGATGTACACGCTTATCCCATTCCTTGATCTCGATCCCCACAATATAGAACCGCTCGGATTGTTTATAAACCGCAACAATGTCGGCAAGATTGCATACGCTCTCCCGGCAGAGGAATGGTTTTAGATGCATCTCTGATGTGTGAAATACAGGGATGCCGTGCTGGTTGATGGCTCTGACGATCTCATTGGAGTTTATGGTCATTCCGAAACTGGAGAAATGCATCAGGAACAGCAGGGATGCTTATAGGATAAAGTTGAGGTAAGGGATGTGAAAGTATTCATATGCCCACCGGACATTTTATCTAAAAGTAATAACTTTCAATGAATATGAAAAGCTTCTACAAGCGGATAATAGGGCTTATGTTGTGCCTTCCCTTCATTTATTTCCTATATGCTTGTGGGACTACTCAACCAGTACGACTAATTTTATTATGTGCATTGAGTGCTCGCTCCAGTTTAACACCCCTTACTGACATTGCTTTAATTATTGGTCTTTATTTCATGATTACGGGTGGTGGAAAAGGTGAGTTGAGGAAAAATAATGATTCGTAAGTGTACCGCCGATGATTTTGAAAGAATATATGAAATCATCAATAATGCAGCCCAAG
>JAUSDC010000086.1 GCA_030650845.1 Candidatus Methanoperedens sp.
GACCGCGCATTTTCTGTCTTTTGTTTCAAAACATTTATAGCAGGCTGTACATCCCTGGATCTTCCTGCCTGCAAGCTCCACCAATTCGGTTTCTATCCCTTCTTTTTCCAGTTCTTCAAACACATGGTTTATTAGAATTGCAGTGTTGCCCTGTTTTCTGGCGCTCCCGTTAATTGCTATTACTTTCATGATCTAGTTCCCCCAGTAACTCCTGCGGCGGTGTATATGTTGCATCAAAGTTCGTTTCAGCCAGCCATTTCTTAAATGCGGGGTTATCACTGAACTGTTTGTATAATTCATTGTGATCATAGAGCAGTTCAAGAATTACTCGTTTCAGTGCACTATCATGCTCAATTCGAGCGTTCTGTTTGTCAGAATTCTTCATAGCGTTCTGATATGCCTTGTCCGCTGATACTTTTTTGGGGATATCCTGGGAGATGACATTGCGGATCTTGTCTCCATCTTTCCATTCGATATTTCCGAAATGTTCGTTAAATGATCGCAGGATGTTGCTCAACCTATCCAGCTCCGGTTCAGGCATGTGACCTCCCCCGATCATGGGTACTGGTTCTATCTGCGCATTTTGGTCGGCAAGAGCAATCTTAATCGCCGAGCGAACTTCCAACCTGTAGCTGTCCATATCAATGGATTCCAGTATACCTTTAGATAAGTCCTCTTCCTTGGGCGCAGGAAGCTTCGGGATCAGGAAGTTAAGGAATATCGACAGCTTCTCCCAGGTAGCGTTATTGTAGGGCAGGATAGATGCAAGAAAACCGTATGTGCGAACAAATGTCTTTGCCTTACCCTTGAAGTCCACCTGCCCATCTTCATCCATAGTGTCCACATAAATCGCCACGCAGGAATCAAGGATCGGATCGAGTTGATCACGCTCAGCCTCGCCCAGATAACGCTCCACGAACAGGTCAATATTGCTGTAATTATAAACCTGATATCCATCCAGGTCTGCCTTGAGGTCATGCAGCTTGTCCGGGTCAGTCTCTTCGCTCAGGATCGTAGTGCGGTAATAATCTTCGAAGGCCGTCTGGATGGTGTCAGCATCGTTCTGGAAATCAAGTACAAATGTATCGTGCTTCTTCGGGTGCGCCCTGTTAAGGCGTGAGAGCGTTTGCACTGCCTTGATCCCTGAAAGAGGTTTGTCCACATACATGCTGTGGAGCAGAGGCTCATCGTATCCGGTCTGGAACTTCTCAGCGCAGATCAGGAAGCGATATGGATCTTCACGGATTCGCTCAGGGATCTGGGTGCTGGGGAATCCATTAAGTTTAGCTTCGGTCACTTGTTGTCCGTTATAGTCAGGTTCGCCTGAGAAGGCTACGATTGCTTTGTACGGGCTCTTGAGTTCCTTCAGGTAATCACAGAAAGCGAAATAATATTGGATAGCCCGCTTGATGCTGCTGGTCACGACCATCGACCGTGCCTGGCCGCCGATCTTATTTTTGGCTATCACCTGTTCCAGGAAGTGGTCAACCATAACCTCTGCCTTTTGTTCAATTGCATACTTGTGGGATTCGACATAACGACGGAGTTTCTTCTGTGCCTTCTTGGTGTCATACTCCGGGTCATCTTCAATCTTCTTCATCAGCCTGTAGTAGCTTTCAACCGATGTGTAGTTCTGGAGCACATCGAGGATGAAGCCCTCCTGGATCGCCTGTTTCATAGTATAGCTATGGAAAGGACGGTGCTTGATAACGTCTCCTTCTGAATACGGTTCGCCAAAGATCTCAAGGGTCTTGTTCTTTGGCGTGGCGGTGAAGGCAAAGTAGCTGGCGTTGGGCAGCATTTTCTTTGATTCCATGATACGGTTGATGGTATCTTCCAGGGTCTCTTCGTCTTCCTCACCTCCCTCTGATGAGAGTGCGATATTCATCTTGGCTGCTGTGCGACCGCCCTGGCTGGAATGGGCCTCATCAATGATGATCGCAAACTTCCTGCCTCTGTGTTCGTTGCTGATCTCGTCCAGGACAAAGGGGAACTTCTGGACTGTCGTGATTATGATCTTCTTGCCGCTTTCGAGGAATTGTCTGAGTTGCCCTGATCCTTCTGTGACAGCCCCAACAATTGATGAGACCTGGGTAAAACCCTTGATGGTGTCGCGGATTTGTTTATCAAGATTCCTGCGATCAGTTACAACGATGACTGAATCGAATATCCTGATATTATTCCTCATTAACTCTACGAGCTGATATGCCAGCCAGGCAATGGAGTTGCTTTTTCCGCTGCCAGCCGAGTGCTGGACCAAATATCGATGGCCTGCTCCGCGTGTATGAACATCAGCAAGGAGTTTGTGCACTACGTCAAGCTGGTGATAGCGCGGAAAAATCTGTTCTCTCTTCTTCCTGCCAGTTCGCTCGTCTTTTCTCTCTACTATCTGCGCGTAGTTCTCGATAATGTCTGTAAGCTCCCTTCGGATAAGGATGGAGCGCCACATATAATCAGACTTGATGCCGTCAGGATTTGGCGGGTTGCCTGCACCGTCGTTATAACCCTTGTTAAATGGCAGGAACCATGAATCATTGCCCTTGAGGTTAGTGCAGAAACGCACTTCCTGATCGTCCACAGCAAAGTGCACGAGGCAGCGTCCGAACTGGAAAAGCAGTTCGCGAGGGTCGCGGTCGCGCATATACTGCTCCACAGCGTCCTGAACGGTCTGTTTGGTGAGTCGGTTCTTTAGTTCAAAAGTGATAATTGGCAGACCATTTATGAAAATGGCAAGGTCTATGGAAAGCTGGTTCTCATCCTTGCTGTAGCGCAGTTGCCGTGTGACGCTGAAGAGGTTAGCGTCGAAACGCTCCACTGCTTTGGGATTGCCCGGAGATGGCGCGCCGTAGAAGAGCTCCACTGAGGCTGCGCCGTGTTGAATCCCTTTTCGCAGCACATCCACCACGCCACGTTTTGCGATCTCGCCCTGGAGCCGCGCCAGAAACTTGAGTCTTGCAGGACCTTCAGTTTCGATGCCAAGCTGGGTAAATACTTTGGGCTGGGTGGATTGCAGGAAGGCAAGCAATTTATCAATGTCCACAGCATGGTCGCGATCGTAATCCTTTGGATCACCTGCAAGATAGCGAACTGATCCAGCCTCGCGCACACCTTCAGCGCCTGTAGTAGTGCCGCCGCCGTAACCAGTCAGGGAATTGAAGATCATGCTCTCCAATCCCTTTTCGCTGGTATCACTCGTCGGCATCTGCTACCTCCTCGCTTTCGATCAATTCTTCCGATTCAGTTTCGGTATCTTCGCCGGTTTCTATATCTTCTAGAGCTGCAGCCTCGTCCATTGCGGGAAGTTCCACGCCTCGCACATCCAGCTTGCCGGTGACGACATCGGAAATCAGGCGGATGCGGAATTCGCGGAGGAGATCGATTTCTCGCAAAGCTTTGACTTTTGCAACGTTCAAGCCCAACAATTCGGACTTTAATATTTTGCAAATTGCAAACTGATCGTTAACAGGAGGTACCGGAACAAGACAGTCCTTTATTGCCTGTTGGGATAATCCATAGCGAGTGATACCATTAGCCTGAATATGCAGCTGAGTCACAAGCAGCCGATCCTGAAAGCAACGTAATAGAAATTCACCACTCATCTTCCGAGCATCGGGACGCAAGATGGCGAGATGGTAGCCGCAAATTAAGTCAGGAGCCTCATAATCAACTAAAGCAGGCACACCAATGTCATTCCACATCTCTGAGTCTTTAGTTATGACCACATCATCGATCTTTAGCTTGAATTTATTTATTTCATCTTTTGTTGCTGACGCAACCATGAAGTTAATTTTATCTGAAATCACTTCATTTTTATAGACATCTGTATAATTGCACAGTCGAATTGGCATCTCATTTTGCAGAGATATCTTGTCAACATTGCTAACAAGTAGCTTCGAGACTTGCTTTACTTTTTGCACTTCCCAATGTTCTGGGACATCGCCGAACCAGTCGATGCCAGAGGTCTTGAGGCGGACTTTTGGGTCAATTACGCGGGTCACTGCCTGGTGGATGATAGCCTGCTTCTTTTCGTTCAACAGCTCGATGAGCCGTCGTTTAATGCGGATGAAACGACTGATGAGAGAGCTTGCTCTTGTCAAAAACTGAGCGATAGCTACTGCCTCTTCGTTTGACGGCAGAACTATTGGCATATCCAAAAACGATGGGTCTGTAAGTTGCAGCCGTGAGACCCAGATTCCCTTTGATCGAACATGAAACTCCCAATCGTAGACTATTGATCGAAGAATATAATCAAAGTATTTCCAATGACCTGAAAACTGCTCCCTAGGTCGATAAACACCATAGGCTGAGCTGATGATACCGTGGTGACGGGAAAAGCCAAGACCGCCCGCCCATGCCCATAAGCTGTTGATGACGAGATCTCCTGGCCAGCAGAGTTTGTAGCCCTCATACGACTCTGCCATGAACATGGTAACAACCTTCTCACGTCGGGGAACAACGCCATCTTTAGATGATACAGTAAGAAGTTCCTCTTCTCCAGCCTTCGAGCGTACATCTATACCCCCGATCGATAAATCTGCGCGAATCTGCGTAATCTGCGGATCGTCTTTCAAAACTTTATCCACAGATTCCGCAGATTTTCGCAGATAGGAAGTTTGTGTCCAGCTCAATTCGGAACGCAGCGCGTTCCAATTTGGAAAAGTTATGTGGAACATTCGTATGTGCCGGAGATTGCGGCCATCAAAACCTTTGCCAAACTTGGTGTTATGATTTTCCAGATCGGCAAGCAAGCGATTTCCATAAGCGGCGCGAGCAGTCTTGATCACTTTGCGTTCCCCACGATTTCGCCCAGAAGTCCTCCTGTTTCCTTCTCTAGAGCCAGGATGTCAGCGCTGATTTCCGCAAGTGTGCGCAGCGGTTGCGGCTTGTAGAAGTAGCGTGTGAAGGATATTTCATATCCTATCTTTGTTGCTTCTTCATCTATCCATGCATCAGGCACATGTGGCAGCACCTCACGGCGGAAGAAGGCTTCGATGCCGCCATCTTCCAGAAGCGGAACCTGTTCAGAGTCACGCAAATCGCTGTCTGGCTCATACTCTACCACACAGGGTTTACCATCGATAGTAACAGGATAGCGACCATGCAGGGGGTCAGCTTCCATCTTTCCTTGTTTATGGATTTTCTTGATCAGTGGCGCTGCTGTTTCATCCTTCTCGGCAAGTGCACTTTGCAGCAGCTTCAGGCGTTTTGCATTGAGCTTCACGCCATTCTTATCAGCGTATTTCTCTACTTCAGCCATGAATTTATTGAAATCAGTGTGCTGACCAGCCCCAAGAGTGCCAGCGAAGCGATCAGCGAAATCAGAAAGCATATATTCCTTCGCCTCAGCGCAGGCTTTCTTAAAGCGGGCACGGGTTGCTGTGGAGAACTCGACCTTCAAACGAAGAGGGCGCTCAACAGTAACTTTCCAGTATCCGAGAGCGGCATTCGGGAAAATCTTTGACTGCTCAGTTTCCTCGAAACCTGAGAAAGAGGTCATAATGCGCTGGATATCGTCTGCTGAGAGTTCGCAGTTCTTCTTACCAAGGTTCTTGCGCAGAGGTTTAAACCAGGAAGTGGCATCAATAAGCTGCACCTTGCCCTTACGTCGCTCCTCTTTCCGATTTGAGAGCACCCAGATATAAGTTGCAATGCCGGTGTTGTAGAACATGTTAAGCGGCAGGGCTATAATCGCCTCTAGCCAGTCGTTTTCAATGATCCATCGCCGGATGTTACTTTCACCTTGACCTGCATCGCCCGTGAATAGTGATGATCCGTTGTGAACCTCAGCAATGCGGCTGCCATGCGGTGTATCGTGTTTCATCTTGGAGAGTTTATTCACGAGAAACATGAGCTGACCATCGCTGGATCGGGTGATGAGGCTGAACTCAGGATCACCTGCAAAATTGATGATGAAACGAGGATCACGAATTTCGCCCTTCCCTCCCATGCGTTCCAGATCTGTTTTCCAGCTCTTACCATAGGGAGGATTTGATAGCATAAAATCGAACTCACGGGCTGGAAAGCCATCCTGCGAAAGTGTCGAACCGAGGTAGAAGTTCTCTGCTTCTTCGCCTTCACCTTTGAGCAGCAGGTCGGCTTTAGCAATAGCGTATGTTTCGGGGTTTATCTCCTGGCCAAAGAGGTGGATAGAGACTTCCTTTCCGTGTTCGCGACCCAGATCAAGCAACCGTTCTTCTGATACAGTGAGCATGCCGCCGGTACCCTGGGCTCCGTCATACAAAAGATATGTTCCTGACTCGATCTTGTCGGCGATAGGTTGCAGAACGAGATCTGCCATCAGTTTTACAACGTCGCGCGGCGTAAAGTGTTCGCCTGCCTCTTCGTTATTCTCTTCGTTAAAGCGGCGGATCAGTTCCTCAAAAATCGTGCCCATTGCATGGTTATCAAGCGCATGGAGGCGTTCTCTACCATCTGTACTCAAAACGGGTTGGGGGCCAAGATTGATGGAATGTTCGAGGAACTTTTCAATTATGCTTCCTAGGATGTCGGCAACGACCATAGTGGGGATCTGATTGCGGAACTTGAACTTGTCAAGGATCTCCTGGACGTTTGGTGAGAAGCCATCGAGATATGCCTCAAAGTCTGCTTTAAGCGTCTGAGCCTTGGCGCGGGCGCCCAGGTCGCGAAGGGTGAATGGGGAAGTGTTATAGAAAGCCTGACCGGAAGCCTGCCGCAAAGCTGCATCCTGATTGGTGATCTTGGCATCGTCAAGCGTCTTCTTCATGTCCAATACTGCCTTTTTCGTTGGCTCCAGTACGGCGTCGAGGCGGCGGATTACGACCATGGGAAGAATAACGTCCCGGTATTTGCCGCGAACATAGATATCACGGAGAACGTCATCGGCAATGCCCCAGATGAAGTTCGCGATCCAGTTCAGGTCACCGTTGCTCATAAATTCTCAGTCTCCTATGGTTTTCAATACTCCAAGGTAGTTATGCATCTTATTAACTACTTCGCTTTTGTATTCTTGAATATTATTCAATTGTTAAATAGATTTTCCAATATTAATATTGTCCTATTTCTTTCCAAAAATTATACCGGAAAATATTTGTTTAAAAGTTCAATATTTATTAATTGAATTTTACGAAATTGTTTTATATAAAGAATAGCTGTAAGAAGAATGAAGAGGAATATATTATTTTGCCAAGGTTGGATCAAGTTTTTGGTATAAAAAATACGGTACCTGATTACACTTATGTAGATAGATCAAATCTTGATAGTAAATTCCGTTATTTCTGGTCATCTCAAAAACATATAGTAATTCATGGTGCATCAAAACAAGGGAAATCATGCATACGAAAGAAAAATTTGGATTCATCAGAATGTATAATTATTCAATGTCTGCCCAATATGCCCTGTGAAGAAGTTTGGAAAAAAGCTTTGCGACAACTTAATTCATCCGTTCCTAAAGAAACAACTAAAAGAGAAACGCAAAGCATTAGTGGCGAAGTGACGGGAAAAGTCGAAGGAACAATTCCACTTATTGTTGGAGCATCAACCGAAGGAAAAACTGGAACAAACAAATTGGATGAAAAAACATCTTCTTACAATTCCGTTGAAGGTTATGAAACTGATATCAAATTTTTAGCTGAACAATTGATAAAGAATGATAAACGTCTAATTCTTGAAGATTTTCATTACTTCCCCGAGGAAATTAGAAAAGAAATTGCATTTCACCTCAAAGCTTTGTATGAATTAAATATTTTTGTTCTAATAATTGGTATTTGGGCAGAATTAGATTTGCTTGTCTACTATAATGGTGATTTATCTGGAAGAATAGAGGAAATCAATATTGGATGGACAAAATCAGAGTTGTTTGAAGTTCTAAAAAAAGGTTCAGACGCGCTAAATATATCTTTTTCACCCAATGTGGCTTCAGAAATCGTGGAATCTTCGTTTGAAAATGTTGGATTGCTGCAAAGAATTGCTGAAAATATTTGCCTGATTGAAGATATCTACGAAAAACAGGATAAAATTAAAGAAATTTCCAATATAGATTCTTTGAATAAAGCCAGGCAAAAATGTGTTGAAGATATTGGTCAGCGTTATAATAAAATCAAGGAGGTCTTCGAGAGGGGTTTCAGATCAGACACAGAATTAAAAATATATTATCTGATTTTTAGATTACTTACTGAGGCGAAAGATCAGAGTTTAATAAATGGCATTCCTCAAAGTGAAATTCTTAAGAAGATTCAAAGCTATTCTAGTAGATCAATCAGACCTGGTGATCTTACCCAAGCATTGGATCGAATAGAGCGTTTGCAGGCATCAAGAGATATTACTCCATTATTGATTTCATACAATAAAAGCTTAAGATCAATATCTTTGACAGATCGGGAGTTTTTATTCTATAGAAAATTCGGAGATATCAAATGGGAA
This sequence comes from Candidatus Methanoperedens sp., assembly GCA_030650845.1. GTDB lineage: Archaea > Halobacteriota > Methanosarcinia > Methanosarcinales > Methanoperedenaceae > Methanoperedens. Next base: position 8,401 of record JAUSDC010000086.1, read on the forward strand.
TGGTTAGAAGATGACAAAATGTATGATGAGGTTAAAAAATCAGAATCAAATGATATCAGGATTGGACTTCCTTTTATTGGAACTGAGATTGTTCAAGATAATTCTAACGGCACTGCTGAAATACGAAATAATTTAGGTAAAAAAATTATCTCGAAGAATGATAAGGAATTGAATCAAATAATTAAAAAATTAATATCAACAAATATTAAATTTCCAAGTATTGAATCTTACAGTTTTGATTCAAATGATATGCAATTTTATTTAGGATTTTTATTTAAAAAGGGATTTATTGGATATAAACAAATTGACCAAGATAAAATTGAAATCTATTTGACGGAAAAAGCCAAGGAAAAATTGAAGAGATAATTATTATTTATTGAGCATTAAATGTGAAGGATTTTTCCCAATTTTGATTGAAAAGGAAAAATAGAAATTAAAATGGTAGTGAATATGTTAAACTCCCTCTTCTCCTCATTAAAACCCCGCCAGCTTGAAGCCATCAAACACACACAAGCCCCCCAACTGATCCTCGCAGGCGCAGGTACAGGCAAGACAACAACCATTACAGCCAAGATCGCTTACATGGTCGAAAAAGAAAACATCGACCCATCTCAAATCCTCGCGCTCACCTTCTCCAAAGAAGCCGCAAGGCACATGCGTGAAAAGGTCGAGAATCTCCTTCAGGGAAAAGAAATTCACGTTAAAACCTTTCATTCATTCTGCGCTGAGCTCATAAAAGATCACGCCGACAGATGCAAAGTTCCCGGCGATTTTAAGATATTCGAGGCTTAAACATACATAGTGATATATATCACAATATCATACTATATATGATATTGAGATATAAATGAAAATGAGTGTTCTGCTCAAAAAGCTTCGTATAGAAAATAAAGAGTTCGTCACGTCAGAAGAGTTGAAACTGTACTGCAAATCAATGAAATTGAACTATACCACAGTAATTCGATATTTCATTGCACAGGGCTACCTGACAAGGATATTTAGAGGAATATTTTATGTTAAGTCACTTGATGAGTTGAAGCTTGGAAGGAGCAAATATAGCTATCTGGAACTCGTAGCAAAGGGGCTGGAATTAAAGAATGTGAGAAACTGGTATTTTGGGCTGCACACTGCGCTGAAACTTAATAATATGACTCATGAGTATTTTGCGGTTGAGGATGTGATAAACGATACGCTGTTCAGGGCAAACCCCATAAACATAGCTGGCTACAAATTCAAGTTCACCAAACTATCGCCTTCCCTGGTTGGCTTTGGAATAAAGAAAAATGATGAGATCGTAAGATATTCAGACCCTGAGAAGACTGTCCTTGACTTCATATACATCTGGAGGTATAACGGAGTTCCAGACGACAAGATAATCCTTGATATATCCGAATGGGCCAAGCAGGGTTCAAAAGAGAAGTTGATGAGCTACGCAAAGAAGTATCCAAAAACAGTGACTGAAATATTGGAGAGGGTGATCGGGTGAGGGCTGATTTTGTAAATGAGGTTGCCAAAATCCTTAACATCAAGAGGAAGGATTTGATCGAGAAGGACCTTCTCCTCCATCAGATATTATTCGACCTCTCAGGTGACAGGTTTTTCGCCGCAAACGTCCTCTTCAAAGGAGGCACCTGTCTTATAAAGTCGTACTTCGGCTATCTAAGATTCTCGGAGGACATAGACTTCACATGGAAAGACCAGAGCGTGTTCGATGGAATGTCGCAGAAGGCTATTCGAGCTTATTTATCCAGAGTCATTGACAGGATCGGCGAGATCTTTGAGAAAATTGCAGAAAAAAGAAGCATGGATTTCAAATGTGAAAAAAGCAACGCCGAATACATCGAGTTCGGCGGGGGCAACAAAACATGCACATTCAAGATCTGGTATATGTCTGAAGTTCTCAAGCGCCGCAGCTTTCTTAAAGTGCAGATCAACTTTGTCGAGAGCATGTGCTTTCCACCCAGGGACGCAGAACTTAGCGGATTGCTTACAGGCGAGCACGAGGAGCTTGAGGCGCTGTTCCCTGAGTATGCAGAATATACCAGGAAGATAAACTTCAGCATTTACGACATTCGCGAGATACTGAGCGAAAAAGTCAGGGCACTTCTAACGAGGGAGGGGACGAAGGCAAGGGATTTCCTGGATGTTTACTTTATATGCAGACGCCTCGGGATCAAATTGGAGGATGTGGAGGGGTGCATAGTCCGCAAGACGAACTTTGCGATTGAGCTCTATGACAAATACCGGTTCAATCTGAAAGAGAAAAATGCCCTCTTACAATCGGGAAAGATATTTGATTGGGGCAAAGAGCGGGACTTGCTTCTGTCAGAGATAGATGATACGGATTTCTACTCCTTCCTCAGCGAGTTCCAGGTTTTCCTGAAGAAGATTATCAAGGATATCGACCCCACAAAAATAGAAGGAGGAGACTCATGAAAGACAGATACAACCACCTAATATCGAAAATAATAGAACGAAAACCAAATGTGGATAAGTTCATCGAAGTACTCCACACTCAAACAACATGGCTCACCAGCCCCGCCAGTACAAAATATCATCTCAATAAAGAAGGCGGACTGCTCGAACACAGCATCGGAGTAGCCGAAACCCTGCTACAACTGCGCGTCGCCCTCGCGCCTGAAATAAGCGAGGAGATTTGCGTGATCGTTGGTTTGTTCCACGATATCGGGAAGGTGGGAATGCCGGGAAAACCGTATTATCTGCCAGAACTCAAAGACGGCATGCCAACTGGCTCATACACCATAAATCCTGAGATCGTTGCAATGGGTTTGTCGCTGCGCAGCCTGTATCTTGTTTCGCAGTATATCCCGCTTTCAGATGCCGAGGCGCAGGCGATCGCTTACCATGATGGGATGTATGTGCCTGA